>CAYLMG010000048.1:0-9323 GCA_964384565.1 uncultured Pirellulales bacterium | reverse complement strand
CCAGGACCCAAATGCCGTTGAGTTCTTCAAAGGCATTTTCGGCTCCTGTGTGGAAAAGCTAAATCAGATGCCGAAGAAATAGCTGCTCGAAAAAAACTTTGTTGCGAAACTCTTATACAGGTACAAAGAAAGCTGCATCAATCCAGTCTTATACCTTTCTTGACAAGCCACTGCTTCAAGTCCCCCATCTGGTCATCGAAAATCTCATTGTCGTAGTTCTCTTCCATTTTACGAATATGACCAGCCAGTTCCGGCTGACCGTCCACAACGTCGCTCAATCTCTTTTCGAACTCCTCGCTGATATTGCGAAGCTGTTTTGTATCTATATGCACTCCCAGCAAAGTCCTTATTCGACGTACAACTGACTCAATACAAATAGGATTATTACCCTGCACATAAGCCGGCACCGTTGCCACAAGGCTCGCCATACTTACCCCATACCGCGGCATATTGGCTGTCAGGTAAGTGACAATACCGGCTGGGCCCTCATAGTCGCTGAACCTCATACCGTACTTTTCGAAAACCTGCTTAAACTGCTCATCAGAAACCGAGCAAAAATATAAAGGCTCACGTGTATGAGGAACCAGACCCGATACGCTGCCGACAAAATAAATCTCTTCGACACCGAACTGAGCACAAGCCGAAAAGATACACTCCGAAAATTCCTTCCAGCCGAAATTTGGCTCCTTGCCGATAAAAAATATCAGATTACTCGCTACGTCACCGTAAAAAATATTTTTCGGCCATTCGAGTCTTGTTACAAGGCCTTTCTCAATCTTTGTATAGGGCCGAAATATTGCCGCAAAATCCATCGTACCCGGGAAATTTTCAATATAGAAACCTTCCGGCCTTATCTCGGCAATTCTTTCCGCACCGAGGGTTTCCACAAAATATTTGACAGTGCCCGTCGAAACTTCTCCGCTGTCCATCCACCCCTGAAAACCCAGAAGCAATTTCGGCTTCTCAAACTTCACACTTTTATATATGCACAATCTGTCTTGTTCCATAAACCACCTTGTATTGTTACTGCACATTCTTCAAAACAACCTGATGTTTGTCAAGCTTTGCTTAAAAAAATACGCTTCCGGAATATCCTGTCCAGCCGAATTGCTCTCTTGCCATAAATCACCAAAATGCTATACTTATTTCGTAAAAAAAGTATTCAAACTTAACATCAAGTGACGAAAAAAAAATGAAAAACGTAGCAAACGCCCTCAACCCGTCCAAAAGCAAATCCCTGGTTGTCTTCGAACTGTTTTTACTCATCCTTTGCCTGTGCTTAATCGCTCTTCGCACCACGCTTACTGAAGTTTTATCCCCTCAATCAACAGACCAGATAAGCACCCTGAACACTGTCATTTACAGCCTTATTCTTTCTGCTGTTTTGATTGTCGCATTTGTAATCTGGCTCATCTTAAATTTTTATACAAAGCACTTCCTCTATAGGTTCACAGGTATCGAAATCGGTCTATCGCTGCTGGTTATCGCTTCGGTAATCTCAGGCTCAGCCGCTTCGAATACACGAGCTGCAATCACCTCTGCTGTCATTTTTATCGCACCGCTGCTAATGGCCGTCCTGCTCGTTCAAATTCTCGATTCCCCTGCTAAAATCAAACTAACACTGGCTGTCATTGCCGCTTCAGGATTCGTTTCTACCTACCAATGCTACGAACAGTTCTCATTTGATAACGAACAATTAATCAAGCAATACGAACAAAATCCAACCCGGATGCTTCAGTCGCGTAATACCCGGACCGGCTCTTTGGAACATTTTCAGTTTGAACACAGGCTCTATTCGAAAGACATAAAAGGTTTCTTTACTACATCAAATTCTGCGGGTTCTTTCGCAATACTAGCACTTTTCGCCGCCGCTGTTTTATTTATCGACAAAGTTAAAAACCGCAAAAATCCCGACGCCGACCCCTGGCACTACTTAACATCGGGCGCCGTTCTCGTAATAGTCATCATCGGCCTGCTCCTTACACGCAGCAAAGGCGCCATCATTGCCGCTGCACTCGCATCAGTTCTCTTTGCCTTACTATGGTCTTTCGGCGGCTGGATATACTCACACAAAAAGTTTATCTTAATCATCTGTCTGCTTGTAATCACCTCTGTTACCTGGGTCGTCATTTCCTACGGCCTTGCTCATAACCGACTGCCGGGAGGAAACTCTATGCTCGTCAGATGGCAGTACTGGCTCGCCGCCGGTAAAATCGTCGACGAAAATCCATACACCGGCGTCGGACCGGCAAACTTCGCAAACGCTTACCTGCATTACAAACTTCCCCAGGCAATAGAAACTGTCTCTGACCCGCACAACTTTATCCTCAGCATTCTGACCCAATACGGCCCTATCGGCCTTATTGCTTTGCTCGCAATAATCTGCCTGCCCCTCTGGAAGATAAATCCAATAACTACACTATCCGAGAGGCCTGTTAAGACCCATTCGTACAAAAATCTCAAAAGACTGCTTATCGTTTTCATCCCGCTTATATTGTTAATCTTCAGACCATTGTTAATCCCAATCTCACTCGATATCTCCCTGTCGGAAATTCTCTCAGGCATATTTATGGTCCTGATAATGCCTATACTATTTTTCATCATAGGTTTTCTTCTAATAACCAACGGCCCCCTGCACAACATGCAACAAACCAAACGCAAAATGAATATAACCATAGCTGCTCTTGTCTCTGCCGTTTTTGGTCTGCTCATACACAACCTCATAGACTTTGCCATCTTCGAGCCTCCGGTTTTCACAGCCTTTTGTGCTATCCTCGCCTGCCTGATTGCCTCGGATTTAAATGCCCGGCAGAATCCCTGCTTTCATTTTAAGACCAACTCCACAATAAAAATAATAACAGCTCTTGCAGGCTTTACTGTAACTTTCGCTTTCTTCCATTATTGTATTGTCCCTGTTGTAAAAAGTTCTTCAAAGATAGCCGCTGCTAAAAAAGCCGAAGCCCTCGGCAGCTACCATCACGCGCATTCCCTTTTTAATGAAGCAGCGGAAGCTGACCCACTAAGCACGACCGCACCATACCACAACGGCCTGCTTTATGAGCAAAATTACCGCTCAAATCCCCGCTCCGGCATAGAGCTGCTCACACAGGCCGAAAGCTGCTACATGACCGCAATCAAACGAGACCATGATAGATATTCTTACTTCAAAAAATTAAGCGATATATATCTATTGCTCAGCCAGGCTCAACCGGAACCACAAAAAACCGAATGGCTGAAAAAGGCCCTCGATGCCGCAGCGAAAACTGTTGAGCTTTATCCCGGCCTGGCCAGACTGCATCTCTCGTTGGCCCAGATAGAAGAACAGCTCGGAAAAATGAATCTCGCCCTCGAACACTACGAAAAAGCTGTCGAAATCGAGGATTCCTTCCGAGCGCAGTTCAAACAGATGTACCCTGACTGCACCCCTTTCAGCCGTCTCGGCCAAAATAATTATGAAACAGCACTTCAAAAAATCGAAAAAATAAAAAAATAAAAAGATTACGATAGCACTACAGACTTTTTTTACTGCTTTTCCGGCACATCAGCCGAAAAAATAATAGCTCGTTTTCACCCGAATATTATTTACGCAAGCTTTTTTAATATGATTGAGCTGCGAAAACAAACTGCTCTCGATGACAAAATCGCCATATGTGTTATCCTGCTTATGGCGACGGGCGCTGTCTTTGTCTTCTCAGCTTCCGCCAACATCTCCCAGGACATAGACTTACGTCATTTTTATAACTCTGCATCGCTAAGGCAAATTCTCTTTTTCCCGCTCGCAATCCTCATAATGTTCGCAGCCTCAGCAATAAACTATCACAGATTCGGATTTAATAAAGGCCTGCTAAAATCGCCTGCCGTTTACGCATTAGCCTTGAGTATCGCTCTTCTCGCTATCGTTTTATACCAGCGATTCCACCCGGTTTTTCCAACATTCATACCCAAAATACATAACCACTACCGATGGCTGAAAATACCTTTAGGCCCGATAACAATCAGCTTTCAGCCCTCAGAGCTTGCAAAATGGGCGGTTGTTTTCTTCCTCGCAGGTCTTTGTGCCAAAGAAGGTTTCAATCTACAGCTATTCCGGAAAAGATTTATACCGCTCTGTGCTATTATAGCTATTGTTGTAGGCCTGATTATCATCGAAGACCTCGGCACCGCCGCTTTTATTGCGCTGCTGGCATTTATTATGCTCACAATCGCAGGTGCAAAATGGCGACATCTGCTGGCCCCTCTCCCATTTGCACTTATCGCTTTTTGCCTCATCCTCTGGCTCTATCCGCACAGAATGCAAAGAATTGTCGCCTTTCTAAAACCAACCGAACTCGCCGACTCAGCTAATTATCAGGCGAATCAATCCCTTATTGCGCTCGGCTCAGGCGGCTTATTCGGCAAAGGGCTCGGCAGCGGTATCTGCAAATACGGCCATCTGCCCGAAGATACCACCGACTTTATCTTTGCTATTATCGGCGAAGAGTTTGGATTTGTCGGTACCGCAGCGGTCATTATGTTATTTATAGTTTTCCTCTGGCTGGGAATTCTCGTTATCAAAAGAACCAAAGACGATTTCGGCAAAATCCTCGCCGCCGGGATAGTGCTGACAATAACAATCCAGGCTGCCATCAATATCGGCGTTGTCACCGTCGTTTTGCCCACAAAGGGAATACCGCTGCCCTTCGTAAGTGCCGGCGGTACTTCTATGCTCCTCTCCGCCGCCGCAGTCGGTGTCCTGCTGAACATCGCAAAACAAACCGGCAAAGAACAGTCAAACGAACCATTGCAAACAAAGAAAACTGCTGTTATTCTGCAGGCTTTGGAGTCTATGTAAAAATGAGTAACAAAGCATTTTTCTTTGCCGGCGGCGGTACAGGCGGACATATCTACCCCGCAATTGCTGTTGCTGAAAAAATCATCGAATTTGAACCAACAGCAAAAATCCATTTCTTCTGCAGCAGCCGCGAAATCGACTCAAAAATCCTATCAAAAACTGGTTTCGAATCCACAAAGCTGCCTGCAGAAGCTTTTTCACTGCATCCGGCAAAATTCCTCAGATTCTTAAAAACCTTTTTTCAAAGCGCCAAAATCGCAGACCGAATCCTCGACAAAACCGAAAATCCGGTTGTGGTCGGCATCGGCGGCTTCGCAGCAGCCCCCGTATGCCGGGCTGCACATAAAAGAAAAATACCCGTCAAATTAATAAACGTCGATATCGTTCCCGGCCGGGCAAATAAGCTAATCGCACGATGGGCCGACGAAATCTTCGTACAGTTCGAGGATTCTGCCCGATATCTTAAAAAGCAAAAATACAAAATAAATGTAACCGGCTGTCCCCTTAGAGCCGGCTTCGAAAATTCTAATCCTCAAAAAGCCGTTGAACACTTCGGCCTCGATAAGAATAAAAAGACTCTGCTGATAACTGGCGCCTCCAGCGGCTCGCAGAACATCAACAATACGATTTGCTCGCTGCTCGAATTTCTCGACCGCTTCGCCGAAAATTGGCAGATAGTGCACATCACAGGCGTAAACAATCTCGACCGGGTCAAGTCAAAATATTCGAGCGCAAAAATAAAACACAAAATTATTGACTACTACGATGATATGGCCGACCTCCTGTCAGCCGCGAATCTGGTTATCGGCAGAAGCGGTGCCGTGAGCATCGCCGAGTACGCCGCTGCATCAGTACCGAGTATCTGCATTCCGTACCCGTATCACAGGGATATGCACCAGTACCTGAACGCCGGTAAACTCGTCGAAGCCGGAGCTGCAATTATCGTTGACGACCTGCCCGACGAAAAAGACCGCCGCGAATGGCTCGCCGAAGAACTTGAAGAGCTGATGAACAATGATAACAAACTCGCTGAAATGAAAAATAACTGCGAAATCATTGCCAATAAAAACGCAACAATTACAATCACCGAAAAGCTGCTGAAAATTTGAGAAACACAAATGGCAAAAGATGAAAAAATAAAAATTTTGTTCCTATGTGTGGGCAATTCCTGCCGCAGCCAGATGGCTGAGGCCTTCGCGAATTCTTTTAGACCTGACGAGATCGAGGCCTTCTCTGCAGGAGTAAACCCGAGCAAGGTTAACGAACGGGCAATCAAGGTTATGGCCGAAGCAGGAATAGACATTTCAAGCCATTATTCAAAATCCATAGACGATTTGGCCGGTATCGATTTCGATTATGTCATAACTCTCTGCGATAAGGCAAAAGAGAGCTGTCCCGTTTTCCCCGGAAAAGTAAAATTGATTCACCACAACTTCGACGACCCGACTATGGCAACAGGCCCAGAAAAGGAAATCGTGAACGAATTCCGCCGTGTCCGCGATGAAATAAAAACATTTGTGGAAAACCTCAAGGCATAGCCCCAAACAACATTCCTAATACAATTATGCTTTACTTAACTCGTTAACTTTGATATGATTTCCACATTAAAATTTGTTATAAAATGCTTCAGGAGCTTGGCATTATATAAAATGAGAATCTTGATTGACATTTTCCATCCGGCCGATGTACACTTTTTCCATAATGCTATTACAGAGCTGCAAAAACGCAAACACACCATAGTAGTAACAACCAGACAGACGGAGATAGTAACTGGCTTATTGAACCATTTTGGCATACCTTATACCATCATAGAATGCAAAACAAAAAACAGATTATTGTCACCATTCAGATTATTCGCAAGAGATTTCCTACTCTGGCGCTTCTGCAAAAAATATAAACCAGATTTGCTCACCGGTGTAAACTCTGTTTATTCCGCTCACGTTGGTAAATTCATAAGGAAACCTTCTGTGATTTGGGACCACACCGATCACTACCGCCTACTTCATAAACTTACCAGGCCCTTTGCCACAGTAGTCTACAGCCCGGACTGCTACTATGCAAAACCATCTAAAAAACAAGTTTTTTATCCCGGTTTTCATGAGATTGCGTATTTACATCCAAATCGTTTCAAGCCTGATCCAAGTATTGTCAAATCCCTTGGAATCAATCCAAATGAGAAATACTGCATTATACGACTAAGCGCCTGGAAAGCATTTCACGACATAGGCCAACACGGTTTGAACAGAAACAAGCTAACTAATTTTATTAAAACCATATCACAACATGCAAAAACTTATTTATCGTCTGAGAGTTCTATTGTCCCTGAATTAAAGCAATATGAACTTAAAATTCCTGCTCATCTAATACATCACGTTATTGCTTTTGCCTCATTATACGTTGGTGAAGGCGCCTCTATGGCATCTGAATCTGCTACGCTTGGGGTGCCATCTGTGTATATTAACACTTTAAAGCTCGGATACATAAATATGCACGAAAAATATAAACTGCTTAAACAAACTACTGACACCAACGAAGCTGCTAAATTCTGCATTCAATGGTTAAAAGACCCACTCTCGAGACAAAAGTGTCAAGAGGCAAGGAAAAAACTCTTATCTGAAAAATTTGACGTTACTAACTTTATGGTCGATATCATAGAAAAGTATTCTTTCAATAAATAAACACAGAGATGCTTAACAAATAGAATGCTGCTAAAGCAAATAAAAAGAACAATTAAAGAAGAACCAATCAAAAATCTACTTCTTAGGACCTTAAAGGTAATTTCAATAAAAATCCATCAATTCATCACAGGCTTACCCTGCATATTCACACATCTTGTCAGAAAAAAAGTGCCGAGAAACATTAATAATTATAAGATGTATCTTTACTTAGGCGACAAAGGTATAGCCCGCGAGCTTTTTATCCATAAAAAACGAGAACTCTATGGAACGGACCTTTTTCTCAAGGGCAAGCTCGTCAAGGAAGGTGACATTGTACTGGACATCGGTGCGAATATCGGCTATTTCGCTTTAATGGAATCCAAAATCGTCGGTTCTTCCGGAACAGTATATGCCGTCGAACCTTCGCCTGTGAATTACCAGAGACTGAACGAAAATATCAAGCTCAATGAATTTAACAATATACAGACTTTTAATCTGGCGCTCGGAGACAAAAACGGCAAAACCAAAATGTTTATATCAAATAAAAGCAACTGGTCACGTTTAATCGAAAGAGACCTCCCTGATAAAGTAAACCAAATCCTGGATGTCGAAATCCAGACTGTTGACCACTTTCTAAAGGAAAAACCAAAACCTTCTTTTATTCGTATGGATGTCGAAGGTTACGAAATCAATATTATCAAGGGAATAACTCAAACCTTAAATTTAGAAAAACTCGGCGTATTTATTGAGTTTCATCCTTCCATCCTTAGTAAAAATGATGTCGCGGAAATCTTTCATGTATTTAGAGAAAAAGGCTTTGAAGTAAAATATTGTTTTATCAATCCTATGTTGGATAAGAATCCGTTTATAAAATTTGCGTACAAAATGCTTGGTGAATATGATTTCTATGCAGGAAAATTTTATCAAATGAACATGATAGAAACCGAAAAATGGGTACTTAATACCAAGCTTATGAAATGCCCACACATTTATTTCTGTAAAGGCCGATAAGGTGAAGAATCTGAAAAATAAACTACGCTGGCTCATCGCCCTGGTTTGCATTCTATATTTTGTAATATTCTTCTACAAGAATCAGGACTCCCTGCAAATTGCCTTTTCCATCAGCATCTCAGCAATCCTATATATCCTTATACTTCAGTTCATTTCTTATTTACTGACAATTTTAAGGTTCAAGATCGTTCTCGAAAAATGCAGCCAAAAAAAACTTAAATTTTTACTATGGACAAAAACATATATTCTCGGCAGGTTCCTGAACACTATCATCCCACAGTCCGGCAATTTATACCGGGGTGTCTTCCTTAAAAAAAATTCCGATATCTCTTATACCAGGTATATCACCGCCTTTTCCTCATTCGCCTGGATGGATACAATACTGAATCTTCTTTGCGCTTTTGTAGTTGTTGCCGCCCTCGAACCAGGCTTCAAAATCGGAACATTCACAGGATGGAAACTCCTTGCGATAACAATACTTATTCTCTTATTAGTCCCAATATTGCTTGAGGTAATATTCAGAAAGATCCACTTCAAAAACCAATATATCAACTGGCTTCATTTAAAACTATCCGAGACTCTTACCGTCTCTGTAAATAACCTAAAAGACAAAACATATATGCTGAAAATCGTTATAATCGGCATCACTATGTTTGTCCGCACATCTCTGGCTTTCTACGTATATTTCAGCATCTTTGATATTAATGTCACATTACCTGTTCTGCTGGTTTTCAGTGCCTTATTCAAATTGAGCACCTTTATCGTTCTCACACCCTCAAACCTCGGAGTACAGGAATTAGCTTATGGCTTTTTAAGCCGGCAGG
>CAYLMG010000047.1:5418-13255 GCA_964384565.1 uncultured Pirellulales bacterium | reverse complement strand
TTTAAGCCACCGCAGCGGGCTGCTCTTCGGGCTCGTATTCGTCGAATCTAACGCTTATCTTCTCACTTATCCCTCGCTTCTGCATCGTTATTCCGTAAAGCATATCTGCGATGCTCATCGTACGCTTGGCGTGCGTGATTATAATAAACTGCGAATTCTTCTGGAATTCCTTAATTATAAGGTTGAACCTTTCGTTGTTGGCCTCATCAAGTGCCGCGTCAACCTCATCCAGAAAACAGAACGGTGACGGCTTGGTCTTGAAGACCGCAAACAGAAGTGCTATCGCCGCCAGCGATTTTTCACCGCCGCTCAATAGCGATATGCTCATTGCCTCCTTGCCCGGCGGCTGGGCTATTATCTCTATGCCCGCCTCAAGAACATCCTCTGAGTCTTCTAAAATTACATCTGCCTTTCCGCCGCCGAAAAGCTTACGGAAAATCTGCTGAAAATTCTCTCGTATCTTTGCGAATGTGTCCTGGAATCTCTCTCTGCTTTGTTTGTTAAGCCTGGTTATTAATTGCTGCAGATGTGCCTTGCTCTTGTTTAAGTCTTCGACCTGGCTGCTGAGAAAATCGTACCTTTTCTCCAGTGACTCCTGTTGTTCGATTGCGTCAAGGTTGACGTTACCGAGCCGTTCAATCCTGCCTCGCAAATCTGTTATCTCGTCGCGCACCACATCCCAGTCAATCTCACTGTCTTCGTAATTTTCGTAAGAGCCGACCAGATCAATCTGGAGTTCGTCCCGAACCCTTTCAATCAGATTCTGTTCTTTTACCTCGAGCTGACCCAGCTCTATTTTCAGCTCACTTATCCTTTGCTCGATTTGTTCCTGTTCGGCTCTAAGCTGGCGAATTAGATGCTCGGTTTGTTTTTGTTCGTCGAGCAGTTTCTGTACCCGCTCGTGCAGCTCTCTGCTGTTTTGCTGGCTGGTCTCTTTATCGACGTAAAGTTCTGTCAGCTTACTTTCGTAATTGAGAATCTCGGCTGCCGCCTTTTTGCAATCCTCGGTGCAGCTTTGTATCTCCTCCTGCGCCATCCGGGCCGCTGATATGTTCTGCTCAAGTTGATTTTGAATGTTTGAAATCGACTGTTTTAACGCCTTGTTCCGCTCTGCCGTTTGCCCGAGCTCGATGCGCAAATCCGTCAGCTCTTCCGTCACCGACTTCAACTGCAATTTTTGTTCTGTGTGTGCAGCCTCCAGCTCTTTTATGTGCGCAGAGCGCTCGTTATTAACTGCTTCGAGCTCCTCGAGCTTTTGTTTGGAATCATATTCTTTCTGTACCGTTCGGCTTATCTGCTCTTCAAGCTGGTCGATTTCGCTTGTTATTAAAGGTTTTTCTTTTCGCAGCCTGTGGGTGTTCTGCTCTATGACGCTCAGCTTAGAGGCAAACTGCATCTTCTCGGTATTCGCCTCATAGATGGCTGTTCTGAGCTCCTTGCGTACTTTGGCCAGGTGTTCGCTCGTTTGATTATATATAGCCAACTGTTTTTCAAGCGAGCTTATCTCGTCGTCGATATTACCTATAGCCTCCTGGAGTTGTCGCAGCCGGCTCCTGCGGGATATCAGTCCGCTGCTTTTACCTAAAGGCCCCAGTCTTAGCGTACCATCCGGGCCAAGGAACTCGCCTGCAAGCGTGACATAGCTGTAGCCGCCGTCAGTCTGAGCAGACAGTTCGACAGCCGATTCAATCGTGTCAACTATTATTGTTTTGCCCAGCAGTTTCCACACCAGCGGCGCATATTTACTCTCATAGTTTACAAATTCAACGAGCCTTCCCTTTACACAATCGTATTTCGAGAAATCTGTCTTATCGACTAACGGCTCAGCGCTTTCTGCGCTCACAAAATTTGCTCTGCTGGCGAGCTTTTTTATCGTTTCAGTATCGCTGAAAAGGCTCTTGATATTTTTGACTACAACGGTATCTGTTTTGCCTTCCAGTGCCGCTTCAACTGCGCCCGCATATTCTATATTTGCAGAAATAATGTCTGCCAGTATCCCTTCTACGTAATTATATCTGTCACCGCCTGGTTCTTTTGATTTTTCGAGGATGTCTTTAACACCGGCCTTTAGCCCCTCAAGGCGCTGCTCCATATCCTTGAGAACCGCAAGCTCACTGCTCAGGGCGCTGCGGCTCTCTTTATTGTTGGCAAGACGTTTCTGCTCTGCTGCTTTCTGTGCCTCGTTTTGTTCTGCCTCTTTACGCTTGGAGTCCAGGTTCTTCTCAAGCTCGGCGAGCACTTTTTTGATATCTGCGAGCCGGCTTTTGTATTGTGCCTTTTCGGTTAAGAGTCTTTCTAACTCAGCTTCGCTGCTTTCTGCACGGTCGGTAAGCCTGCTTTTCTGATGCGATAAATTGTCTCTGTATAGGGATATGCTTTGCAATTCATTATGCAGTTGCGCTGTCAGGCGTACTATATCGATAATACCCGACTTTTCGTCATCAAGCTCTGCCTCAAGCTCTGCACATTCTGTATTTAATTTTTCTATCGTTTTTTGCAGCTTCTCGGTTTTTATACTTTTCTGCTGCAGTTTTTCTTTACATTCTGTTTGTTCTTCTCTATACCGCGATAAATCCGACTCGAAGCTCTTTTCCTGCTCCTGCAGCTTTTCAATTCTCTGTTGTGACGACCGTTCCCGCTCCTGCAGTTCTGTTACCCTTGTCCTTAAAAAGTCGATTCTTTGGAGATGCTGTTCAATCTTGCTTTCAACCGTGACCAGCGTATTATCCGCGCGGTTCACCTCGTTTTCTGTTTCTATTATTTTATGTCCCAGCTCGCTGAGCTCAGCATCTTTTTTGCTTGTTTGTGCTGAAACTGATGCAAATTGTTCTTCGGTGATTCCTGTTTGCCTGTGTTTTTCAATACTTTCCGTATGTATCCTGTGATACTCGACGAGCGAGTAATTTAGCTGAAGCTCTTTGAGTCTTTCTGTGTATTTCAGATAGCTTCTTGCCTTGCCAGCCTGGTGCTTGATGCTTCTGAGCTGTTTTCCGACCTCATTAAGAATATCCGCCAGTCGTAAAAGATTCTGCTCGCACCTTTCCAGCTTTCGAAGTGCCTCTTTTTTATGAGCTTTATATTTGCTGATACCGGCTGCCTCTTCGAATATGTTTCGTCTGTCTGTTTTCGACGCCGTAACAAGCTGCTCGACCTGTCCCTGCTCGATAATCGAGTAAGCCCTGACTCCTATACCAGTATCCATAAAAAGTTCGCGGATATCCTTAAGCCGGCAGATTTTGTTGTTTATTCGATACTCGCTTTCGCCGCTTTTATATATTCGCCTGCTGATTTGCACCTCGCTTGCTTCGATTGGGAGCTGACCGGTCGTATTGGATATAAAAAGGCTTGCCTCTGCTGTTCCCAGAGCTTTTCTGCTGCTGCTGCCGGAGAATATCACGTCAGCCATATGGTCGCTTCGCAGACTCTTGACGCTTTGTTCGCCCAGCACCCATTTGACTGCGTCGACGATGTTGCTTTTGCCGCAGCCGTTAGGCCCGACAATCGCTGTTATAGGGGAATTGAATAACAGGTCGGTCTTGTCTGCGAAGCTTTTAAATCCGTCTAAAACAATTCTTTCAAGTCTCATTTTAAGCCTTTATCTATATTGTTTAGATTGCCTGTACATACGAAATTCGTCATCTTTTGCGGCATTTGCAATATTATTATCGGTCAATATGCAGCTTTTTCTTGATTATTCAGTCGATTTTTGGAAGTGGACCAGCCTTAAATTCCACCAGTAAAGCTGCCTTTTCACACATCTGTTTGATTATCGCCGTCATATCGCAGTAGGGGACATTAAGACCTGGTTTTCGACCGGCAGAATCCTCGACAGTCGCCTCCTCACAAAGAGTTTTAATTATGTCACTAAGCTTGTATGAGCATTCTACTGTTATCGGGGGCACGTTGGGTATCTTACGTATCAGCCGGACGCTTCCGGAAGCGAGCGGTGCATCTATTGTAATACTGCCGTCCTCGTAACGAATAAACGTATCAGGCCGGCAGTATATCGGCGCATCGAAAATTACTATTCGCGGCAGCCCGCTGCGGCTGACGAATATGCCTTGATGACTTGCCGATGGAACATTGTCGAGATAAATGCTCCTGGCAATTATATCTCGGCTCACAGCTATGTCGTCTAATTTGAGAAGCTGTTCATACGCCGCAAGCATTATATCAAAATCATCATCCCGCAGAAGCCTTTGGGATATTGCTGATGCATCATTGCGTCTTGCACCATAGCCGATTGCTTCGAGGGCCTTTATCCTGTTGGGGCTGTCCGTATCCAAGGCTATCTCACGAAGTGCCTGTAGGCCGCGGTCGTCGCCCATATTTAATAGACACCTCGCTGCCCTCAGGCGTATTTCTTGTTGCGGCGAATTCAGCAGCGAAGCTACTTTATCTGCCGCCGGTGTCCCTATTGCTTCGAGCGATATCTCGCTTGCGTCTTTATCCGCTGTTTCTGCAAGCTCATAAATCAGCCTGTCAGTTCGCTCTTGAATGATAGCTTGATTCTCATTTAAAAAAGTGGCTTTAAGAAGCGAAATAAATTTTTGTTTTTGGCCCTTATATCGTGCCGGAACCGCCAAATCAATCTGGCCGGGCATTATCGCATTTGCCGTTACCAATCCAAAACGCTCGTTTATCCGGTTGCGAATCTGAGCCGAATTCCTGTAACCGGGCTGACGCATAACCATAATTATCGGATAATCGTCGTTGGCCTGTCCGCCGCCCAGCAAGAATCCTTCTTTCTTGTTAGCTCCGGTAACGTCTATTTTATCTATGTATATAGGCCCTTCTGCAACGGCCAGTGTTTTTGATGAAATTCCAAAACGTCCCTTCGCTTTAAGCTCTGCTGCCCATAGTGTACCGCCTTCGAGAGATGTGGTCTGAGTGCCGGCGAGCGAGACTACTTTCACATCGAAGCGGTCGCCTTTTGAGGCCATTGCCGGTATCGTTCCGTTTATATGAACGACCGCCGTGTCAGGACTGTTTATATATTTATCTGCGTTTTTTTCTCCGGGCAGCTGTTTGAGTATATACTGCTGTAAATAGCTTCGGATTTGCACCGGACATTGAGATGAGCCCGTCTGCCTCAAACCACCAACCAGCCCGTAGCCTTCAACGGCAATGGTCTCCGATGAAACTATCTCCGTCAGCTCGCCTATGGTTAAGCCCATCTCGGTTTGCGAAACCGGCAGGCTCTCCTTTGTTTGATCCTGCTCCTGGCAGCCGCCTAAAAGGCTGAACATTAATAGACTTATAGTAAAAACCTTTATATGCTTTATTTCCATAACTGTATGCCCCGATTACAAAGCTCTATATAATAACGCTAAAATACTATTGTTTTTTCTGCTTGACGTCAAGCTAATATCTATTTGAATATGCAGTGCTTACTGTACGTTCTTAAACGTTGGTTCGGCTATCTTTAATATTCGGCTTTGAGGAAGAATATTGTGAAAAAAATAGTCTATAAAACCGGAGTTTGTTTGATTATTTTGATGTTGTTTTTTTTGTCTTTTGCCGGCTCGGAGCGCAAAAGGTATAACAGTTTCCACCCTGGGCAGCTCTGGCTTGATAATAGCGGAGTTCACATAAACGCTCACGGAGGGGGGATTTTATATTATCAGGGTACTTATTACTGGTTCGGCGAGCACAAAGGCCAGGGAAGAAGGGGCAACAGGGCTATGATTGGTGTGCACTGTTATTCATCAAAAGACCTGTACAATTGGAAAGATGAGTCAATCGCACTGGAGGTATCAAAAGACCCGAACAGCCCCATTGTTGAGGGCTGCATTATCGAAAGGCCGAAGTTAGTTTACAATGAAAAGACGAAAAAGTTTGTAATGTGGTTTCATCACGAGCTAAGAGGCAAAGGCTATCGTGCTGCACGCTGCGGCGTTGCCGTAAGTGATAAAGTTACCGGCCCCTATACGTTTATTAAATCGTTTAGGCCGGACGCAAATACCTGGCCAATAAATGCCACAGAAGAGCAAAAAAAGAATAAGGACCTGCAGTTTGTACAGGATTATGAAGGGGGCCAGGAATCCCGCGATATGACAATCTTTGTGGATGATGACGGAGCTGCTTATCATATCTACGCCTCGGAAGATAATAATACCCTTCATATCTCACAGCTTACCGATGACTATTTAAGCCACGCTGGAAAATATGTACGTGTTTTTGAAGGAAGGTTTATGGAGGCTCCTGCTGTTTTCAAACATAAGGGAAAATATTTTCTTTTTGCATCGGACTGTACCGGCTGGAGACCGAATGCCGCGCGCTGCGCTGTCGCTGATACAATGCTGGGCTTCTGGAAAGAGCTTGGTAATCCCTGCAGAGGCACAGTCGAGCAGAATGAGATAACATTTGAATCGCAGAGCACTTTCGTTTTGCCGGTACGGCCAGAGCAGGGCTCTTTTATTTTTATGGCCGACCGCTGGCGGCCGTCCGACGCTATCGACGGAAGGTATATCTGGCTGCCTGTAGAATGGGAAGACGAAAAACCCGTTATTAAATGGTACAATGAATGGGATTTAAGCTTTTTTGATAAATCTGATTAAACAGTCGACAAAAGGACCGGCTTGTCAACCATTAGTTTTCTTGAGCATCTGGTTTATTACCTGATTCAATCCGGCGATATATTGCTCTTCGGGGAGTAGCGGTTTTTCGAGAAGGGCGGCGGTTTTTTCGCTGATTTTTCCATTTTCGACGATTTCTTTTCCGGCTTGCCTGACAATCTGCTTGTACCTGAAAACCAGAGGCTTAAGAATCGAGGGGTGTTCGGCCAGGAATCCGCCACCGCCGCGATAAATTTCTCCGATTATTTCCGAGCTTGAATTTCTTGCGATTCTTCTGAATAAGAGCTTTAATACCTGGAAGTGGCTCTGCTCGGGAAAGCCACAATTCGAGATGACAATAAACTTCGGCGGTTCGATACTAATCTGGTGTTTGCATTCTCCGTTCTCATCTTTGATTACATACGGGTTTGCTCCTGGTATGAGTCTATCCATAAAGTTCTTCATAATACCGGTAACGTTATCAACGTAAAGTGGTGTTGCGAAAATAATTATGTCGCTTTTGCCAAATTTTTCGATAAGCGGAGCCATATCGTCTTCGATGATGCATTTGCCGGGTGTTTTGAACCAGCAGGAGAGACAGCCTCTGCAGTGGTTAATTGTTTTCTCGACAAGGAAGATATTTTCGGTTTCGGCACCTGCCTTGGCGGCGCCTTCGAGAAAAGCTTCAACAATGACATTAGTATTTCCTTTTTTACCTCTCGGTGAGCCGTTAAAAGCTGTTATTTTCACGATTTATTCCTTTCTTGTTTTTTATGTAAAAAAAGACTCCCGTTATATGGGAGTCTTTTTACTATACTTTAATTCTGCAGATGTGTCTATTTCTTTTCTTTTAGTATTCGAACGCCGGCGACACTGCCCGTTCTCTGGTCTTCGTCTTGAGCGGCAAACTTTACCGTAATTTTTTCCCTGCCTTTGATGAGCTCTTCCGGCAGCTTATAGTCAACTACGAGGGGCTCACGCTGGCGTTGTTCTGACCTTTGAAGTTTTTGTGCCTTAAACTTTTTGCCGTTGATAAGAATATCAAATTCGACTTCTCTGCGTCCGGCAGGCAGGTAAGTAACACGTAAAATCAGAGGCTCATCTGTCACCTTGAGGTCATACGAGAACCAGCCGCCATTGAAGGCACGTCGGCTTGCAGGCCCCCGGCCTCTTCTGCTCGCATTTGAGTTCTCGAACTGCAGATTATGGTCCAGTTCCGGCTGTTGCTCACCGGGCTGTACGAAATCGACAGTCCGAGCCTGCAGCTCCAGTTTTTCCTG
>CAYLMG010000047.1:0-5318 GCA_964384565.1 uncultured Pirellulales bacterium | reverse complement strand
GCCGGCTTTGATGTTACCTGCTCTTCTTTGCCGTTGACCTTTACCTCAAGAGCTTTCTTTGCCCAGTATGGATAGCGGATATAGACAGCCAGCTCAACGGGTTTGGAGCAATTAAACGTTAACTTTGTCTTGCCTTCTTCGGGAAATGTAGTGTTTTGTGTAACTTTCAAACCCTTTTCTTTCCAGTCAAGCTCCGAAGCGATAAACAAATTAACGTATAATTCTTTATCATTGTGATAGTAGATGCATTGCCCGTACTTTGAATGATTTTCCATACCCGTGCCGATGCAGCAGGTAAAACCTTCGGGATTCTGATAGTGCTTGAATCCACCCATCTCCAGAGTTAAGTTGTAAATCACTCTGCCGTCACCGGGGTGCTGAGACGAAAGAATATGGTTATAAAGCGCTCTTTCATAAAAATCTGCAACGCTTGCTCTGGGCTCAAAGCAGAACAGATGACTTGTAAGCTTGAGCATATTATAAACGTTACAGGTTTCGCTCGTGTTTGTGCCGAGTCGGTCGTTTAGCTTGTCCGGCTCGCCGAAATATTCATTGAAGCCGTGACCGCCGGTAACATAAGAATGATGATGGGCTACTCTGTCCCAGGCAAACTCGGCACCGGTTTTATACTTATCATCTCCGGTCAGCTCATATATTCTTGCCATTGCGATAAACTTGGGTATCTGGGTATTGCCGTGATAGCCCGGCAGGATATCTTTCTGCTCAATCATCGGGTTCATCATTTCCTTGTGATGAAACTTATATGCCATTTCCATATATTTTTTGTTGCCGGTATCGGCGGCAAGGTCTGCCAGCGATTCGGCGATTCCGCCATGCTCGCAGAACATCACTTTCTGCATCTGTGCATCGTTTAAGTCGTCGATTATCGTATTTAGCCAGTCTGCAGCCTTCGCTTCAATTTCGAGTGCCTTTTTGTTTGAGCATATTCTGTATGCATCCCGCAGACCCGACATTTCCTTATGCAGAGTGTAAAGCGGCGCCCAGCAGCCGTTAAGACTGAATCTCTGGGTCGTGATATTCCCCTGTGAGACTTCCTTGAAAAGCTCCTTGCCCCGCGGCACGCACATAAGATAGCCGTCACCGTTTGCCTTTTGAATCTCTTCGAGCTCATTGACGATATAGTCCACTCTGTCCTTATACTTTTCTTCTCCCGTCGATGCGTACATCAGTGACAGAGCACTTAGGTAGTGGCCGAGAGAGTGCCCCATAAGCCCTTGTGATTCCCAGCCTCCATAAGGTCTTGCCTTGGGTTCGAGTCCGGCTCTCGTGCGGAAATTGGCCAGCAGTCTGTCGGGCTCATAGTTCATTAGTGATTTACCGCTTAAATCCTGAGCGTGTTTAAATGGCCCATCGAGCAGCCGAACATCTTTTAAATCAAAAGTGCGTACCTTGAGGGCCTTGTCTTCACAGGTCTTCATCGCAGGGTTCTTGATTTCTGCAAAAACCTGAAAGGAAGAAATTAAAATCAACGTTACAAGAAAAAAGCGTATTTTCATTTTGAATCTCCTAAAAAAACAGTAATTTTCAGAGTGGAAGAGATTATACCTTTGACGGTTTTTTTTTCAAGCTATTTTTATACGGCTTGTCGCGGTATTAGGGCTTTTTGCGTGCTGCGGTTCTGCAACCTGCTTATTTTATTGATTTATGTGAATAATTTTTATATTATGCCTCAGTGCTGTAGTCATATTTTGGTGGAAAAAATATATCGCATTAATGGTGTTTTTTGAGGCTGAGAAAAATGAAAAGGAAAACTGTATTTTTCGCAATCTATATTGCCTGGCTGTTTTCAATAACATTTCCATCGGCAGCCGAGACCTGGGATAGGAAAGATATATCCGAGGAGCTGACCTGGAAGCTTGAGGATATTTATCCTTCCGACCAGGCCTGGCAAGAGGCTTATCAGGGTTTGTCTGAAAAAATGAAGTCAATTACAAAATATAAAGGCAAACTTAGCGAATCAGCAAATCAATTGACAGAGTGCCTGAAGCTCGACAGCGAAATCTCGAAAGAGCTTTCAAGATTATCGAGCTATGCCGGTATGAAAGCAGACGAGGATTTGGGTAATTCGAGATACCTGGCTTTGCAGCAAAAGGCTCATAATCTTTCCACCGAGTATCGCTCTTTGGCCTCTTTTATAAAACCCGAGATTTCGGAAATTGACACTGAGAAAATAGATGCGTTTCTAAAACAAAAACCTGAACTGAGCGTATATAAATTATTTTTGACGGATATCCAGCGAACAAAGATTCATCGACTGAGAGAAAGCGAGGAGAAGATTCTGGCTGATGTCGGTTTATTTGCTTCCGGCCCGGAGAATATCTATTCGGTTTTCACAAATGCGGAAATGCCTTATCCCGAAGTGACTCTGTCGAATGGCCGAACGGTAAAAATCACAAAGGCTGCTTATACATTGTATCGTGCCGAGAAAAACAGGGCTGACAGGGAAAAGGTCTTTAAGGCGTTTTTTGGCTCTCTCAATTCCTTCAAGGAAACATTTGCAGCTCAGTTATATGAAAATGTCAAAAAAGATGTCTTTTATGCCCGAACGAGAAAGTATGAATCCTCTTTGCATGCAGCCCTGGACAATGATAACATTCCTGTAGAGGTTTTTCACAGCTTGGTTGGTAATGTCCATAACAATCTCAATACTCTTCACAGGTATCTAAAACTGAAGAAAAAAATGCTCGGCCTTGACGTCTTACAATATTCCGACCTGTACGTCACAGCAATTGAAGAAGTGGACGCAAATTATACGCCTGAGCAGGCCGAGCAGCTTGTCTTAAAGGCGGCTGGGCCCCTTGGAAAGGGATATACAGATGTTTTAGAGAAGGCTTTTACTCAGAGATGGATTGATTTTTACCCGACACCCGGAAAGCGTGCCGGTGCTTATTCCAACGGTTCTGTTTACGATGTTCATCCCTATATATTGATGAATTATAACGGCAAATATGATGATGTGAGCACCCTTGCTCACGAGCTCGGTCATTCTATGCATAGTTATCTTTCAAATACCAGTCAGCCGTATCCTACGGCTGATTATTCGATTTTTGTTGCCGAAGTCGCCTCGACGTTTAATGAGGCGCTGTTAATTGATGAAGTGCTCGAGCAGGTCGAAGATGATAATGCAAAGCTGGCAATTTTGACAAATTATCTTGAAGATGCCAGGACTACTTTATTCAGGCAGACTCTATTTGCGGAGTTCGAATTGAAGATTCATCAGCTTGTCGAGCAGGGCCAGCCTTTAACCGGTGACCTGCTTAATCAGATTTATGGCGACCTGCTGAAATTTTATTATGGCCATAATAAAGGCGTCTGTCATATTGACGACCTTTACGGCAGCGAGTGGGCCTATGTCCCTCATTTTTATTATAATTTTTACATTTACCAGTATTCGACTTCTTTCTGTGCTTCGCAGGCTCTCTCAAAACAGGTGCTCGATAAACAGCAGGCTTCTGTCAATAGGTATTTGAATCTTCTCAAGTCCGGCGGCTCCGATTATCCGATTAATCAACTGAAAAATGCGGGCGTGGATATGACCACATCCGAGCCTTTCAATCAGACTATAGCTGTTATGAATAGCGTAATGGACCGCATAGAAGAGATTTTAGGAAACAATCTGTAGAACAATTGTTCTTGTTCTTGGGCGGGTATCGAAATCGACCAAGACTATCTGCTGCCACGTACCGAGTGTTAATTTACCATCGACTACAGGAACATTTAGTGATGGCCCTAAAAGCGACGCCCTCACGTGCGAATGGCCGTTATCGTCGTGCCAGGTCTTCTCGTGTTCATAACGAATATCTCTCGGAGCCATTCTTTCAAAGGCTGCTTCTAAATCATAATTTACCAGGCCCGGCTCATATTCGGTCGTCGTGACAGCGCCGGTCGAGCCGACGTTAAAAATAGTTGCCATACCTTCTTTAACCGCTGACTTATCGACAAAGTCCCTAACCTGCTCAGTGATATCAACGATGTCACAGTTGCCTTTTGTTTTTGCTGTTATTTTTTCCGTTTTTACCATCTGTAACAAATCCTGTTTTTATTAAACGTTTAGTATTCTTAGTTTATTTTCCTTGTAACTTTATTAGATAAAACCTGCCGTGTCAAATCAGTTTTTAGTCCGATATTTCGGTGTATTTGTTAAAGTTTACCCCCATATGCAGAAAAAAAAATCGTTTCTAAATCCAATTTTAACCGTTGCCTGAATATTGACGAATTTCTTCATATATTAGCTTAGGAGTATTTAGGGGGTGATGTAATACATATTAACGAGGTTACGATATGGTATCAAAAGGGAAGTACCTATTAATTTTGAGATTTAGGCTTTTCTGTGCTCTCTTGTGTCTGCTTAGTATTGCTACGCAAGCATTTGCAGCTCAGCAGGAGCCGAATGAGCAGCAGGACTTCTTTGAAATGTCCATTGAGCAGCTTATGGAAGTAGAGGTTACTTCGGCCTCGAAAAAACCTGAGTCAATGTATGAGGCGCCTGGTATTATGGTTGTCGTTCCCCGCAAAGAATTCGAAATTTATGGGGACAGAGACCTCCACCAGCTCCTGCAGCGCCAGCCCAGTGTCTATACGCGAGATGTCTTCCCTTACACTGACAATGTAGCGGGCTTCCGCGGCGATATGTTGACGGTTACAGATACACATACCTTGATTCTCTTTAACGGTCGGCCCATCCGAGAGAGCGCACAGGGAATAAATGTTAATTTGTATAAAACCTTTCCACTGTCGGTTCTGGATAGTGTGGAGCTCATTCGGGGCCCTGGTTCTGTTCTCTATGGTACCAATGCATTTACAGGCGTAATAAATCTCATACCCCGCATTCCTGACGCGAATGAAGTCTCTGTTTCAACAATGATAGGAAGCCACGATTACTATTCAACGGAATTCACAGCCGGTGGAAGGTCCGGTGAACTTGGCTATCTTACAGCCTTTCGCGTAGCAGGCCAGCAGGGATACCCCTACAATATGACCGATGAGCCAGGTGTTCCGCCGGACACCCCCGTCTACGGCGAGGACGACAGAAAATATAAGAGCTACGCCGGGGCAGCGCATCTTAATTATGGAAACTTTACTTTTGATGGCTTCTGGTCGGATTACGATGCGTTTGCAATAGGCGTTGTGCCTTGGTGGTCCAATCCGCATCAGTCGTTCCGCAATAAAAAGCTTTTCTTAAATGCGGGATATCGAATACCATTTCACGATAGGCTTGAACTGGAGTTTAACCTCACCTACAATCTTCAGGAAAACAGCCTGACCAGCTTTAAACCGGAGCTTATCGGGACAAACAC
>CAYLMG010000046.1:0-13458 GCA_964384565.1 uncultured Pirellulales bacterium | reverse complement strand
GTGGTAAGAACACATAAAAAAACACAGTTGCTGCAAAAGTACTGCTCTTTTAAGGTAGACCAAAGACGGATATGGGGTACAATGGCTGTTACATTTTTGGTGCGTCAGGACAATGACAAATAAACAGGCTGCAATAAAAATAATAAAGACGCTGCATCGCAACGGCTTTGAGGCATTGCTGGCCGGCGGCTGTGTGCGCGATATGCTCTTAGGCAGGGCGGCAAAGGATTATGACGTTGCAACGAATGCGAAGCCGCAGCAAATCATAAAACTGTTCCAAAGGACACTGAAGGTCGGAGCAAAGTTCGGAGTCGTGATGGTCCTGCTCGATGATAAGCAAATCGAAGTTGCAACCTTCAGAGCCGAAGCAGATTATGAGGACGGCAGACATCCACAGAATGTCAGATTTACAGATGCTGCTGAAGACGCAGCGAGAAGGGACTTTACAATCAACGGAATGTTTTACCAGCCTTTGGGAAAAAAAGTTATTGATTTTGTTGATGGACAGGCTGACCTGAAAAGGAAAATTGTGCGAACAATCGGCAGGCCGGAAGAAAGGTTTGCCGAAGATTACCTACGGATGCTGCGGGCTGTGCGTTTTGCGACGCAGCTCGATTTCGAAATAGAGCCCAGTACACTCTCTGCTATCTGCAAATACGCAGCTCGAATTTGCAAAATCAGCGGTGAACGTATATGTATGGAATTGGAGGCCATGCTGACCGACCCGAACAGAGCTGACGGCCTGTGGCTGATGGAAAGAACGAGTCTGGTTAAGCAAATCTTTCCCGGCCTTACCCCGGAACAGATAAGCCTGGCTATTAAGGTTCTAAACAGATTAAAGAGGAAAATCAATTTCGCAATTGCTCTGGCAGCTTTATTCGTCGGATGCCCAACGGAATTTGCAATTGAAAGAATAAAGGTTCTCAAACTAAGCAGAAATCAGACAAAGCACATAAGATTTCTGCTTGCCAACAGGGACAAACTGATTGATGATAGAATGTCACTTGCCCGGTTGAAGCTTATACTTTCAGAGCCATATTTTCGGGACCTTTATGAGATGCAGCGGGCTATTCTCAAAGCCGAGAACAAAAGTATCGGCCCGCTTGTCAAATTGAGAAGAAGAATCAGGAAATTGGGTGACATCGAACTAAGGCCGAAACCTTTGTTAGATGGTTTCGAGCTAATCAGATTGGGCGCCTGTCCGGGACCTTTGCTCGGCCGGCTGGCTGAGGAGATGTACATTGCTCAGCTTGAAAATACACTGCAAACAAAGCAGCAGGCCGTAAAATGGGTCAAAGATTGGCTTGAAAAGCACAAAATGACTGAAAATTAGCCTAATAATTATTTTTTTCTTGCTGATGCCGCATTTTGGGGGATATTACCTAATAAATTTATAAATTTTTGTTTACAATATAGGACATATCTATTATAATAAAGACATTCCATACGCTAATTGCGAGATTAAGATATCGAGATATTTAGTCAATCGGTTTTTCAGGAGGGCATAAAAATGGAGTTTCAAAAAACTTTTAGGATTTGGGGGCTGTCGTTATGTCTTGTCGTTTTTGTCTCTACCGCTTATTCAGGTACTATCACGGTCGGGCCGGGCGGGGCCGGTGCAGGCTATGATTATGACACTATTCAGGAGGGTATTAACGCAGCAGTAAACGGTGATACTGTTATTGTTGCACCCGCCGTCTATACAGGTGCAAACAATAAGAACCTGGACTTTGGCGGCAGGTCAATTACTGTTCGCAGCACTGACCCTAATGATCCCTGTGTTGTCGAGGCAACAATTATCGATTGTGTAGATGACGGGCGTGGATTTTATTTTCACTCCGGCGAAGGTGCCAATAGTGCTATTTCCGGACTGACTATAGTGGATGGTAAAATTGAAGCGACTTATGAAGAAGATAATTATGGAGGAGGAATTCTTTGTGAGGATTCTTCGCCAAGAATTGAAAACTGTCGTATCTTGAGTAATATAGCTTGCGGATATAAGGATATTGTGGCGAGTAGATGTTCTTTCGGCGGTGGAATAGCTTGTGTCCAGAATAGCCATCCGATAGTTATGAACTGTGAAATTAAATATAATCATGCCGGGCCTGAACAGGAGCCTGAGCCCTGTTATTCTCCTTCAGATTCCTATGGCGGGGGTATTTATTGCGATTCACAGAGTTCTATTCAAATAATCAATTCTGAAATCTCATATAACAAGGCTCGAGGGGGAAGATATTATTATCCCATCAATTGTATTGATAATTGGCCCTGTAATAGCTATGGTGGAGGAGTATATGCTGATGATGCATTAATTGTAAATTGCTTAATTACTTATAATGGAACATGGAAAGGTGTAGGCGACTATTATGGTGAAGAAACATATGGCGAGAGCAGGGGTGCCGGTATTTATTGCGGATCTGAATCGCTTATTTCCAACTGCACTATTTACGGTAACGATACAGATTACACAAACGAGGGAGGTTTAGGTGAAGGCGGTGGAATTTATTGCAGCTCACCGACGGTTATTGATTGTATCATCTTGGCCAACGATGCGAATGAGCAGATTTACGGCACACCGACAGTTACATACAGCGATGTGCAGGATGGTTTCTCAGGAACAGGTAATATTGATTCTGACCCATGTTTTGTTTCCGGGCCTGGCGGTGACTTTTATCTAAGTCAGATTGTCGCAGGACAAACCGTTGACAGCAATTGTGTCGATGCCGGCTATGATACTGCAGCTAATCTTGGAATGGATATATACACTACACGAACTGACCAGTATGGTGATGTTGATGTAGTTGATATGGGATTTCATTATCCGCCTCTTTTGGGTTCACCTGACTTGAATGGCGATTATTTTGTAAACTTTATTGATGTTGCGATTTTAGCCAATCAATGGATGCAGACACCGGGGATTCCCTCTGCTGACATTGTTCCAATAGACGGTTTTGTTAATAAAGATGACCTTGATTTAATGGTGGAAGATTGGCTTGACTGTTTCATTGGAAAAGCTTCTGAACCTGACCCCTCTTATAATGAAATTACAAACGGAGATATACTACTTAGCTGGTCATTGGGAAATGGAGCGATTTCCCACGATGTTTACCTAAACACCAACAAAAGCGATGTCAATAATGGTACACCGGATGCATACAAGGGTAATGTCATTGTTAATCAGTGGGATCCCTGTGACCTATTGCTATATACTACTTATTACTGGCGCATTGACGAAGTCGGACCGGTTTGCACAAAAAAGGGTGATATCTGGAGCTTTACTACTTCTGGAGACATTATTAGCTGGTGGAAGTTTGACGAGGGCGAAGGCAGCACTGTTTATGATTCTGCCTTCACAAATCACGGGAGTATCCACGGAGCAACCTGGACCACAGGTCAGATTGACGGTGCGCTTAGTTTCGATGGTGACGGTGATTATGTTGATGTGGGTGACAAGGCCAGTCTTGAACTGCAAACTTTTACTCTTAATTTCTGGGCAAAGCATAATAATCCACAAGGGTATAAAAAGGGAGGTATCGCAAAGGGTAAAGTATTTGGCGATTATTGGGATTTTTCTTACACATTCTATTTCAGTGATTCCCTGGCAGTAGCGGGTGTTTCAAACGCTTCTAATCAGGCCTTTTTTATTGTTACTTCTTTAACAGATACCGATTGGCATATGTGGACTTTGCGAGCTGTTAATAATGTTATATACTTATATAAGGACGGGCAGTTAAAGCACTCTAAATCTTATACCGGAACAATTGATTATGCGAAATATTATAATAATTTTTGTATAGGTGCCTATACGGATGGTGCGTATTCATTTGATGGAGTAATTGATGATGTTCGATTTTATAAACGGGCCTTATCAAGCCCAGAAATCGAACAGCTTTATATGGATGGGCTGGGTGACTGAAAATTATAAGATTACTTGTTTGTAAAAGCTTGTTAGCAGGACGAAAAGAAGCTGATATCAGCTTATAAAGCAAGTTTATTAGAATACCGGCTATTTGACGAATCTGACCTTTGAAACCGTAGAACGAAGACAAATAAGAATTAATGTCCTATAAAATTACCATCGTCTGCTAAAGTAGAATTCTTTGCATTTCAAGTCGTTTGCCTATAATTCCCAGACACTCTATTTTGTAATGAGTGTTTTTTTATTGACAGAATAGGTATTTTTCTATAGTATATAAGCATCTAAGACGACAATAAGCTTAGCGGCAGTGTGTGCTTGTGTTCGATAAAAACCGCTCATAGACACCCATTTTTGAGGGTTAGGGTCGGCTGAAACGCTGGTATTTATTTGTTTCGGCTGGTATAAGGTTTCAGGAAATGCAAAGACTTTTGGAGAGTTTTTAATGCTTGGCAGAAAATCCTTCGCTTATGTTTTCGTGGTATTTTTCATCTGCTTATTGCCTCTTTTTGCTGAAGGTATAAACAATCAGGATGTTGACGAGCAGTTCGGAGACTTTTTGCATTATTTGAGAATAGGCCGGCTTGACTTGGCGAAAGGTACGGCGAGACTGATAATCGAAAGTAATCCCGACCCCGTTCAGTTGCTCGAAAGCAGCTCAGCTATTCCGCAGAGCGATATTATTCTGCAAAAAGCAAAAGAAAATGAGCATGACAGCCAGCTCGCTGAGCTTAGTTCCCAAATAGTCGGACTGATTGAAAAGGGAAGATTCATTCGCAGACGTGACCCGAAGATTATTGTGGAGGAAATAAAGAGACTGAGCAGCGGCAACAGAGGCTGGCTTAACGGGGTAATGAGGCTGCAGGACGCCGGTGAGTACTCGATAATGTATATGGTAGATGCGCTGACCGACTCATCCAGAGAAGAGGAATGGCCTAATATAATCCGGGCTCTTGGCGAAATTGGCAGAGATGCTATCAGGCCGCTTGGCGCAGCTTTGCAGATTGATAATGTTACAATAAAGGCAACAATAATAGAGACACTCGGGCGGATTGAATATCCCCAGTCTCTGGCGTATTTGAAATATGTTATCGAAAATGATAAATCTGCACAGCTAAGAGAGCTTGCAAGGGAAAGCATAAAACAGATCGACCCATCCGCTCTGACAGTGCCTGCTGCTGCGCTTTTTTACACTCTTGCCGAGAATTATTACTATCACGCAGAGTCCCTCAGCCCTGCAATAGAGGCTGAATTTGCAAATATCTGGTTCTGGAATCCTGACGATAACAGGCTCGAAAGAGTGGAGGTTGACAAAAGCTATTTCTATGAGCTGATGGTTATGCGATGCTGCGAATGGTCATTGAGGGCGGATGCTTCTTTCGGGCGGTCTATCGGCCTCTGGATTGCTGCCTTTTTCAAAGCCGAGTCGACCGGTGTTCAGATGCCGAATTATTTTGATACCGAGCATCCGGACGCTATGACTTATGCGACGACAGCAGGCCCGGAGTATCTTCATCAGGCGCTGGCAAGAGCGTTAAAGGACAAAGACAGTTATGTCGCACTCGGAGCGGTCGAGGCCCTTGCAAAGATTGCCGGTGAGAAGTCACTGCTTTACCATCTCGGCATAGCCCAGCCGCTGATTCAGGCTCTTTCCTATAATGACAAAGCTGTAAGATATAGCGCAGCTATTGCCATAGCAACAGCAGGGCCGTCTATCGACTTCGCTGAAAGCAAGCTCGTTACAGAGAATCTTGCCGAGGCTCTTGACCAGGATGAAAATATAGAAAATTCACAGTCCTGGCCGCAGCAGCTGGCAGACAGTTATGCCCTACGTGCATCCGCAGCTATGCTTAACGTAGCTCAGAGCCGAAACAAAATCATAAACCTGGCAGGTGCACAAAGCGCGCTGATAAGCGCAACTAAAGACAATCGAGAGCAGCTTCAAATCCTCGCAGGACAGGTCCTGGCATATCTTAACAGCACTGATGCACAGAGGACAATAGCGGCAATGGCACTTGACGAGAGAAACTCTATGGAAGTTCGCATAGCAGGTTTCAATTCCCTTGCTACATCAGCCAAAGTGAATGCTAATTTGCTTAATGTCGAACTGATTGATGCTATTTACTCACTTGTAAGCTCACAGGATACCGAACCCGATCTGAGAGGTGCCGCCGCTGCGGCTTATGGCGCCTTTAATCTGCCAAGCAGAAAGGTCAAGGACCTTATCCTCGACCAGGCAAAAAGCTAAGCTTTATTCCATCCCGGTTTTGCCCGACTTTGCATTTTTCTCGGAACTCAGACTGTTCTGGTCTGCGATATCCGGACAGGTTATTTGCTCTTTTTGGTCTGTTAGATCTGCAGGCTCATTAGGCTCATCAAGTTCATTTGGTTCCGCCAGCTCGAGTAACTTCCGCGGAATCTTTTTTGGCTTTCTCTGTTCAGCCTTCTGGTACATCTGGTCTACCAGCTCTTCCGTGGAGAGATAATTGCTTTTGTACGAAACGAGATTGTTAACCTTATTAATCCACCAGCTCATATATGATACGTTTGTCTGTTGAAATTGCTTTGTAAAGCCAGCGCTTTGCAAAAAGCTGTTCTGAGATATCGGCATAACAGATATGAGGATAATAGCAAAGCTCCATATAAGAAGACCGGCCCAGAAGCCTAAAAATCCGGAGCCGACCACATCGAATATTCGCGGAACCGGCACATTGAACTGGCTTGAAAAGAATACGTATGATATACCGTACAAAAGCACAAAGACTCCAATTGCAACAGCCAGCATAATCAAAGCATCGCCGTACATCGTTTCAGAGGCAAGGGGAATGAAGTGCTCGATTACAGGCCTCAAAAAAACGGCAAGATAAATCGATATCACAAGATTAAAAAACAACACCCATGTCTCATAGAAGCCGACTTTAACTGCTATGTACACAAACAACGCACCGAATAATATGCCTATCCAGAAAATACAGTTTACCATATTTATCCTGCTTGCTTAGGCTGATGCCTAACGTTCGGAAAATTACTTGGATTTTTCCTGGTTTTGCTTATGCTCTTAAAAGCGATACATTGTTATCCTAATACTCTGTCAAGTTCTTCCATACTTGTTATGCCTGAGAATACCTTTCTGAGGCCTTCTTTGCGCAAATTTGACTTTCCCCTCTGGTCACCCTGATTTCTCATCTCGGTTAACGGCAGTCTGTTGTTCGAAAGCGCATCTTTTAACTTATGGTCGAAAACAAGCATATCGAAGATAGCTGTCCTTCCCCGATAGCCGGTATTTGAGCAGTATTCACAGCCTACAGCTTTGTATATGTGGGTATAGTCCAGGCTTCTTTGCCGAAAACTTTCCATCTGACTGTGGCTCAGCTTGGCAGGCTCTTTGCAGTTATCACAGAGTATCCGTATCAATCTCTGTGAAACCATAATGCTGAGTCCCGAAGCTATCAGCAGCGGTGATACATCCAGGTCAACCAGGCGGACCAGAGTTGACGCATTGCTGTGGCTGTGTATCGTCGCCAGCACGAGATGCCCTGTCTGTGAGGCCCGAAGCGCTATCGATGCCGTCTCGTCGTCTCTTATTTCGCCTACACATATCACATCGGGGTCCTGCCTTAATATACTACGCAGACTTTTGGCGAATGTAATATCAGCCTTGGGATTGATTTCAATCTGGCTGGCGTTTGGCAAAACACATTCTATCGGGTCTTCAACTGTAATAACATTTCGACTGAAAAGGTCAATCTGATTCAGCATTGCATACAGCGTCGAGGTCTTTCCACTTCCTGTTGGCCCGCACATCAGTATCATTCCTGAAGGTTTCGCTATGTACTCTTTGATTATTGCAGCCTGTTTGTTTGTCAGGCCGATGTCTTTGAGCTTAAATGTACCTGCATTATAGTTGAGGACTCTTATTGACAGTTTCTCGCCGTTGACAACCCCGGCGCTTGCGACCCTGAAGGAGTAAATCCGCTCAGCCAACTTCGCGGAAAATGCTCCATCCTGCGGCCTTCTTTTCTCGGCAATATCCATTCCGGAAACAGCTTTAATGCTGTTAATGACTGCTTGACACTTCTCTGCCTCCAGCTCGTTAATCAATCTCAGCATGCCGTCAACTCGAAGCCGGATTGTATAATTGGAATCGTCCTTCGGGTCGATGAGGATGTCACTTGCTCGTTCAGAAAGGGCATCAAAGACAATCTCTTCGGTCAGGTTTAGAATATGACGGTCCTGCTTTTTACCTCGGCCGTGGCCAAATACCTCTTTGAGCTCTTTGCCCGCAGAGCTGAGCAGTGTTATCTCGGAATCGCTGGAAGTGCTCAAATCAATAGACCGCAGGTGGGTGAATGTGTTATGCAGCTTCTCTTTTAATCTTCCTGTAGTCCCGCTATTGATGCCGCTGTAATTAAAGATGATATCTGCTGTTACGAGCGCAGCCAGAAAAAAAGGGCCGAAAAAAAGAGCGACTAAATTGGCTACCGTCTTGCAATGCTTGGGCACAAGCCGGCTGAATTGAAGACGCTGAACTATATAAAGACAAAGATACACCCATCCGATGAGCAGTATCAGCTTTATAGGATTAAAAGCCAAAGTTGTTGCTGTTATTGCTCCACTGTTGGAGGTGGCTGCCGAAAATGCCGAGTTCGGCAGCAAAAAAACCAATATTTTTAAGACCGCTGTTGTTTGCACTCGTACCTTTATCTCCGCAAATTGTCAAAAATCAGAAAAAACTCAAAATTAATAATACCATATTTTATTTGTGCCGGCAACCGATTTTTCTATGAAAAAGCTAAATTTTACATACATCTTAAGAGGACCAAACCTTATAATAGTATTGACAAGGCACTTGTATTTGGATAAATTACCAGGGCTGGTGATTACTTGAGTACTTGATATCGGATAGAGATTTATGGTGAAAATAACACTGCCTGATAGCAGTATATTGGAAGTCAAAGATAAAACGACACCAGAGCAAATTGCCGAAAAAATCGGCTCAGACCTTGTGAAAAAAGTTATAGCAGCCAAAATAAACGGCAAACTTTCTGACCTGAATACCCCTATCAATAACGATGCTGAGCTGCAAATCATCACAGTAGAAGACCCCGAAGCTATTGAGGTTATGCGGCACAGTTGTGCCCATATAATGGCTGATGCTATATGCCGCATCTGGCCTGATACTAAGCTTGTTTACGGGCCCGCCGTTGAGGATGGATTCTATTATGACATTGACCTTGATGAGCCCATTTGCCCTGACGATTTTGAGCAAATCGAAAGACAAATGCAGAAAATAGTTGATGCTGATACCCCTTTCGTCAGAAAAGAAATGACCCGCCGGCAGGCACTGGCCAAAATGGCTTCTGACAAATATAAGACGGACAACATTAACCGTGCTGACGGTGACGTTATCAGCTTTTACACGCACGGTGACGGTTTTGAAGATATGTGTCGAGGCCCGCATATACCGAGCACGGCAAGGGTGGGCAGATTTAAGATTATGTCCGTGGCAGGTGCCTATTGGCACGGTGACCCTACTCAAAAGATGCTGCAGCGGGTGTATGGTACCTGCTGGCCAACAAAAAAAGAGCTTGATGAATACCTTAACAGACTTCAGGAGGCCAAAAAGCGGGACCACAGGGTCCTCGGCAAACAGCTTGACCTCTTCAGCTTCAATGAGGCCGGCCCCGGCTTTGCTTTCATCCACCCCAAAGGTATGGTTATCTGGAATGCCATACTAAGTTTTTTGCGCGATATTCACGCTAAATACGGCTATGAGGAAATTCAAACGCCTATTATTCTTAACGAAGAACTATGGCACAAGAGCGGGCATTGGGACAATTATAAAGAAAATATGTACTTTACGAGTTTCGATGATGCCGGCTACGCAATAAAGCCGATGAATTGTCCCGGCGGTTGTCTGGTTTATAAGACCCGTAAGCATTCGTATCGCGAATTTCCAATGCGGATTACCGAGTTTGGGTTGGTTCATAGACACGAAGCCAGCGGGGTTATGCATGGACTTTTCAGGGTAAGGCAGTTTACTCAGGATGATGCCCATATATATTGTAAACCTGACCAGATTGAGTCGGAGATTGTAGGCGTAATTCAGCTCATATTCGAGATATACGGAACCTTTGGATTTAAAGATGTCCACATTGAGCTTTCCACGATGCCGCTGAAGCATATCGGCTCAGAGCAAATCTGGGAGACCGCAACGGATGCCCTGAAAGCTGCCCTCGCATATAGCAATATTGACTACAAGGTAAACGAGGGCGATGGTGCTTTTTATGGGCCCAAAATAGATTTCCACATAAGAGATTGCCTCAAGCGCTCCTGGCAGCTCGGCACTATCCAGCTCGATTTCTCTATGCCGGAGCGTTTCGGCCTGGTCTATACCGACAAGGACAATACCGAGAAGACACCCGTTATGATTCACAGGGCTGTTCTCGGCTCTTTCGAACGTTTCATTGGTATTTTAATAGAGCATTATGCCGCCAAATTCCCATTATGGCTTTCGCCGGAGCAGGTCAGGGTGCTGCCGATTAGTGAGAAATCCAACGATTATGCAAAAACGATTCACAGTAGTATCAGGCAGGAGCGAATTCGATGCGGAATCGATTTGACCGATGAAAAAATAGGGGCAAAAATTCTTAAAGCTCATAATGAAAAGCTCCCCGTTATGCTCGTTGTCGGCCCGAAAGAAAAGCAGGCTGGAACCGTTAACGTTAGAACCAGAGGCAGCAAGGAGACCAGGACAGAGCACCTGGATAAATTTATAAAAATCGTTAAACAAAAAATTGTCGATAAAAGTATAGATGTATCTTTTTAGGTCCGAAAGGTGTTTAACAGTATATAGTCGTTTATTGTCAATCTTTTCAGAAAGGTAAGGTGGTTCACGATTAGTAAACAGGGTTTGAGAATAAATGGAGCGATTCGTGCCGGTGTTGTTCGTCTTATTGACGAATCAAACAATCAGGTGGGCATTATTGATAGAAATGAGGCAATCAGCAGGGCACAGGAGGCAGGTTTAGACCTTGTAGAGGTCTCGCCAAAAAGCGACCCGCCTGTATGCCGAATAATAGACTATGGAAAATGGCTCTACGAGCAAAAAAGGAAACAGCGGGAAAGCAGGAAAAAAAGTCGTCACCACGCCTCAATCCTTAAAGAAATCAGGCTTAAACCGGAAACTGATAAGCACGACCTCGATATCAAGGTAAGCCATGCAAAAGAATTTCTGGAAAAAGGCTATCGTGTGCAGTTTACAATGCTGTTTAGGGGCAGGCAAATCCTGCACCAGGACAGGGGCTATGAAATATTGGAACAAATTGCCAAGTCCCTTGAGGAGCTTGCCAGGGTTGAAAGACTGGCCACAATGACTCACAGAAGAATGACTTTGGTGCTTGTGCCGAAAAAATAATATCGAGCTCCACGAATTATAGAAAAATATAAAACCAGGCGGTTCAGGAAACTTTAAGACACTCCTTAACGGATTTGTAAAGGGCGTGACTGTTTATTTCTTTTTAGGCCTTTAAAACCGGTCGGTAGGGGCATATACCCTTATAACATTCTCTTAGCTAATCTTTTTACAATAATCAAAATTCGGCTATTGACTCTTACTTATAAATTTTATAAACTTACCGGCTTATGTCGCAGTTTGGATTTGGGAATTGAAAATTAGCTTTGAAAGAATTATATAAATGCCGAAGCAAAAAACCCATAAGGGCCTGAAAAAAAGGGTAAAAATTACTGCCTCAGGACGCATCAAACACCGAAAAGCAGGTAAAGGCCATCTTATGAGTTCCAAAAACGCTAAACGTAAGAGGCACCTTTCGGCTTCTGCGATTCTGCATACGACTATGGCTCAAAAAATGAAGGCAAAGCTGCCGGATTAGCTTTTTTCAAAACAAAAGCCTGCTTCTCGGCTCACCATCAGCTGCCGCCAGCAGGTATTATTTCAAAGATTCTTTTAAGGAAAGCTGATATGCCAAGGGTTAGAAAAGCTGCTGCAAAACGCAAGGCGAAAAAGAGAATCCTGAAAGCTGTAAAAGGTCATCGAGGAGCTGCCGGAAGACAGTATCGGCTTGCCAAGGAAGCGGTTGTAAAAGCGACTGTTTATGCCCGCGTAGGCCGGAAACTTCGCAAACGGGATTTCAGGGCGCTCTGGATTACACGTCTGAGCGCCGCCTGCCGGCAGAGAGGCGTCAGCTACAGCAGGTTTATTAACGGCTGTAAGAAGGCAAAAATCGGGCTCAATCGAAAAATGCTCAGCGAAATCGCCATAGCCGACCCCGAAGGTTTCGAGAAAATAGTAGAAGCTGCAAAAGCGGCAATTGCTTGAGCGATACTCGATACGAGATGCTCGATACTCGATACGATATACGCAATACGAATTATGATAAAGGAATTTGAAAAAATTCGTTCTGAGGCAATTGAGGCCTTGAAGAAGGTAAAAAACCTGGCCGACCTTGAGCAGTTCCGCATAAAGTACCTCGCCCGTAAAGGCCGGATTACTGATATGCTGAGCCGAATCGGCTCTCTCGCCGCCGAGCAAAAACCAAAGGCCGGCCAGCTCGCAAACAAAATCAAAAAAGAGGTTTCGGAAAGCTTCGAGCAGTTGAAAAAGAGCCTTCTGCAGAGTCAGGCAAAAGCCGAACCTGCTGTGGATGTTACATTGCCGGGCATAACAACTGAAATAGGCAAAACCCACATTATAACGCAAACGATAAACGAGCTTCTCGAAATCTTCGGCAGGATGGGTTTCTCCGTTGCTTATGGGCCGGAAGTCGAGGACGATTGGCATAACTTTGTCGCCCTCAATATCGGCCCGGACCATCCGGCCAGAGACCCTGCCGATAATTTCTATATCGACGATAAAACTCTTTTGCGCAGCCAGACCTCCACGATTCAGATTCGGATTATGGAAAAGCAGAAACCGCCAATCCGCGTCGTCGCACCGGGCAGGGTGTACAGGCCGGATACCGTCGATGCAACGCATATGTATATGTTCCATCAGCTCGAAGCCCTTGTAGTCGATGAGGATATTTCTATGGTCGATATGAAAACGACTATCGACCAGTTCATTCACGCCTTTTTCGGGGCGGATACTAAATGGCGGTTTAGGCCGAGCTTTTTCCCGTTTACCGAGCCAAGCGGCGAGGTCGATTTGCAATTGAAGGACAAAACCGGCAAAGAGGACTGGGTCGAGATGGGCGGCTGCGGTATGGTTGACCCAAACGTCTTTGACGCCGTCGGTATCGACAATGAAAAATATACCGGCTGGGCCTATGGTTTCGGTATCGAACGTCTCGCTATGCGCAAGTACGGTATCACCGACATCCGCCTTTTCTTCGAAAACGACCTCCGCTTTCTCCGGCAGTTCTAATTTTTTAATCACTGATTGCACTGATTGACACTGATTAAAATTGATTAGCAGTCGCTGGAACGGCGTCCTTGTTTTTATCTTTTCTCTTTTCCTTTTTATAAGCTTGGATACTTTAAAAATGTTTTTGCTTATAATCGTTTTGTATTACTTTTTATTTTCT
>CAYLMG010000045.1:0-13479 GCA_964384565.1 uncultured Pirellulales bacterium | reverse complement strand
TTATAGCTCGCGCAGATTCTCCAATGAAGAGCCCAGCCGAAGGCTCCTCCTTCCTTAATTGCTACTGCATAAGATACATTTAGACCATCAAGTGTTATCACAACATCCGGGAAACCAGGATTGATAGGATGCGGCAGCACCATTGGGAAGACTGCCGTAGAATCAATCCAGTCGCTGCTGAACTGCCATCCTGCTCCATCCGTACACTCAAATCTGAACCAGAGCGGAACGCCATCCGCCAAATCAATAATTTCTCCGGCAACCAGATGGTACCAGTAGATACCATCAAAATACTGCGTACTGTTCGGGTCAACATCGCCGATTATCATATTCGGCTCGTTCGGCTCATAAACTATGAACGTCGTTGCTGATGCTTCATTGGAGTAGGGTGAGTTGCCTCCATCATTGTAGGCACAGACACGATATGTATAAGTTGTCGAGTGCTGCAGACCCATATCCTGGTAAGCAGTTACATCTTCACCGACCGTAGCCACCTGAGTAAACGGTTCAGTTCCGGTTCTTCTCTCTATAATGAATCCAACCTCATCGTAAGAGTTATCTGTCCAGTTCAGGTCAATCTGAGACGTCGATATAGCCTGAGCAAAAAGTTCGCTCGGCGCGTATGGAGGCGACTGCAGGCCGACAATCACATATCCTATCACCGACCATCCGGTCTCATTTCCCCTCGCATCCCGAGCCTTAACCCTGTAGCCATACTTCTGGTCAACCACAAGGCCTTCATCGGTAAAAAACCGATTTGGATCCCATACAAGAACATTCGCATCAGGCACCCCGTCTCCATCGGTCCTTTGGATATAATAATCTATCTGTCCGCCGTAATCATCTCTTGCCTCTGTAGCAACCATTCCTGCCCAGTTGGCACCCGGCTGTGAGGTCGGGTAAATCTCCCAGGTCATTGGGTTTGGCTCAGGCGGTACCGTCTCCTTCTTTCCGAAATTACTTGCAAAAATTGCATAGTCTTTATTATTTACCGTACCATCCATATTCAGGTCAGTGCCGTGACACCAATCCGGGAACTCACAGCCTACCTCGAGCCAATGACGAAGCATCCTTGTCAAAAAATCAACTATATCAACCTGGCCGTCAAAATTGAAATCGCCCTTAAATTCTGTCGTCCTGATATAGTGATAGCCCCGGTCAACCGGCGAATCGAGCTCTTCCACTACCAGGTCGGTCCGGGTCGTATGCCTGTACTTACCTGCTGTGTGGGCATCCGTACTGCCGGAATCAACACAATCGCTGGTAACATCCTGACTCGCGGCAACCTGGCTGAGATAGTAACCCTCGACGAAAAGCGGGTAGTCATCGATAGCAAGGTTATGACTGTTTGAATCCCACGTCATAGTCTCAGCGTCCCACCAGTCGTATCTTATTTGACTGTTTTCTCCGATATAAATCGGCCCGGCAAATAGAGAATCTACCGCATTGCCGAGGTTGACACGAGGCTTGGTTATCGCAATCTTCGTATCCGTAACAGGGTCACCACTGGCAATCAGCACGGTCTTTACCTGTGCAGGTGTTAAGGTAATGTCCATTTCTTCCATAGCTGCCGACTGCAATCCGGCTACTACGCCGGCTGCGAAAGGACACGCAGCTGACGTACCGTTAAAAGTCGGAAAATAATCGCCCGCGTCATAACCGTCAGCAGCTACCATATCGGTAGTATAAATAGGGTCAGCCGGTGCCAGTATATCAAGTATCCAGGCCGTATTTGAATATTCCGTCACCTGGTCCGCCACGGCAGGGTCATCTGTCCCGTCATAAACCGCACCAACACTGATAACCTTGGAAAGTGCAGCCGGGAAAGCAATTCCAACGCCTGCAAAACCGTCATTCCCCGACCCGGCAAGAATAGTTACACCTGCATTGGTAAGATTTTCAGCCATCGTTGCCATTGCCGGAAAAGCCAGTTCAGCGTCCTGCGCATTATCATAAACTCCGCCACCAAGACTGTTGCTTATAACCAGAATAGGATTAGCCGGGTCATCATCCCGATGCGTCAGACACCAGTCCCAGGCCGCAAGAACCGCGTCCGCGGCAAATTCGTTCGAATCGTCAAGAGTTGCCTTCAGTGCATACAGCTTGGCATTAAAAGCAACACCACCGATATAATCACCTATATTATAGAGATCGCCTGCTGCAATTCCCGCACAGCAGGTGCCGTGTGCATCATCACCGGCGGGAATCGGGTCCTCATCGTCCTCGGCAACATCGTAACCGCCTATAACCTTGTCATTAGGAAAACCGCCTCCACCGAGCATCGGGTGACGATAATCAATTCCGGTGTCAACTATCGCAATTGCAACACCCGTACCATCGTATTCCTGACGAGCCGTCGAAGCATTAGCCAATGGTATTGACTGACGAAGCATTCTATGAAAATATATGACAGGCTCAATACGTTTGACCTGCGGATTTAACAGCAGTTTGCTGAGGCCTTCTGATGTTACAAGGCCTGAAAACGCCGCCACATTATCATATCGATAACGTAAGGTAAACTCGCCTGCTGTAAGCTGTGATAGTACCGCCTGCTGACGCCTGCTGACCTCCTCCCGCAATTCTGCTACCCACTCAGGCGAATCCCAATCAGCACTTTCCTTTAAGGTAACAGGCTCAGCCAGAGTAACAACAGTTTCAGCCCAGCCGGAACTATCAATCTGGCCATAAATACTCTGACCTTCGATAAGCTTACTCCCGGCACCTCCGCCGCTCACGCCGCCGTCTTCTTCAATAAGCTCGCCTAAAGCATATCGAGGCCCAACACCGCTGTAAGAAATCTCGACAACCGACGGCTCAGGATAGTATTCGTCATCACTTGCTATAGCAATCTGGTGACCGTCAACTGCAAAATTGCCCCAGATTATGCTGTCGATTATATTTGCATAGCTGTTATAACCACAGAAAAGGCCTCCGCCGAATTTGCCGCCTACATTATCCGCTATTGTAGTATTTACAATATTACAGTCAGAATAAATGTTGGTTGAAACACCTCCGCCGTCTCTGCCTGAAATATTATCGGTTATCAGGCAGTTCCAAAGCAGAGCATTACTATCGGAAAGAAATAACCCGCCGCCTGACGCCACAGCCTCGTTAGCCGTGAAAAAACTGTCTGCAATTTCTGCAGAACCATCAAATACAAATATCGCTCCACCCTCGCCAACCTCGCTTGCAGCAGCATTATTGGCGAACGTACTTTCAACAATTTGAATCTCACCATTAACCGAATAAAGCGCACCACCGTGAAATGCCGTGTTATTTTCAAATGTGCACTTGTTCAGCAATATTTCTGATTCGCTACCCCAGCCGTACTGACAGTACATCGCACCGCCGTTCGTAGCCTCGTTGCCGTTAAATCTGCAGTTCTCAAAAACCACATCCGCATTTCTAAAATCTACCGGAATACCCTCAAAAGTATCCATTCTGCCGCTTACCGCTGCCGCTCCACCATAAGCAAAGTATTCGTCAATAGGCACCACAACTTCATTTTCTGCGTACTTCCATCTCCATAACGGGTAAAATCCGTTTGTATCGACCATATTATCGATAAAGTCACAGTTGATAAACTCTACCTTACTGTTCGCTGCACAATATACCGCACCGCCAAAACTGTCGATTCTCCTGTGCTCCTCAGGCAAAGCACCCCCTGTACCTGTACTGCCGCCCTGTGTCACGTTATCCTGGAAAATACAGTCAATAAACTTCGGCTCACTGTTAACATCGCAATAAGCTCCTCCGCCCATTCCGGTATATCTCCAATCCTCATCGAAAGGACCCCAGAACCAAATCGGGTCGGTGGGGTCACCGGCGTTTCCACCATATTGAGATCCGTCACCACCGTCGCCGCCCATGGCGTTGCAATCGCTTATAGTACAATTCTTAAATACAGGCTTACAGCCCACACCAATATAAACACCACCGCCGTAGGCCTTGCCGGCCCAGCCGCCGTTACTTCCCGCGACCGGACAACCGTTTCCACCATCACCGCCGCCAAGAGTAATATCATCGATTACACAATTCACAATCGTCGGAGAGGCCTCCTGAAATGGATAAACAGTTGGAAACTGAGTGTACCAGAAATTACTATAACCAATCCTTATCGCACCGCCAAATTCTTCGGGAGAAGGCTCACCATCAATACTTGTCGGTTGAGGGCAGTCAAGTGGCGGAGTCCATATTATGACAAAATCAATATCACTAAACGTCAGGCCCGCCAAAACAGTATCAGGACCGACATCATCAATAAACAAACGGTTATGAATAATTGTAGCAGCCACTGTATCAGGGTCATCGGGATTTGTACTACGAATTGTAATCGCCTTGCCATTGAGCCGGAAAGCCACATCCAGCCAATCCCCATAAGGCGGCATCTGGTCGGGGTCGAAGTAAACAAGCTCCCACGTGCCGTTATGTACAACAATAGTATCACCGTCTTCAGCATCATAAATCGCCTCTTGTAAGTCCGTATACGCACCCGGAATGCCGCCGCCCCCGACAATAAGAGTACGCGGCTCTTCAAGCCAGACGTATACATCCTTGTCCTCGTCTAATGTCACCGTATTAAAGAACTGCCTCGAAGCATCGTCATCCGTGCCCACCCACGTAACCCTGTGCGAGGGATTCAGCGGCAATACTGTTATCGTTACCACCCTGCCCCGCCTGTATAAATCACGACGCTCATCATCGGGCGGCGGGCTTAATTCATACGTTCCATTGGCTGTAACTATTGAAACAGTCAAACCAACCAGCCTGGTCTCAAATTCCGCTAAAACGCTCTTGTCGGAATCCATCGTAACAACATTTAGCTGCGTATCATATGGAAAACCAAACTGGTCAACTTCTTTTTTGCTGTCATCATCCGTACCATACCAGGCCTTGAACTGATAGCCCGAATCGCTCGCAGTCGCTGTAAGGTTAACCTGAGTATATTGAGGATAACTATGAGGACCCGGCGCCGGCACTATCGAACCCTTTCCTGCCGGACTGACAGAGGTCTCCAGTGTAAACATAACAGGCGCACACGGGTCATTGTAATGGAAACCTATATCAACCGTTCCATCATCCGGAATGTTGCTTGTACGTGTCGAATAAATATGCATTCCAAGTTCAGATGCCAATTGACTGCCAGTATCCACAGCGACTGAGTCATCGAATTGCCCGGCATCGGTCTGACTCAGATAATAATCACCCAGCCTGCCGGATACATATAGCGGGTCACCATCAATATTGTCACTGGCCTCAGCCAGAGAGTTAATCTGTCCTGCTCCTGTCTTGACACTCAAAGTATCAGCGTCGTAATAATCGCCGTCAGGATTATTATGGAACAAACTGAACGACAACTGCGGGTCAGACGCCAAGTCCTCCTCGAAAATCGCATAACCGGGATTTCCGCTGAATATACAGTCGTTAATGTCCGGGTCGGCATCCCAATAGCAGTAAATCGCGCCGCCCAGACCATCTATAACGTTTACCAAATTATCGGCTATCGTGGAATTTATAACGGTAGGTTCACCCGATGATGATGGACCGTTGAAATAAATACCGCCGCCGTCTCTGTTGGCCCTGTTATGAACTACCAGACAATTTCTAATCAGAGGACTCGAATCAAAACAATAAATCCCGCCTCCGTCATTACCACCGGCTGTATTGTTACTAATCGTGCAATTCATAATATTCGGGTCCGAGCCGGCTTCGCAATGAATACCACCGCCGTCACGTACCGCATAATTGTCGGCGATAATACAGTCCATAATCGTAGGTGAAGAGCCCTCACAATATATGCCTCCCCCGCTCTTGTCCCATATGGTAGCTCCCGTGGCATAACCTCCAGTAATCGTAAAGCCCTTAAGAACGGAACTGCTGTCCTCCCCGCTGCTAAACGTCACCGTATGTGTATTCTTACCCTGTCCGCTGATAACCACCCTTTCCGGATATATCGTTTCATCAAGAGGATTATCAACGTCGCCGCTTCGAAGAATTAAATTCTTACCATGAAAATCTATCGCTTCAAAATAATATAATTTATCTATAGCTTCAAGACCCTTATCTACTATCAGCGTATGGCCGCTGAGCGTGTTAGAATCATCAATAGCTTCCTGAATCTTATTGTACATCAGCCCCGTATCCCTATCCAAAACCCTCGTATTCAATAACGCCAGCATAGACATTAAATTAAGTCTTCCTCCCGTAGCGCATAGCCCATTAAGGGAAACAAGAGGGTCAGCCGAGTTCATGATAGCATCACGGATATCACCATAGTCAAGCTCCGGTACAAATGACCAGCCCAGAGCCGCCGCTCCTACCACGTGAGGTGTCGCCATCGATGTGCCGCTTATCGTCTCGTAATCCGTACTGTAACCGGCAAATATCAAATCAAACGTTTCATAAGTAGGAAATGTACTTAAAATATCAACACCAGGTGCGCCAATATCCACAGTCGTAAGTCCCCAATTAGAACCCCAGGTTGGTAAATCAGCCAACTCATCATCGTCATCTGTAGCCAGAACCGATATTATATTATCAAGATCATAACTTGCAGGGTATGACTGTGCAGTTCCATCATTATCATTTCCCTCATTTCCCGCTGCTGCTACAAACAAAATCCCTGCATCCCTCGCCGCCTGAATAGCATCATATTCAGCCTGGCTATAAAAATAACCGCCAAAAGAGGCATTTATAACATTAGCACCATTGTCAACAGCATATTCTATAGCCACCAGCTCTTCTTCTTCAAAAATCAAGGCTGGAATATCATCAGCAGCAATTTTCAAAGCCATAATGCTCACATCCCAGCAGACGCCGGTAACACCCTGTGCATTGTTGCCAACTGCACCTATTGTCCCCGCCAAATGCGTGCCGTGATACATGGCATCATTGGGTTCATTATCATAATCAAAAATGTCTATCCAGGTTACACCCCCAAAATCATAGCCGTTAATATCATCTATATAGCCGTTCCCATCATCATCGATACCATTATCAGGTATCTCATCTTCATTCACCCACATATTTGCCGCTAAATCAGGATGAGAAAAATCTATACCCGTATCTATTACTGCAACCACAATTCCGCTGCCAGAATCGCCTGTGTGTATATCCCAGGCTTCCGGCGCATCGATATCAGCGTCTGCTGTCCCACCAGTTTGACCAGTATTATTCATTCCCCATAAATCTGCAAACATAGTATCATTGGGTATAACTGTAAAATGACGTTTATAATTAGGCTCTGCATATAAAATTAATGGTGACCGCAAATATGATTCCATCGCTTGCGGCACAGTTACCTCTTCCGGCAGTTGTACCAGACACAAACCCGGCACTATCTTATAGTCTCTAACAATGTAACTTCCATTTACGAAGCCGTTTAATATCATTATCCTTTTAGGTAAGCTTAATTGCTCTCCATCAATAGAAGCGAAACGCACGAGAACCTGGCCTTCCCTGTATTCCTCCTCCGACGCTAATGTGTAACTTCCCAAAAACAATAAAATAAGGAATGCAGCCACTATTTGACGCTTCATTATTCTACTCCATAAAGATTAAACCACTTCATAGCCCAATTATCGTCCAAAAAAGGCCATAAGGTGACTACTTAACCTAAATTACCTAATCTAAAGAACTATCTATGTTCCATTATAATACATTAGTACTTTTATACAAGCAAATTACACAATGGACATTTAGTTAATGAGACTATGAAAGTCCCCTCTCCAGCCTTTTGAAGCACCTCAGGTTATACAGAAAAGCAAATTAAATATAAAAAAACCAATTATTTATACTGTCGGCTCGACGCAGCTTTCCTTATCTCAACTGCCGGGCTGAGTATTGCGCTGCATTTCTCTTTCAAAAAACAAGTTCTGTCGCAGCTATTGCTTCCGCATCCTTTTCTTCCTGCAAAATGATAGTTGGCTTCACTAATATCAATAGTATCTTACTATCCTTTACTTTGCTTCGATTACTAAATGCTCTGCCTATCACCGGTATCTTGCTCAGAACAGGAACGCCGACCTCAGTCTCTTCTTCTGCTGTTATCTTCAGACCGCCCAGAAGCAATGTGCCGCCATCAGGTACACTTACTCGTGTCTGCACACTCGACCACTCCGTCTTCGGCAAATCAACACTATACTCCTGCACTGTAACTTCTCCACCTTCTGTACCCATAGGTACCTCAACGGCGTATGTCTCAAATCCAAGGAGGTCCTGAAGCTGAGTTGTAACATTCAGTAGAACATGCTTTTTATCCTGCGAAATAATAGGCGTTACTGTCAAAGTGGGACCGGTAAATATCGAACTAAAATTCTGCGACACCTGACTTGCACCGGCAAATCCACCACCGAAACCACCACCAAAGGTCGTAGCACCTATATCAGGCGGAAGTGCATAGACGGTTTCTGTCTGAACCTGAAGAGAAGCCGTCTCTCCACTCAAGACCGTTACCTTCGGTGCAGTTAATATCTTCGAATCTCTATGAGCCTGAGTCGCCCTTATCACAAAATCAACCTGCAAATCATCAAGAAATATATTACCATAACCGCCGGTTATCACAGCTGCAATGGCTGATGCCGCAAGACTGCCCGGAACCTTGGTAGCCGTAGGAGCCGCCCAATTGTAAGAAGTCTGGTCAATCTCTATCCTGTCCTTCAGCTTCTGGCCGGGGTCATATATAATGTCCATATCGAGACCGATATCTTCGAGAAAGTTCTCACCTACAACAAGGAACATCGCTTCTATCGAAACCTGCTCTCCGAGCGATTTCCGCATCTGATTAAGTAGCTCTTCAATCTGTCTGTGAACCTCGAGAGTATGTCTGACTACCATATACTTATTCTGGTAGAACTCTATTGTCCCACTGCCCGGCTCATATTCCTCTTCTCCGGTTACACCTGCAGGACCAGCTTGTTGTGCTCCAGGCCCAACACCCAACTGCATTTGCTGTATTGGCTGCCAGGCATCCGGAGCAATCGTCTGCTGAATAAGTTGTCTGAGAAGGTTCATCCTAAATTGTCTTGCAGCTGGGGTGTCAATCATCTGGCCGCCACCGTAGCCACCCATGCCGCCGCCGTAGCCACCCATGCCGCCACCGCCGTAGCCACCCATGCCGCCACCGCCGTAGCCGCCCATGCCGCCGCCGCCGTAGCCGCCCATGCCGCCGCCGCCGTAGCCGCCCATGCCGCCGCCGTAACCGCCCATGCCGCCGCCGTAGCCACCCATGCCGCCGCCATAACCGCCCATGCCGCCGCCGTAACCTCCCATGCCGCCGCCAAAGCCGCCCATCATGCCCATGCCCATACCCATAGCACTATAATCCGCAGGCTGGCCAACAAGGTCGGTTACATCATAAATCCTAGGTACGAGCTCAAGCGGGAGAGAATCTTCAGTGGCTATCGTTACCACTCCATTGTCTACTATATAACTTACTTTTGTGCCGAAAGGTGAAACTGCTTCAAGCAAAAGCTTCAGTGCCGCTTTCAATGGAACACCTGTTATTGCATCCATATTTATCCTGCTGAATCTCTCAACACCGGCACTTTCCAAATCACTCCAATTAACAAATATCTTCAACGGCGGGTAAACTGAATCACGTAACTCTCCTATCGCCGCCGTTAGGGTCATCTCAGGATACAGCATCGGCAAATCAACAATTTTATCCAATTGCTCATAAGCTGCTTCATTGGCCGGGTCCTGACCAATCGGACCAACAGGCTGACGGTAGGGCTTTTCAAGAATTTCCGCCCAGGTCTTTGGATATGTAATTTCCTCTTTATAGGGTATACTTGACTCATCCGCCGCGAGCAGAGCACCTACTCTCTCTCTGTCAGACTCTCTCTGCACTTCAAGCTGCTTGCGATAGCTTATCATATCTTCCAGAGTCTGTTTCAGCCGCAACGCCTCGTCATTTAACGGGTCAACGACAAGAAGACTATCCAGCTGACCAAGAGCCTCTTCATATCGCTGCTGCCCCTGATACATCTTTGCTGTTTTCAATAACTCTTTTACGGTGTCCTCCCTCTCCTTCGCCATTCTTTCCCGGAATTTCCTCTGCGCTTCTGCAGCTTCTCTATCACGCTGTTCTGCAATCTTTATCTCCCAGTCCTGCTGTCTTTCTTTCACCTTTTCGGTTAACGCGTTTAGCTTATTGTTATATTCCTTATAAAGCTCCTTGCCGAGTTGAAATTGATTTTCGTTGATAATCCTTTGGCCCTTTTCAATCTCAGCCCGTGCCCTATCAAATTCATTGTTGTCTATGTATTGCGCTGCCTTATCGTTGACGTCGTTAATAACCGCTTTAGTGTGACCGCGTACAATGCTAATCTTGCGGTTAACCGTCTCGATATAGCTTTCCGCTTCCACTCCAACCTCCTCAGCTTTGCGTTCAACCTCAATAGCAGTCAAAAATTCGGACAAATCTTCTTCACCAATGCGGTCTTTTTCTTCAATCTTCCCGGTCGGCAGTGCTTCTGCCTTTTTAGCCAGCGCCTCATCTATCTTAGCCAGATAATCCTCAGGCCTGTGACCTTCGGGCGGAACCAATAATTTACTGCCGGCAATTCTCTTGAACCCTTCCCGCGCCATCTCAAGCTGGCCGGCACGATAGTACTCCACACTCCGGTTAAAGATTTGAGCGACTTCTTTTCGCTTCTCATTTATCTGGGCATCGATGTTCCTGATGCCTTCTGCTATAAGGTCCCGCTCCTCGACCGTCAAAAACTCACTGTACCGTACCTTTTCGAGGTTTGCTCGCGCATCGACCAGGTTGCCTTCTTTTACAAGCCTGTCTGCCTCTCGAATTATCCCGAGAATTTGCTCTCGTTCGCTCCTGGCTGTACGCGCCATCTCGAGTAACTCATCCAATCGCTTCTTAGAGTCCTCGCTAAGATATTGACGGTACTCCGCTGCCCTGAGAAATGTCTCTTCGGCCTTTTCATAATAGCCCTGACGATACTCTTCAAGTCCCGCCTGCATAAAATAGTTGGCTACGTTTCGTGCTGTTTTTTGCTTATCTAAATCTGTTGCAGAGATCTCAGATTCTTCAGTCTGAGAAAAAGCTGGCACTGAAAACAACAGAAGAAACGCCAACAGGATTAACAGGGACACTTTTCCGACCGGTTTAATGAAATATCTTGACCTTTTCAAAATTAACCTCCTGCCTAAAATAAGGTGAATATTACCCACTTTAACATACAAACCGCCCTCAGCTTCAAGATGGGATATCTATGATTGTGCAGTTTACAAAGAAATTGCCCTTCTTGCAAGTAAAAAATCGGTTTTCACACCACTGGCCGATAATGTTGAAAAAATACGATGTTAAAATAGGAAAATTCCGACTTAAAAAATTTTTTTTTCAGGCCAAAATCGGCCATCTCAATACCAAAAAATGCATTTTTCAGCGCTCTCAAATAAAAAATACCATAAAAACCAGCTCACACAAAACAGCGGATTTATGCCGGTAAAAATATCTCCATCAACTCGAAATTTGTAAAACTCCAAAGGCCTGATTACTTGAACTCATCAACGTACAACACAATCGTATAAATGAGCCCAAAAGAAGCTATGGATATGCAAGTGAGGATACGGCTGAAGATAAAAAAAGAAAAATATAAAAAAGTTTAAAAAATCATAACCCTAAAAACCTGCCCAAACAATCTGCTGTAACGACACTATTATCATTCAAACGACCTGTCACCGTTAAAGCCGCCCAGCCATTTTTTTCTTCCCTCCATTATCTCCTGCTCAAGTTTTCCTAACTGGGAATTGTACTGTGCAAAAACCTCATCGGCCAGATACAAACGATTCTCTTCCAGAGTCTTTTGAGCATTCTCTATCTCTTTTTGGGCCCTGTAAAACTTGCCCACATCTAGATAATCTCTGGCCTTAGTCATAGAATCTGTCACCACCGCCCTTGTATAACCTTCGACGAGTTTTCTTTTACGGCTTACGGCTTCAAAGTAAGCCTCTTCCGGCCGCTGTAAGCCTTTTATTCTTGACTCGGCTCTGCTGCCGAGCAAACCCTCTTTAACAGTCAAACCGCTTTGAACTTCGCTTTGCCTCTCAAACAATTCCACATCAGTTATTGTAAACGCTCCGATGCTTTTGCCCACAAGCAGGTCTATCTTATGAATATAATCCTCCGGAGTCTCACCTTCCGGCTCGGCCACAAGGCCGCTGCGGGCAACTCTGATAAATCCGGCACGGGCATTCTCGAGCTGGCCAGCGTTATAAAGCTCAACACTGCGGTCATAAAGCTCCTCAGTCTGCTTTTGATGCTCGGTAAACCATTGGTCTATCTTCTTAAGCGCTTCTTTTACAAAAGACTTTTCCCTTGTGGTCAGCAGCTCACTGCTTTTTATCTCCTTAAGATGAGCCTTGGCCCTTATTATCTTTCCCTCTCTGACCAGTTTGTCGGCGGCTCCTATATGTTCTAAAACGCCTTTACGCCTGACCGCTGCCTCCGATGCGCTTTTCAGATACCTGTTCAGCCGGCTTATTTCCTGGCCGGTCAAATACCTCTTATATTCCTTTGCCTTAAGCAGTGTCTTTTCCGATGAACCGAATAAAGCCCGCTTATATTCTTCTATACCGACCCCCAGAAGCTCGCTCGCCACGCTGCGGATAGACTCTCTCTTACCGATTCCGCCTATCTCGATGCCGTATATGCTACTGTCAAATGCCACGGACCCGCAAAAAGCAAAATCCGTATAAAAAAGCAGAAAGAATAATACCGCCAACAATACCTTCTTAATTAAAAATCCCTTCAAAATTCTCACTCCTTTCAAAACCACACTCCTTTTAAAAGCTATGGAGAAAAATTTGATTTATTCTTATTTCAATAGTATTATCTTACGATGTTTTTTACTTTTGACTTCTTATAGTCCCATATTATTTTATCGGCATAAAAAACCGTCTGTTATGAGCAAAATTACCAATAAAAAACCATTAATTATTGCCGTTGAGACCTCAGGGCGAATCGGCTCTGTCGCTCTCGCTCAGGCCGGCCAACTGCTCTCCCAGACCACCTTTAAAACGCCTGTAAAGCACAGCAGTGAGCTTTTCCCCGCTATCTCCGCCCTGCTGAGCCGCTTCGAGTTAAAGCCGCTGCAAATTGACCATATCTATATATCACTCGGCCCGGGCAGCTTTACAGGACTGCGAATCGCTGTCACTCTCGCAAAAATCTTACATCTCGCAAACAACAAAATCAAAATTGTCACCGTGGACAGTCTCGACGCAACAGCCGCAAATGCAACAGAGTACATAAAACAAAATCATACCCGGCTCAACAAAATAGCAGCCGTCACCGATGCAAAAAGAGGACAGTTCTTCATCGCCGCTTACAAATTCGACTCAGAAAAAACTACAGCTTTCCCCTGGCGAAAAATCCTCGACGATTGTTTAATGTCACCGCAGCAGTTCATGGAAAGGTTCTCTGTCCGAAGCGAACCCATCTGGCTGCTCGGTGAAGGC
>CAYLMG010000044.1:12334-14042 GCA_964384565.1 uncultured Pirellulales bacterium | reverse complement strand
GGCAGCCTGAAAAGGCTGCCGATGCCGTAGCCGGCTGTCATCCCATAAATATTTAGTATTAAAACAGCCGCCAAGATGCCAATTGTCAGCTCGTAAAGTCTTTGTCTGTTCAGGGCAATGACAACTGAACAAATAAATATTATAAACGTCACAGAAATCGCCGGGAAAATCGGCTCAATTTTTTCAACACCTCTATCAAAATAATGCCTCACTGCAAAACCTATAATTACGGGCACAATCACCATCCACATAATATCAATAAACATCGCCCAGAACTCGACCGGCACCTGCGTTCCCGCCAGAAAAAGCGTAAGCGCAGGTGTCAGGACGGGGCACAGCAGTGTTGAAACCGTCGTCAGTGACACTGAGTACGCCGTATCTGCCTTTGATATATAACACATCACGTTACTTGCCATCGCACCAGGTGCAGCACCTGTCAAAACCAAACCGGCTGTCAAAAAAGGGCCAAGGCCGAAGAGCTTCGCAATCAAAAACGCCCCAAAGGGCATAACTAAAAACTGCGAAAAGCTGCCTATAGCAACGATTACAGGCTTTCGGGCAATACGCTTAAAATCTTCCATCTGCAGAACCGCCCCTATGCCGAACATCGTCAGGAAGAAAAACAGGTTATTGCCGCTCAAATTTCTAACGACGGCCTCCTGAACAAAGCTTTTATCTTGAAAAAGTTTCTCAATTCCAGTCAGATGCGCAAGATTAAAATTCCCGGCTTTTTCAAAAGGCCCCGGCCAGAAGTAAGCAGCGATACCGAACAGCATCACCCAGACGAAAAAATATTTCGTATAAAAAGATAATATCTTCTTTACCATTTTGCAAAAACCCCAGGCAGAGATTAAAAAATATCCAGCCCGGTTTGATTCATAAACCGGGCTGGAAGCAAACCATAACTTTTGTAAACTTTACTTATCCTTTCGGCATCATTGCGGAGCTTAAAAGCCCTTCATCAAAACCAACAGGTCCGTGACCATCGCGGGCATAAAGATAGACTGCCGTTCTGAATATTGCCATCAAAGCCGATTGAACCAGTGACAACACAATTATATAAACTATTGCAATTGCCACCGCTGCCAATATTACGATAATATTTGCGGTAAACACGCCAATCAATATTAAAAACAAAGCCGGCAGCATCAGCAAAAAGAAAATAAGGCTGAAACTAAAACCCCCAATAATTTGCTCGCCCCAGGTTTTCTTCAACAGGACGGCTGATTTCTTCAATGCCGAAAGTGGATTGTCTTTTTCAATCACGAGAATAGGAACCACGAGGAAACTTGTCAGCGTCCAGGCCATTCCAAGTAAAGCTACGACAATCTTGCCCAGTAATTTTGACCTGTCCTCTATCGCCCGCAATATCACACCAACAGTTGCACTGACAATGGCCCAGCCGAAAATCGCTGCGATTCTTGAAAAAGCAGCCCGAAACCCATCGCCAACCGTCGGGTCGCCGCCGCTCATTCTAATATACGCACAGGCCACCATAGCCGAATTGAAAAAAATACCCACAAAGTAAGCGCTTAGATAAAACAAAAACAAAAAAATGTAATACCTGAAATCCTGCTCGAAGACAACCTCCTGTCCCTCAGCGGCTTTAAAATCGATGGATTTAAAAATTGGATACGCGTAAGATGCGAAGAGAATCAGACAGCAGATACCCGATATAAGGGGAAATATAAGCATTTCCCTGTCTGCT
>CAYLMG010000044.1:7129-12234 GCA_964384565.1 uncultured Pirellulales bacterium | reverse complement strand
ATCGGCGCGCTTCTTATCTTCGCAATATTACATATACCTGAATACAAAGCGAAAAAGAGAAACTTCGTTTACGATATGAAATCCATCGCAAAGGCTAACCTGCACGGCATACTCGCAATGTACGCCTTCAGAATACCTTTCCAGTATTTTTTACAGAAAATTGGAATCACACCAGCTTATGCCGCATGCGTGTCACAGTTTCTTTCGGGGCTAATCGCAACGGCAGTCAGAATCTATCACAACTATAAGGCAAAAGTCTTTGCAAATTAAAATTCCATATCACAAAAAAACGCCGGCTATTCCGCATAATGCCTTACGAGTCCATATTTGCGAGGCACAATAAGGTCTGCTTTTTGCACATCATCCTGCGGTTTGGCTTTGTAATCGACGTCCATTATCTCAATGAAGTCGGCGGTATAATTCTTCAGGACACCACAATATTCAACCACAGTTTCAGAGCGGACCATCTCAAGAACAACTTTACGGCCCACATATTTTTCCAGCAGCGGTTCATACGATGTCCCGACAGTCCCGACAAGGTCGGTTTTCATCTGGTTGACATATTTATCCTGTGAAGAAATCATCCGACCTGCCGGTGACACCTTCTTGGCCTGGCTAACTAAAATATTTATCACCTCCATCACTGAATCCCTCATCGTCTTAAAGAAGTTTTTAATCCTTCGATTCATTCTCCTGAAGAGTCCCGGATGATAGGTTTTTTTAAGCTGGATTTGTCTTTTCTTTTTATTTTTTTCACTCAACTGATTATGATAGCGAACCAAAACCAATATATGAGGAAATTCATACTTATATAAAATATAGCTCCTCTCTATATGGCCGTCAGAATCTTTGTGCGTCGAAGGATACAGAAGTTCAAGCCCTGTATTTTCGACCACGAGCTTGCCCCAGGCAACTTTACTATCGTCTCTTTCGAGCGTTACTTCATTGTTCTCAAAATCTTTCAGACATTTATCTCTTGTCAGTCTTCTGATAAAAGCCGCTACCAGCGTCGCTAAAATAATAAAGATTATCGTCAAAGCCGTATAAGGTATCTGCACAGCCAAAATATACATAAGCAACTCCACAGAAATACAAAATTCATCAAAAAGATAACCCAACCGCAAGAATCAGTCAACTAAAACCATTTGTTGCCTTGCGCAAGTTTAGCTTCAGCCTGTCTGCATAGAAATCCTGACTGTCAACTTGGCAATCAAAGGCTCATCTTTATGCCAAAAATTGCATTCCTGACGAGTAAAAAGCCGTTCTGATTTTACATTATTATATTTACAACTTTCATAACATCCTGATATACAAAGACTTATAAAGATGCTGTGCAAATAAGCGTTGCTTTGCTACGATACTGGTATATTTTTTGCTCGATTAGTATTAGATTATGAACAAAGAATCTGAGCTTTTTAAGGAGAGAAATGACAATGGCAGTTAAAAAATTGGTTTTTGAAAAAGATGCACGCGCTGCGTTGCTGGCTGGCGTTCAAAAACTGTCAGCGGCAGTAAAATCAACTCTTGGCCCGAAAGGAAGAAATGCAATTATCGACAAATCCTGGGGCGGCCCGACCGTAACGAAGGACGGCGTTACCGTTGCAGAAGAGATCGAATTCATCAATAAAAATGAGAACCTCGGCGCAAAACTGGTCAGGGAAGCTGCAAGTAAAACTTCAAAAATCGCCGGTGACGGGACAACAACCGCAACTGTCCTGACAGAAGCAATCTTCAAGGAAGCTTATCGTAATCTGGCAGCAGGTGCCGATGCTATGGCGCTGAACCGCGGAATACAAAGCGCTGCAGGGGCTGTAACCGATAAGCTGGCAAAACTGGCAAAGCCTATCGACATCTCAAAGACCTCCGACATAGTAAACATCGCAGCGATATCGGCCAACAACGACGTCGAGATAGGCAAGAAAATGGCCGAGGCCTTCGGTAAAGTCGGCAAGGACGGTGTGATAACAGTGGAGGAAGGCAAAGGGCTGAAAACCGAAGTCGAATTCGTGGAAGGTATGCAGTTCGACAGAGGTTATTTGTCGCCACACTTCGTCACCGACCCCGAGAGTATGGTATGTGAACTTGAAAAACCTTATCTTCTCGTCTATGAGGATAAAATCAGCAGTGTAGCAAAGCTTGTCCCCCTGCTGGAAAAAGTTGCGAAAAGTAAAAGACCACTTCTGATTATCGCCGAAGACGTTGAGAGCGAGGCACTTGCGACTCTGGTCATAAACAAATTAAAAGGAGTCCTGCAGGTAGCCGCGGTGAAGGCGCCCGGTTACGGGGACAGGCGAAAGGCAATGCTCGGTGACATTGCAACGATGACCGGCGCAGAAGCGATATTCAAAGACCTCGGAATAGATATGGAAAATATCAGTACCGCTCAGCTCGGACAGGCTAAAAAGGTTACGATTGATAATGACAATACAATCATCATCGAAGGGGCAGGGGGAAGCGATGCGATTCAGGGCAGAATCAAGCAAATCCAGAGCGAAATTGAAACAAGCACAAGCGATTATGACAAAGAGAAGCTTCAGGAGAGGCTTGCGAAGCTTTCCGGCGGTGTCGCACAGATTAACGTCGGTGCGGCAAGCGAGGCTGAAATGAAGGAAATCAAGGCCCGAATTGAAGACGCGCTGCACGCCACAAGGGCAGCTATCGAAGAAGGCACTGTCCCCGGCGGCGGTGTTGCACTGATTCGCTGCATCGACACAGTCAAAAAACTAAAACTCGAAGGCGATGAGAAAATCGGGGCCGACATTGTCGCTAAAGCCCTGACAACACCCTGTTATTACATAGCTGAAAACGCCGGAGCAACACCCAACTTAGTGGTTAACAAGATAGCCGAAGGCAAAGACAGTTTCGGCTACAATGCAAATACAGACACTTATGAAGACCTGCTCGAAGCAGGTGTGATTGACCCTGTTAAGGTAACACGAATAGCACTGCAGAATGCGGTAAGTATAGCGGGCCTTCTGCTTACAACCGACTGCCTTGTCACTGAAAAGCCTAAAGAAAAACCAGAAGCCCCTGCCGGAATGGGCGGCGGCATGCCGCCTGGTATGGGCGGAATGGGAGGCATGGGCGGTGGAATGGGAGGCATGGGTGGCGGAATGGATATGATGTAACTCAAACTTGCAAAACCCGGAACGTTAATTCAGGATAGGAAATAATAAAAAAAGTGACTGTTACAAATTGAAATATAAGGAGATTGGATATGAAGCTCAAACCATTGGATGACGGTGTTGTTATAAAACCGACTGAAGCGCAGGAAAAAACAGCAGGCGGCATCTTTCTGCCGGATGCGGCAAAGGAAAAACCGCAGACAGGAAAGGTCATCGCCATCGGGCCGGGCAGAATGCTCGATAACGGCAAGCGAAGCCCGATGCATATCAAGAAAAACGATGAGGTTATTTACCCAAAGTATCTCGGCAGCGACGTCGAGATAGACGGGGAAAAATATGTAATCCTGAAAGAGCGTGACATTCTCGGGATAGTTGAAAAATAAAAGGATGATATTAATAATTTCGATTGAAATTTTAAGGATTTGAAGAGGTAACAGAAATGGCAAAGCAATTAATGTTTGATAATGAGGCACGTGCACAGCTTAAAGACGGGCTAAGCCAGTTAGCGGCAGCAGTCAAGGTTACACTCGGGCCGACCGGCAAAAACGTAATACTGCACAAAAGCTGGGGTTCGCCAAAAGTTACAAAGGACGGCGTTACCGTAAGCAAGGAGATAGAGCTGCCGGAACCTTTCAAAAATATTGGTTCAAAGATGATTAACGAAGTAGCCACCAAAACCGGCGACATCGTCGGCGACGGTACAACCACAGCAACAGTACTGGCTGAAGCAATTTATGCAGAAGGTGTGAAACAGCTGACCGCAGGTGCAAATCCGATTGCGCTTCAGCGGGGTATAAACAAGGCGGCTGCAGTCGTCTCCGACTTTATAAAAAACGCTTCTGTGCCGGTCAAAGGACACTCTGATATCGCCAAGGTCGCCACTATAAGTGCCAACGGCGACGAGAAGGTAGGCGAGATTCTTGCAGATGCGATTGACAAAGTCGGCAAAGAAGGTGTCATCGAGGTTGAGGAAGGCAAGGGAATGGAGAATGAAATGAACGTTGTCGAAGGTATGCAGTTCGACAGAGGATATATCTCGCCGTACTTTATTACCAACACAAGCTCAATGGAGGCGATTTTCGAGGATGCCTATATCCTGCTTCACGAAAAGAAATTATCAAATATACGGGAAATCATTCCGCTGCTTGAAAAGACTGCTCAGGTCGCCAAGCCATTGATAATTGTAGCCGAAGACGTTGAGGGTGAGGCTCTCGCCGCCCTCGTCATTAACCGGCTTCAGGGCATTTTGAAGGTCTGTGCGGTCAAGGCGCCCGGCTTCGGTGACCGCAGAAAGGCTATGCTCGCCGACATCGCAACTTTGACAGGTGGAACAGTTCTGACAGAAGACTTGGGGATAAAGCTCGAAAGCGTTGAGCTTTCACAGCTTGGCCAGGCGAAAAAAATTGTCGTTGACAAGGACACCACCACAATTATCGAAGGCAGCGGCAGTAAAAAAGATATCAACGCCCGATGCGAGCAGATTCGCAAACAGATAGAAAAGTCAACCAGCGACTATGACAAAGAGAAGCTTCAGGAAAGACTCGCCAAGCTTACCGGCGGTGTTGCGGTAATCAAGGCAGGCGCTGCAACCGAGACCGAGATGAAAGAGCGAAAGGACCTGCTTGAAGATGCGCTGCACGCAACAAGGGCAGCAACTGAGGAAGGTGTTGTTCCGGGCGGCGGAGTTATATTCCTGCGAGCTATAAAAGAGATTGATAAAAAGAGGACAAATGTTAAAGGAGAAGAGAAAATCGGCTTCGATATTATTAAAAAGGCGCTTCCGACACCGACAAAACAGATTGTTGACAACTGCGGTCAGCCCGGTGACGTGGTGACAGCTCAGCTTCTTGAAAAGCTTCAAAAACAGAACAATATCGGGTACGATGCCAACAAGGCTGAATTCGTAGATATGTTTAAGGCCGGCATTATCGACCCTGCAAAGGTGGCAAGAACCGCGCTGGAGACGGCAGCTTCGGTGGC
>CAYLMG010000044.1:0-7029 GCA_964384565.1 uncultured Pirellulales bacterium | reverse complement strand
ATGGCGATGAAATATCACCCTGACAAGAATCCCGACAATAAAGAGGCCGAAGCAAAATTCAAGGAATGTGCCGAGGCCTACGAAGTTCTCAGCGACTCTGAGAAGCGCCAGAGATACAACCAGTTCGGGCACGAAGGGCTTCGCGGGATGGGGATGCGCGATTACAGCCATATGCGATGGCAGGACATCAGCAGTATTTTCGAAGATATCCTAGGGGGCTTCGGCGGTTTCGGTGACATATTTGGAATGGGAGGCAGAAGAGGCGCCGCTCACAGGGGGCCGAGCCGCGGCTATGACCTTGAAACTTCGGTTTCCCTGACACTCGACGAGGTCGCAAGAGGAACCGAAAAAACCATTGAATTTACGCGCCAAGATATTTGTCCCGAATGCAGCGGAAGCGGCAGTGCAAAGGGCAGCAAGCCCGGCAAATGTCCTGCCTGTCGCGGTACAGGACAGATTTCAAAAGGTGGAGGCTTTTTTCAGATGATATCCACCTGCAGGCAGTGCGGCGGCACAGGTGAAGTTATCACCAATCCATGCAAAAAATGCCGGGGCACAGGACGAGTTCCCAAAAAAAGGGAGGTCTCGGTCAAAATACCGGCGGGCGTTCACGAAGGCCAGTCAGTCAGAATCGCAAACGAAGGCGAACCCGGTCGAAACGGCGGCCCAAGAGGCGACTTATACTGTTATGTAAGAATAAAACCACATGAATTTTTCGAGCGAGACGGCAACAACCTAATTACTGTTGTACCGCTAAGCTTTACGCAGGCTGCTCTCGGAGCTACGATTGACGTACCGAGCCTCAACGGAACAAAACAGCTCAAAATTCCGCAGGGAACACAATATGGTAACATCTTTAGGATCAAGGGACAGGGTTTACCTGACCTGCGCACAGGACGCAAAGGCGACCAGATGGTACAGGTTATAATAGAAACTCCGGTCAGGTTAAACGCAAAACAGCAGGAACTACTGAGAGAATTTACAAAAACAGAAAATAACAGTGTCTTTCCGAAAGCAAAAAGTTTTATTGAAAAATTAAAAAAATATTTCGGTAACAATAAATGAAACACAAAAAAGAGAAAGAAGAACAACCAGCCGATGCAAAACCGACAGAGGCGGCTGACACCGGCAAACTACCTGAGGAACTGATGCGGCAGAAAGATGAGCTTTTTGAGAAACTGCAGCGAGTCAGCGCTGATTACGCAAACTTCCAAAAACGCGTTCTCAAACAAATTGCCGATACCGTCAGCTACGAAAAGGAGAAAATGATAAAATCACTTCTGCCGGCACTGGACAATTTTGAACACACCCTGCAAAATGCCCGCTCAGCCGATAACGTCGACGTACTTATTAAAGGCATTCAGATAGTGTACGACCAGATACTCGACATTCTTAAATCACACAATGTGGAACAGATAAAAGCTGTCGGCGAAAAGTTCGACCCTGCCCTTCACCAGGCGATGATGCAAAAAGCGGAGCCGGACAAAGAAAATAACACTGTCCTTGAAGAATTTCAAACCGGATACAAACTGAACGGCAAAGTTATCCGGCCGAGCAAAGTTGTTGTTAATCGGCTGCCTTCGGAAGAAATCGAAGAAGAGGCCAAAGAAGAAACAGGCGAGCAGTAATCATCCGAGGCGGATATTGAAACTGATTCGGAGCAATAAGATGCCGACCTATGAATACAAGTGTGAAAATTGCGGCTATGAATTCGAGAAGTTTCAGGGTATCACTTCGCCTTCGCTGCGCAAATGTCCTTGTTGTAAAAAACCGAACTTAAAAAGGCTGATTGGAAGCGGTGCAGGTGTAATCTTCAAAGGCAACGGCTTTTATCAAACCGACTATAGAAGCGAAAGCTACAAAAAAGCTGAAGAAAAAGAAAAAAGCAAGCCTGAGGAAACAAAAAGCAAATCCGAAGGCAAAAAAGAACCGGAAAAATCAGCTACGGAAACAAAGGCAGAAGTAAGAAAACCGCCCAAAGCCAAAAAGTAAAAATCATCCCGGCGAAGCAATGCTGTTTATAACTGCCGACTTCATTCTTTCAAGGCCCTGCAGCAGTATTTTTCGGGGACATCCGAAATTCAGTCTCACGAAACCATCTGCACCGAATTCTCTGCCGTCAGATAAACCAACTCCTGCCTGCTCAAAAAATAAGACAGGGTCGTGGACATTTAACTTTCTTGCATCAATCCAGGCAAGATATGTCGCCTCGAGGTTAGCCATTGAAAGAAGTGGAATCTGATTATTGACAAAATCATAGACGACTTTTTTGTTTTCGGCCAGGTATCTAAGTAAAGAGCTTCTCCATTCTTCGCATTCGCTGTACGCAGCCTGACAGGCAGCAAAACCTAATGCATTGACACCGGGTGGAGCAATGCCGCGCATAATATGAACAAACCGCTTTCTTATGCTCTGTTCATGTATAACGGCAAAACCGCAATTAAGTCCTGCAAGATTGAACGTCTTTGCAGGTGACATCAAAGTTATCGTCCTGTCCTGAATTTTTTTATTCAGTGTCGCAACAGGTATATGCTTTTTGTCGCATAAAATGAGCTCACAATGTATTTCGTCGGAACATATTATAATATCATTTTTCAGACAGATATCCGCGACGGCTTGCAGCTCATCTTTATCGAAGACTCTGCCGGCCGGATTGTGAGGATTGCACAGGATAAAAAGCCTTGTCTGAGAAGAAATCGACTTTTCGAATCCTTTCAGGTCAAAGCCGTACCTGCCGTTTTCAAAAAGCAAAGGAACGGTTTTAAGCTTTCTGTTCGCATAAGCCGGTGCATCGAGAAAAGGCGGATACGCAGGCACAAAGGTTATTATCTCTTCATCCTCACGAACATACCTGGAAATTATATCCAGTCCTACTACAAGTCCCGGCAGCCAGACTATCCAGGGAGGCTCAATCCGCCAGTCATATAGTTGTTTTAATCTGCTTACGACCGTCTGATTTAGCTTTTCTGTCGGCACTGAATAGCCGTAAACGCCGTGCTCGATGCGCTTTTGCAAGGCATTTCTGACCGGTTCGGGAGCCTGAAAATCCATATCGGCAACCCACATAGGGATAATGTCAGCGTCTTTATATCTATCCCACTTAAGCGAGCCTGTGCTGCGCCTGTCGATAATTTCGTCAAAATCAGTCATTTGCTCGTCTCTGTTAAACCTTTTTATCCGGAGAAATCAGGATTGTAAAAAGAAACCGGTATAAAGACAAGCTATTAGCCGGCGAAAGATAATTGAAAAAAAGCAAAAAGAAGAGCTATTTTACGAGTTGAAGAACCTGCTTGAACTGAGGATGGTCTGAGGTTTTAAGAAGCTCAAAAACAGCCATTTCAACAGAGCTCAATTTAACACCTTCTGTAATCATTCTCTCAAGGGCTATTTGTTTATTTTCTTTGTTTCTCGAAGAGACAGCATCTGCAATCACGTGTACTTCTTTGCCTGAAGCGATAAGGTCTATCGCAGTCTGATAAATGCAAACGTGAGCTTCTATTCCGCAAAGCAAAACCTGCTTACGGCTCAGGGCATTAATTTTATCGTTGAACTCCTTCAGGCCGCAGCAGCTAAAACACGCCTTGTTAATCGGTTCATTATCCGTTAAGAGCTGGTTAATCTGCGGTACAGTGACACCTATGGCTTGGGGTTGCTGCTGAGTCCATAAAATGGGGACAGACAATATCTTTGCAGCTTTGATAAGAATCTGAATGTTCTTAAATAAAACATCCTTTTCATACATAAGCTCGGCAAGCCGACCCTGCACATCAACGACAACCAGACAACAGTCCTGCACATCGAGCATCGCTTTTTACAGCTCCAACTCTAAAATAATAATCCTTTATTCAGCTTTTATTATAACTGTCAGGTTTACCTGCAGCTCACTTCCAGCAAATTTTCCCGAAGCTGCTTCATCCTTAGTCAGTACGGGTTTGGGTTTAGGCATATCAATCAAATCGAGAACATCCTCATCGCTGACATCAAACGCCTGCCGTTGCGGCAGGAGTTGCTGAACATTATTCATTACGGCGTAATATTGAGCCGCTTTGAGTCGCCTTTGGGGAATGTATTGAGCGGCAATTTCAGCAATTTGCCACGTCGTAATCTTCTCAACAACTACAGGCTGCTCAGTCTGAGCAGTATCAAAGATTAACGTGGCTGATGAAAAGTCAGTCCATATATTCTCCAGACCGCTTAAAACTGTATTAAGTCTTGGTACTCCACAATCTAAAGAATACGCATACTCATCCGCTTCGCTCGGCAGAGTAACAAAATCTGCGGCCCCGCCTTTTTCAAGCACCTTTTTAACAGCTATATCAGCAGCAAGCAATTTACTCGTCTTCAGCTCAAGAGTAGCGCTAAACAGGTTTGCAGCAGGAGTAAGCCCTGCCGCCGCCTGTTGATTTTCAATCCCCGCTGAAACCTTTGAAGCAGTTAAGTCGGAATCAGCCGTAAATATTTCTTGAAGACCCGGCTGTTCACCTACCATCGGAACTGTTTTGCCTTCACGCGCAACAAAACTCTCAGTTGTTTTCGGTGGTGCTGCAATGGAATAAACAATAATAGCCAGTGCCGCTACCAAAACAATCATAGCAGCAGCAGCCAGAATCCTGCGAAACTTCAACTGCCTGGCTCCGAGGTGATTGTCGCCGACAGTCGGCTCAGCCTCAACTTGAGTTTCTGTTTGTAAAGCCGCCTTTACCCGCTCAAGCATATCAGCAGGTGCCGCAGCGATGGGCAGTGAGCTGATAAGCATCTTGCATTTCTGCAACTCACTCAGCCGTCGTTCAATCTCCGGGTCATTTTTTCTGAGGCGTTGAAGCTCGGTATGCTGTCTTGACGTAAGCACTCCGTCAATATAGCCATTAAGTAATTCGTCAATATGTGAACCTTCTTTCATTTCAAAAACCCCTCCAAAGTCTGTTTTAGAGCGCCTCTTGCCCTGCTTATTCTGCTCTTGACCGTTCCCAGCTCCACTCCCAGAATCGTGGCTATCTGATTATATTCCATTCCTTCGACATCCCTCAGGATAAGCACAGTCTTGTGCTCATCGGTTAATTTACTCAACTGCCTGACAACAAGCTCGCAAAGCTCTTTATTTTGAGCAACCGCCGCCGGGTCCGGCGAGCTTTCATTTTCCAGAAATTGTTTCAGCGCCTTTCTGGCCCCGGGGCAGTTATCCTGAGCCTGTTCATCCAAAGAATAAAATCCAACTTTACCTTTCCTTTTGCAGTAGCTCAAAGTCAGATTAACAGCTATCCTGAACGCCCAGGTATAAAAGCCGCTTCTCTGCTTAAAGTCTCTAAGATTCTCTATTATTTTGACGAACGTCTGCTGCGTAAGTTCCGCCGCATCGTCCGAATTTGCACAAATTTTCAAAATAACGTTATAAATGCGGTTCTGATACCTGAGAATAAGCCTCTCCAGAGCTGCAGAGTCCCCGTGTTTACTCAGTACAACAAGCGTGCTGTCATCTACTTTGACTGAGCTGTTGGAAGCATATATATCCGGACTCAACGCTTCTGACACTTGCGTTCTCCTGTCTTGGACAAAAACAAGCCAAAAAATTTCCTGACATTATTAAAAACCAAACAAACATACATCATCGCAAATTAAGCCTTTTCGGTCAAACTAATTTATACTACTAAGTTTCTCATTCAGGCCTTTATACCTTCGTCCGATAAAATACAAAATTATAAACCTACAAATTCGTTTCAGCCAATCCTGATAAATAGCGGTTGCTGCCGCTACCCTGTTGAGGTATTATTGCTAACTCATTTATTATGGAACAGGCAAATAAAAAGTACCGCATTTTTTTAAGCGCCGCCGAACACAGCGCCGACGCCCATTGTGCATCCTTGATAGAGTCCCTGCAGCAAAAACAAGGCAATATTGAATTTGTCGGAGTTGGCGGCGATAAGATGGCCAGCGCCGGCTGTAAACTGCTGGAAACCACCGTCGCCGAGGCAGCTATGGCCTACAAAGCCTTTAGCAAGGTCGGCAAGTACTTCAAGCTGATAAACAAAATCAAACGCTTTTTTAAGGATGAAAAAATCGGCCTCGTAATCGTCTGCGACTCACCCGCTTTCAATTTTCACGTCGCCAAAGCCGCAAAAAAAGCCGGTATACGAACTATGTTCTATGTCGCACCTCAGTTATGGGCCTGGGCAGCCTGGCGTATAGGCAAACTCAGAAGGTACTGCGACAAGCTCTGCTGCATTCTTCCTTTCGAAGAAAACTGGTTCAGAGAACGAGGCATTGACACAACTTTCGTCTCAAATCCTCTTTTCGACGGATTAAATACTGACCTGACAAATCACATAAAAAGTTACAGTAGTTTCGAGCCGGCCACTGCCAGAATCGCCCTTATGCCGGGTTCGCGCCCGGCTGAGATAAAATCACTGTGGCAGCCGATGCAGCAAATCGCCTCTCGTCTGAAGACAAAATATCCGCACATCACCTTTAAGACCGTTGCTGTCGATAAAGAAAAAGAGGCTGTATTGAAGGCCGGTCAGATTCCAGGTTTTGAATGTCAGTATACTATAGGCAGCGTAACTGAAACCGCAAAATGGGCTGACTTTTCAATAGTTACCAGCGGCTCAGCCACGCTGCAGGTCGCAGCAGCAGCCTGTCCTATGGTGATTATGTATCAGTCCAGCAGGATTCTGTGGCAGCTTGCCGGCAGATGGCTGGTTACGACAAAATATCTGTCATTAGTTAATATCCTCGCAGGAAAAGAGCTTGTCCCCGAATTTATGCCCTGCTTCAAATCCATTGACCCGATTGTACAAAGTGCCGAACAGCTCCTTGCAGACAGAAACAAACTTGCAAAACTCAGCGGCGAGCTTATTGAGCTGACAAAACCGCTCAGAGGCAACGCTTCCGGAAACGTGGCCCGAATTATCCTTGATATGCTTGAATAACTGCCCCGAGTCAGGCGAGGTTAATGTCCCTCTGGCGTTTTGAAAGAAGGATTAAATTCCTTATGCTGGCGGTATCCCTGGCAGTTAACCACTGCTTTTCAAAATC
>CAYLMG010000043.1:12137-14090 GCA_964384565.1 uncultured Pirellulales bacterium | reverse complement strand
GCTCGCTGCGGGCGAGTACGAGTAAGACGTCACCGCAGCCGTTTGTTATGAAACGTTTGACGCCGTGCAGAAACCAGTCGCTGTTTTCATTTTGAAAGGCCCGCAGCTTTACAGCTTGCAGGTCGCTGCCAGCATCGGGTTCGGTGAGGACCATAGCGCCGGTGACTTTGCCGGCGGCGAAGTCGGGCAGATATCTTTGCTTTATTCTATCGGATGCGAAGGCGTTGATAGTTTCTGCTATGCCCTGCAGGCCGAAAATGTTCATAAGCGAGGCGTCGGCACGGGAGACGATTTCTATCGCCATCGAGTAGATGAGGTTGGGAAAGTTCAGGCCGCCGAAACGATAGGGGAGGGTGAAACCCATTACGTCGGCTTTGGCAAGCTTGTCGAGCGATTCGCTGATACCTTTTGCATACGTCACTGACCCGTTTTCGTTGAGTGTGTTGCCTTCTCGGTCGATTGCCTCGGCTCGCGGTGCGATGAACTCGGCGCTGAGACGGCCGAGGGATGTCAGGACCATATCATAGTTTTGAATAGCCTCTTCGGCGTTTGGTGGTGCGTAGTCGAATTCAGTTGCGAATCTGAAGTTTTCTTCCTGCATTGCTGCAAGCTCAGCAACGTCGATGTGCTTTAGCAGAAACTGCATATCTTCGTTGTCGGTATAGTAATTTGGCATAATTTTTACTCGATACTAGATTCTTGATACTGGATTCTCGTTTTATGACCACTATCGACGGATTTAATAAAATTAAATATCATCTTGCCAAGGTGGTCATGCTCTTCGCAAAAATAGTTATACTTTTCTGCATCTGTCAGTGATTTAGTTTCGTACAAATTATCTAAATGGCTTCGGGTCTCATCGCAAGACCCTAAAGAATAAGTAAGGAATTTGATGAACTCTTGTTTATATCTGCGTCTTCCAAAACCTTCGGTTATATTATTTTTAACTGATTTGCTCGACTTTCTTATTTGGCTTCCTTCTTCGTACAGTTCAAACCTGGGCAGCTTTAAGCTCATCTCGTGGATTTCTATAGCCAATTTATGAGCTTTTTTGTAAATATCCAAATCTCTATAACTTTGATATTTCAAGGTCTTTCTCTTTCTACGAGTATCGAGCATCGAGTATCTTAATACTTTTCTTTTATTGCTTTTTCTCTTATTGCTTTAATCATTTTCGGGATTACGGTGTTCAGGTCGGCGACGATTTTGTAATGAGCGAGCTGGAAGATTGGTGCGTCGGCATCGTTGTTTATTGCGACGATTTTCTGACTTTGATTCATACCTGCCTGGTGCTGGATTGCACCGCTTATACCGACGGCGATGTACAGTGAAGGCCTGACAGTTGTGCCGGTCTGGCCGACCTGGTGGTCGTGGTCGATGAAGCCCAAATCGACCGCAGCTCTTGAAGCTGCCGGCGCTGCACCGAGACAGTTCGCCAGGTCCCAGACGAGCCTGAAGTTTTCCTTGCTGCCCACGCCGGCGCCTCCTGCGACGATGATTCTCGCGGCTTTGAGGTCGACTTTCTTTTGCCTTTTGTGCTCTTCGAGGATTTCAAGAGGCAAATCGTTTTCCGATACGCTGACTTCTTCCTCAATGATTTGTCCTTTTCTACTCTGTTGCGGCTGGGGCATAGGCATTACGCCTTCACGGACGGTAGCCATTTGGGGCCAGCGGTCGTAGTTGATGATGGTTGCGATTATGTTTCCGCCGAAGGCGGGTCTTATCTGGAACAGCAGGTTTTTGTGTGTAGTTTTGTTGTTAGCCGGCGTGTGGTCGCCGATTTGCAGGTCGGTGCAGTCGGCGGTAAGTCCTGCCTTTGCTGCGCTTGCAATGCGAGGGGCAAGGTCCCTGCCGGCAGCGGTGGCACCGTAAAGAACAATCTGAGGCTTGTATTTGTGAATCAAATCGTAGATTACCTTTGCGTAGCTGTTGGTCTGGTAACCGGCGAGCAGG
>CAYLMG010000043.1:0-12037 GCA_964384565.1 uncultured Pirellulales bacterium | reverse complement strand
AGGTTCCACTGCTTTATGAGCAGGCCTTTTTCTTCGAGATGTTTGGTTTTTCTTTCAATGAGGGCTTTTTTACTTTGCTCATCGGCCTGCGGATTTTCAGCCTGGACTTTTTGTTCGATTTCAATGGGCGTAAGTGCGTTTTTATATTTCATCATTTTTTTTGCTGCGGCGACCCCGGGTTCGTTGGCATCGCTGGTGACGGTTAAAAGGACCGGCAGTTTTGTTCTTATTTTTTGCCAGCCGCTGCCGATATTCCGCCTGACAGTTATAGTTCTTTCTGCCAGTTCGGTAAGCTGTTCGACGTAAGTAATCTGCGGGATAGCGAGTTTTTCAGCTAATTGCGGGCCGACCTGAGCAGTGTCTCCGTCAATGGCCTGCCGGCCGCAAAGAACGATGTCGTAAGGTAATTTTTTCACGGCACAGCTTAATATGTAACTGGTTGCGAGCGTATCGCTTGCGGCACATTTCGGGTCGGTGATAAGTATTGCGTCATCGGCGCCGCGGTAGAGAGATTCTCTTAAAATCGAAGCGGCAGCGGGCGGGCCCATAGTGATAGTAGTAACGGTGCCGCCGTGAAGCAACTTTATCTGCAGTGCCATTTCGAGTGTATTGAGGTCCTCTGGATTGAAAATTGCCGGCAGTGCAGCACGGTTTACGGTGCCGTCGTCGTTCATTGCCCGGCCGGTAATCCGTTTGGTATCGGGAACCTGCTTGATTAAAACGATACAGTTATAAGCCACTTGCAATCTCCTTGTTGTGTTTCGATAGTTCAAAAGTATATAGTCTGCTATATTGAGCAGAAGTTGATTCAGGAAAGATGTAGTTTAGCTGTATTTGAGTTCAAGTCAAGGCTAAAGTCGCAAAGCTGCCAAGTCGATTTACAGATGGGTTGATGGTTTTTTATATGTTAACAAGCGGGAAATTTTCTTTGACAATTTTGTAGATTGATATATCGTATATATCGTTGAATTGGACAGATTTTTTGGTTTAGGTTCTTAATAGATGTCGAACGAGACAGGCTACGATTCGGTTTTTGGCAGGCTTGCTTTAGAGCAGGGGCTCTGCACGGATGAGGAGCTGAAGCATTCACTTCTTGAGCTTGAATTACGCGACGAGTCAGAGCCGATAATCTTGGCAGAGCTTATGGTAGAGCTTGGATATATTACCGAATCTCAGGCTCAGCGACTGAGGGGCAGGATTAAGGAGACCAAGGCTGAGGCTTACCAGATACCGGGTTATAAGATATTAGGCAAACTCGGGAAAGGCGCGATGGCGGTAGTGTATAAGGCAAAGCAGCTCAGCCTTGACAGGGTGGTAGCGATAAAGGTTTTGCCAAAGCGGTTCAGCGAGAATCCTGAGTACGTCAAGCGTTTCTACCAGGAAGGTCGTGCCGCTGCAAAACTTAATCATAACAATATCGTCCAGGCCATCGACGTCGGTGAGGCGGGGGGTTATCACTATTTTGTTATGGAATACGTTGAGGGCAAAACTCTGTACGAGGATATGTCAGCCGGTAAGATTTTTTCAGAGGAGGAGGCGCTTGAAATAGTTATTCAGATTGCAAATGCCCTCAAACATTCCCATTCGATGGGTCTTATTCACCGTGACATCAAGCCGAAGAATATAATGATAAACCAGGATAATGTGGTAAAACTTGCGGATATGGGTCTGGCCCGTGAGACGACAGATATAGAAGCTGCACAGAGCGAGGCCGGCAAGGCGTACGGAACACCTTATTATATCGCGCCTGAGCAGATTCGTGGTGAAATAGATATTGACGGCAGGGCGGATATTTATGGTCTTGGTGCAACGTTTTATCATATAGTGACGGGTCGTGTTCCCTTTATGGCAGATGAGCCGGCAGAAGTGATGCGAAAACATTTGAGGGAGGAGCTGGTTCCGCCTGACCATATTAACACTTCACTTTCTGCGGGTGTGTCAGAAGTTATCGAGCTTATGATGGCAAAGCGTCGAGATGACCGCTACAGTAATGCTGATGAGCTTCTTGCCGACCTTGAAGCTATTAAGGAAGGTCAGCTTCCTTTGCGTGCTCATCAGAAATTTGATATGTCTGAGCTTGGCAAGCTTGAAGAGGGCAGTGAAATTCCGCAGCAGCCGGAGACAGTTGACGTAGAAAGAGAGCAGATGCTCACTAATTACCGTGCGGCGATATTGATATTAGCACTTGTAGCGGCGGCGTCGGTGTTGGGTTTGATACTGGTTCTTATCTACCGTTGATAAGGCTTTATAATTTTGGTTTTGGTGAACAAGGGGTGTCGGTAAAGCAGCAGGGGATTTTGTTTTTCCGGAATATTCTTATTCATCCTGTTTTTTCTTTGCATATTGAGCGACGACCTGCTGCTGGACGTTTGGCGGTACGATTTCATAGTGCGAGAGTGACATTGAGTAGCTGCCCTGTCCGCCTGTAACGCTTTTGAGCTGGCTGTTATATTGAGTAACTTCTGCGAGCGGTACCTGTGCTTTTATGACGACGAAATTACCGGGCAGCATATCCTGGCCCTGGACCCTTCCTCTTTTTGAGGCCAAATCGCCGGTGATATCACCCATATTTTCCGCCGGCGCGGTTACTTCGATATTGACGATAGGCTCAAGCAGCACAGGTTTTGCATTTTGGACGGCATCGATGAAAGCTCCTTTTCCTGCGGCTCGAAAAGCGACTTCCTTGGAATCGACAGGGTGATGTTTGCCATCGTAGACCGATACTTTGATATCCTGCAATGGGAAGCCGGCGACGATGCCTGACTGCATAACGTCATTGATGCCTTTGTGTACTGCCGGCTCGAACTGGCCCGGAATGGAGGCGCCGAAGATGTCCCAGCTAAAGACCAGTGACGGGTCGGATTCCCGCTCTGCGGGCTCGACTCGGAGGTAAACTTCGCCGAACTGGCCTGCACCGCCTGTCTGCTTTTTGTGCCTGTAGTGACCTTCGGCGGGGACTGTGATTGTTTCTCGATATGGAATCTTGGGCTCTTTTGTTTTTATCGACAGTTTAAAGCGGTTTTCCATTTTTTCGAGCATTACCCTCAGATGCAATTCACCGAGGCCGTTGACGACAAGCTCTTTTGTCTGCTGGTCTCGCATAACCTTAAAGCAGGGGTCCTCCTCGGTGAGTCTTTCGATAGCGTTGCTGATTTTTTGCTCATCGCCTCTTGTTGCAGGTTCAAGCGCAAGAGCGAACATCGGCTCCGGAAGGGGGGGTAATTTGAATCTGCCGGCGAGCCGGCCGTCGTGGATGAAGTCGTCGGTTTTAAGCTCTTCAACTTTGGTGAGTGTTATGATATCGCCGGCGATGCCGGCCTGGATTTCCTTGTTTTCTGCGCCCTGGGATTTCATAACGTGGCCCGGCCTGATGCCTTTTTTCTCGTCGTTTCTGTAGATATTGGTGTCTGATTTGATTGTGCCGGAAAAGATTCTGATTGTTGCGTTTTTCATATTGGATTTCGGGTCGAAACCGATTCGAAAGACCAGAGAAGCCAGCGGTGCGGCGGGCTCTGCCTTCAGCTCGGTGGTTTTGTCACCGTCTTTTAAGAGCTCTGGTTTTGCCTGCTGAGGTGAGGGTGTATAATTTACGATTATGTCGAGCAGCTCTGTTATGCCGACTTCGGCTCGGGAGTTTGTGAAGACTATCGGGATAAGAGTGCCTGAGTTGAGAGCTTTGACAAAAACGGCAGAGATTTGCTCTGGTGTGATATTTTCTCCGCCGAGATATTTTTCCATAAGCTGGTCATCAGCTTCAATGACGGACTCTATGAGTTCTGTGTGGGCCTTGCCGACGTCACCGAGCGCTGATTCGCCGGTATCGTTTTTGATGCAGTCGATTATTGATGCGTTATCGGCTGCGGGCATATTGGCGCAGCGGCAGGATGGGCCGAAAACCTGGCGGATGTTTTTTAGCAGCTCAGGCAGGTGGATGTTTTCAGAATCAATTTTGTTTATCACGATTATTCTTGGTTTTTCGGCTTCGGTGGTGAGCTCGAACATCTTGCGTGTGATGGTTTCGATGCCGGCGGAAGCGCTTATGACCAATAAAGCGGTTTCTGCTGCCGGGATAGCGGTTATTGACGTGCCGATGAAGTCCGGCGAGCCGGGAGTGTCTATGATATTGATTGTTTTATCGTTATATTCAGTGTGTGCAATTGCAGACTGAATCGAGTGCTGGTGCTCTTTTTCGTCATCGTAGTAGTCGCAGGTGCTGGTTTTGTCGTCGACGCTGCCGAGCCTGTTTGTTGCCCCTGTTATATGTAGAATCGCCTCGGCGAGCGAAGTTTTGCCGCTTCCGCCGTGTCCCAAAAGCACTATGTTACGAATATCCTTAGTAGCTGACATTTGGTGCCTCCAAAAAGCTTACCGTTTTCACACAATCAATTCTAAAACCTTGAATTTATAGTATTACAGCTTAAAGGACAAGTGATTTTTGCTGATTTTCTAAGTTTGGCTGCTTACGATTTGCAGACTGAGATAAGTTTGTCTGATGCAATTTGTTTTGGTAATGGACGGCAATCCATAGTTATTTTAAGCTTTTTTATTCTTCAAAAATTTTTTCTTTTTAAGAAATTTGTCATTTTTTTCTGTGGGTTACCGCGGTGTTAAAACCGATTTTATTGGACATTGAGAAGGGTGGTTTCGATTGTTCCGGGCATATTCTATATGTTGTATCAGCAGACGAAAGACAACGGTTATATTGTGGTGTATGTTATAGGGCGTTGGTTGTGTCCGACTAAAGAAAAAATATGACGAGTGTCGATATCTGGTTAAGCTAATAGGGATTAATGTTAATTGTAAAGGATGAAAAGTTATGAGCAAAAGGGAGTTGATAGAGTGCATTTGCGAAATTAACAAATCCGCAAAGCCGGAGTTTCTGGTGAATTTCAGTGAGGAGGAATTAAGCGCTTATCTTGAACACCTTATGGAGCTCAATCTCGAAGAAGTGGCTGTTTGCAGTTGGTAGGTGAAACTTCTAATCCGGAGCAGCGGTTGGCGAAACCAGATAGTGATAAACTATTTGACCATAAAACCCTCATATTCCTTGAAGCCGCCTGCGGTTTGTGTATCGGCCGGTTGTACCGAAATGATAAAAACGTCCGGGCCGGGTCTTACCAGGTAGAGAACGTAAAATTCTAAAATCTCTTCTGCTTTTTCCGTAATCCAGATAGAGTCAGGGAATGATTTTTCGACGGTACCATCTTGTGCGATGACAAGTCCGTCTGGTCTTTGTTCGGCGGTGACAGCGCAAAAATCTATTTCGTAGATGAATTCATTACCAAGTTTTCCACAGGCGATAACACCGACGGGTTTGTGAATCCGGCCGCTCAATTCGTTAAGGACGGGAAGCTGGCGGCCTGTTATTTCGGAACCGACAGCCGGGTTATTACATTTCAGGCTGAGCAGGTTGTATCCTTCAAGAGGTTTCAGGATTGAAGCAAGACCTGTAAGAGAACGGCGGTACGAGTCTGTCTGTCTTTCTTCTCTTGTTTGTGTTTGCAGTTCAGCTCTGACATATTCAATTTTTGAATCCTTGAATTGAGGCTGCTCAATAGTGTTGTCTGTCTGGTATTGGGCGAACCCGCTTTCGGTTTCTATTTCGAGGGATAATTCCTCCAGCAGTCTGAATTGAGCCGTCATTGAAATGCCGTAAATCTGAGCAGAACTGACCGCTTCTATTTCTGCAAAATCTTTGGCAGATTCTGATGCAGGAATGAAGAAGCTTGTTAAGGAGACCTTATCAGCAGTGACCGGTTCGGGGACCTGGGCGATGCTGTTTTGTCTGAATTCTATCATTGCTGTAGTTAAATCCTTTGGAACCTCAAAGACGAAGTCAATCCATTTTCCGAAGCCTCCGGGAAGCTGGTCAGACAAATCGTCGCGTGTAAGCTCAATTATGTCGGTTAATCTTGTTTTTTGCATTATATCGCCGGTTTTAAGGTAACCGATTGGGTGAATGCCGGCAGCTTTGCCGATAAACTGTTTTCCACTGTCTTCCGGTTTGCAAATCAGTCTCAATTGAGAAATAGTGAACTGGCATTTTGTTTTGATGTTCAGCCTTCTTATGCCTGTTCTTACGATGACAAAATTGCTTGCTGTTTTCGGGACGACGGGATTTGACTCGGAGTCTTTTAGGTTTTCCGGCGCAAACCACGCCGCGTTTTGTGTCGGCAGCACTATTTCGTTGTCGATTGAGACGATTTGGATTTTGTCAGGTACACCCTGTCGATTCAGAAAGAGCTGGTCGATGTAACGGGGGTGCATTGCAGCAAAACTTATGTTTTTGTTGATAGCGCTGAAACTGCCTGAACTTATATGACTGAACAGCCAGCTTATAAATCCGTCGGGATTGAGCAGGACTTTTTTGGGTCTTTGCGGGTCGGGCCGATTGTTGTCGAATCGCTGATAAGGATATTTCGGCGGCAGGGGAGCCATAGCAAGGGCGATAAGAAGAAGACCTGAAATGACAAAGCCCATCAGTGCGCCGCAAATGATGCTTATGGTACGCTCTAACTTTTTCTCGAACTCAATTTTTTGACGAAGCAGCTGATTGAGTATGGTCTGCAAAATAGCGAAGGATAAGGCAAAGAGCAATACGAAAGAAAGGGGATGTATCCAGGGTGCGAGCTTGAGAAGACTTTCCGGGAGCTTTGGTATGAGCAGATTTGCCAGAAGCTCGAAGTATGCAAAGCTGATGATGCTTGCGGCAAGTGTTACTATTAACATTCCGAATGACTTTATGAGGCCGCCTTTTTGAAAGTGATATGCTGCGAATATTAATATTATCAGTATTACTAAAGCACTGGCCATTGCTACGTCTCCGTTTTTCTGTATAGTTTATTTCGGCAGTTTACGCACAAAGAGGCGGCTGCCGGCGGCTGTTGTTTATTTTTTAGCAGATTTTTCCTTTTTTGTTTTTGAAAATACCCTTACCATTTCATTTATCGATGTTTTTCCGGTAATTACTTTTCTTAGAGTTTGTTCCTGAAGATAGCGCATTTTTGCGTGTCTGAACTGTCTGCCTATTTCTGAAAGTGACTCGAGTGGCATAATTGCTTTTTTCAGATTCTTGTCTATTAAGATAATCTCGAAGATTCCCATTCTGCCCAGAAAACCTGTGCCCTGGCAGGTTTCGCAGGTTGATGGTTTTCCGTGTTTATCATACTGTACTTTTCCCGCCCGGTAGAACGGCTTTGCTCTTTCTGCGGGGATGTTGAATTTTCGCAACAGCTCTTTATCGGGCATATAAGCCTGTTTGCAGTCTTCGCAGAGATTTCTGACAAGGCGCTGGTTGCCTATTCCCAGCAGTGGTATAATTGCAGCGGTTTTGTCACCGACTAATTTAATCCATTTTCCAAGGGCCTGCAGGACGCTATCGGCCTCGATAACCAGATAGATGAGTTTGTTATCCTGGGCTGCATTGCAGCACAGCTTTGCTGTCTCAGAATCCTGGCAATTGACGACACCGACGATATCAGGTCCCATTCGGACCATAGCCTGGAGTTTTTTGGCGTATGTTGTTGTGCCGGTGTCACTTAGCTTGAAAGTTTGCTGTGTTATATTTGGAAGCTGTGCTGAGATTTCCATTTCGAGGGTGTTGATGTTGTTGAGAAAAGCGTCGTGATTTCTCAGAAGGGCGTAAAGGGTGGTGGTTACGCCGCTTTTTCTGGGCCCGCTGATGATAAAAATGCCTTGTTTTACGTTTCGAAAGTTCTTAAGTTTTTCAAAATGTTCGGTTGTCAAACCGATATCCTCGAGTCTGATAAGATGTTGCTGCATTCTCTGCCTGATTTGTAATTGTTCGCCTGTAGTGGAGCCGGCGGTTAGTACTTCCCATTCGGTATCATTTTTATCTTCGCGTATTTTGAACAGACCCTTTTGTGGTTTTCTTTTCTCATTGACTTCGAGGTCTCCGAGGTTTTTTACGAAGCGAATAAAATACTCCATCTGTTCTTTCGGAATGGAAGGCTGTTTGGAAGCGACGCCGTCTATGTAATAAATCACATTATAGTCCTGTGCGGTTGGTGCAAAGATAATATTATTTGCTCTTCGCAAGGTTATGTCACCGAAAAGGTCGTATGCAGTTTTATAACCGAAGAAGTCCGGTGTTCTTGGTTCCGGCACAGGAACCTCATTTTTATTTGCCGTTATGAATGTGAATTTTTTGTCTGAGGAAGCTTTTTTGAGGTTACTTCTGAAAAGGCCTTTGATATGGTCTGCGGTAAGGACGCGATCGGAGGCGAGAACCTTGGCATTGCGGTTTTTGATATAGGCTATCGATGTTATGCCCACGGCGATGATGTAAAAGGCTAAGCCGATGAGGTACACAGGGACAAGCAGCCAGATGAAGATGGCAGCAGCGGCTGCTGCAAGAATGATGCCCGTCCATAAATTGCCTTTTTCTTCAAGTGCTTCGGCGTCGTTAAAGACCCAGGCGAGCAGCGGGGGCAGCGGAAAAAACAGAGCCAAAAAAACAATGAGTTTTATTATTGAAATGTAACCGCTGTATTCAACGGCGGCTATTATTGTTTCCGGCATAAGATGCTCCATAACAGGACAGGATTATAGAATACCGCTGGCAGTGGTTCTGATACCCTTTAGCGCCATTTTTAACTCTTCGACGTTCGGAGCGTAATGATACGCCTCCTTTGGATCTACGAAACCATTTTGAACAAGAAAGCACAAACTGTTTGTGAAGTCCTGCATACCTTCTTTTTCACTTGCACGAATAACACTCGGCAGGTCGTTTTCACGTCCCTCTGAAATCAGTTTTCTTACAGAAGGATTTGTAAGAAGGATTTCCACGGCGGGTATTCTGTCAACTCCTTCTTTTATGCTCGGCAAAAGCACCTGGCTGATGACGGCTTTTAGAGTAAGACTTAATGTTTGTCTGACGAGGTTTCTTTCGGTTTGCGGGAACAAATCGAGCATTCTTTGAATTGTCTGCGAGGCATTTGCCGAGTGCAGTGTTCCGAAGACGAGGTGTCCTGTTTCAGCGGCTCTCATACCTGCGGTGACTGTTTCACTGTCGCGCATCTCACTGACAAGTACGACGTCGGGGTCTTCCCTCATCATATATTTGAGGGCTTCGTCGTAGTCTTCGACGTCAATTCCGATTTCCCTTTGTGAGACGATAGCCTTGTTATCTTTGAAAGTGAATTCGATAGGGTCCTCAATTGTGATGATATGGCAGGAACGATTTCGGTTTATATAATCTATCATAGCAGCGATTGTAGTACTTTTGCCGCAGCCGGTCGGGCCGACCACGAGGACGAGACCCTGCGCGTCGTCCGAAACTTTCTCCAGTACGGTACTGGGCAAATGCAGGCTTTCGAACGGGGGGACTAATGAGTTGACCCTTCTTGCCGCGAGGCTTATTACGCCGCGCTGGCGAAAAATATTTACACGAAAACGGTCCTGGCCGGTAACCTCGTGAGCAAGGTCTATAGTTCCGTGCTGCATAAAAAATTCTTTCTGCGGCTCAGTCAAAATTTCGAAGACTAACTGTTCGATTTTTTCCGGTGTCATTACCTCGCCGGTCGTATTTTTCAACCTTCCATATATTCTTAGCTTTGGTGCCTGGCCGACCTTGAGGTGAAGGTCGCTTGCCTTTGTTTTAATGGCAGCTTTGAAATATTGATTCAGCTCAGGCTCATGGTCGAGATGGATATGTGTGTCAATGGGTTGTCCTTTGGTCATAGTTATTCATTAACTCCGTAAAAATGAGTTTTTTACGATTGAACCCGATTTTTTATCTTTCGGGTAAAACCTTAATTTTAACCTGAAGATTTGTAAAATCAAACCCTCTTAAGACTTATATTATAAGTTTTTTTCGGACTTATGTCAATAGTTCAGCCTGGTATGTATCGGAGATTTTGGCCTTATAAATGAGCTGGTTTGCTGATATGAGCCTGTTTTATCATATGAAAGGTCTTTGTTTTATGAATCCGGGCCGTCTTTTTTGCTCAGCCTGCCAGGATTAGTGCCAGAGACATATAGATTGCGACGCTTATCGAGTCATTTGCAGTGGTGACCAGCGGGCCGGAACTTATCGCAGGGTCGATGCCGATTTGCCTGAACAAAAAGGGCAGAAACAGGCCGAGAGTTGTTGCAACCATTATCGCAGAAAACATAGCTGTTCCGAAGGCGGACATAAGGTTTATTGTTTGAACGGCTTTGTCGGCTGACCTGATATTCAGCAGTACCGCGCAGATCAGGCCGCCGATTATTCCGCAGCTTATCGCAACCAGTAATGCAACCCGAACTTCGCGGCCGACGACCTGCCTTAGTTTTAACGCTGAGAGATGTCCGGTGGCGAGACCGGAGACGACGATGGCAGAGGTTTGCAGGCCGGCATTGCCGCTGATGGCGGCAATCATCGGCACAAATGCGACGGCGACGGTGTACAGCTTGGCCAGTTCGGCAAGGTCATATTTGCTGTTAAAAAACATAAGCACTGTCGAGGTTATGCCTGTTCCAATCATACAGGGCAGAAGCCAGGTCATTCTGATTCGTGCAGCGCGAAAGACCGAGACATCTTCGAGCTCGTCTGCTTCGGTGCCCGCCATTGCGTAAAGGTCCTCAGCGGCCTCCTCGTCGGCGACTTCGATGACTCTGTCAGCGGTGATTCTTCCGACAAGCCTGTGATTTTTATCCAGTACGGGCACCACGATAAGGTCATTGTTTCTGAAAATATTGCGTACCTCTTCCTGGTCCGTGCCGGTTGTAACATAGATGGTGTCGGTCTCAATCAGCTCATTTATCTTCATATCCTCCTGCTTTGTCAGAAGAAGACGGATACGTATATCGCCGAGGAATTTGCCGTTTTTATCAACGACGAAGACTGAATAGAAGTCTTCGTCGATTTCAGCCGAGCGTATTTTATTAACAGCCTCGGCTATTGTCGCATCTTCCGGGACGCTTATTACCATCGGGTCCATAATGCCGCCTGCAGAGTCTTCAGAGTAGGTCATTAGTTTTTTGATTTCTGCGGCATCGGGTGGAGGCAGGTTTTTGAGAACCTTTTCACTGAGCTCTTCGGGCAGTTCGGCGAGCAGGTCTGCGGCGTCGTCGTAGCCGAGCTCTGAAAAAATGTTCTGCAGCTCTTTTTCTTCGAGCAGGTCAAAGATTTCGTCACGAGTTGCCTGGTCAACCTTTTCAAGCACCTCTGCAGAGATGCCTTTTTCGAGCACATCAAAGATTACACGCCTCTGCTCATTGTCGAGAAGCTGTACGATTTCAGCGATATCACTGCTTCGCTGCTCAGCCAGAAGCTTTTTTAGCCCTTCTCTGTTTTCTGCTTCGAGCAGCATTTCTATCTGCTGCAGCAGTATCTGCTGAACAAGTTGTTTTTCTTCCTCTGCCATAGGTTAGTTCCATACACAGCCTGGTTTCCATAAGTTGTCTATTGAGACTAAAGATATATGAATATTGACGTTTAAGCAATGTTTTTTTGGCTCTTTATAGAACGGGAATTTTACTTGACCAGGAATTTTTGATTATGCTTTTTGCCGTGAGATTGTTCTTGATTATTTGGAGAGGGGGACAGAAAGGAAACGTTTGAAAAGAGGTTTTATGGATTATTTTGCTATTGTATAAATTAAGGAATATAAGCAATTTTTTTGAAAAACGTCAGAACCGCATCTACTAAGCAGGCGATAATATGAACAGGGGAATGTTAGGATGGGTAAAATATGCTTGTTTTGTTGGGTGTTTTTTTGTAAAATAGGCAATTGGAACAGGCATTTTGGGATTTTAGACTGAAACAATAGAAAAACAGCCGTAAAGGAAAGATAATGAGAAGCCTTATTTATGGGACTTTGTTTGGTTTGGTGCTTTTAGTCTGCTTTTGCCTTGCGGAAGTTCCTGAGCCTGCGATTGTGCAGGGGCCGCAGGAATGGACCGTAGAGACGCGGTTTACACATCCTCAGCAGATACTTTTGGAAGGGGGATTGCCGGACAGCAGGCCGATACGATTCTGGTATGTAATATTGACGGTAACCAATACGACAAAAAGAGATGTGGATTTCTTTGC
>CAYLMG010000042.1:12461-14675 GCA_964384565.1 uncultured Pirellulales bacterium | reverse complement strand
GTGCAACGTACAGTATGGGGTTCGGCAACATTGATGCGAATGACCTCAAGCTCGAAGACAAGAATGTAAAATTCAATATCACTTTCGGTTTCGGCGACAGAAGTTTTAAGATTGATTTCGACCTTAAGATTGACGGTGACAAGATTAAGGGTGAGTCCTCCAGCGAGATGGGTACAAGCGAGGTTTCGGGGAAGAAATTTGCGCCAAAGCCGGCTGAGGAAAAACCAAAAACCGAAGAAGAAGCAAAAAAAGATTAAAGCAGATTATTCTTTTTTGCCTGGAATATACAGCCCCTGCATAATTGCGGGGGCTGTTTTTGCTTAAGTGTTTACAACCGCGAATGCAAAATTCAAATGGCGGTTGGCGGTGCGGAATTAAGCGTCCGAGCAGGTATTTAATATGAAAAAATAAGGAAGGGGGCATTTATGAAGCAATCAATAAATTCTGAATCGCTTAAAGACCAACCGATTGGCCGGCGCGATTTCATCAGGAACACAGCCGCAATGCTCGCCGCATCTAAGCTGGGGCTTTTTAATGCCGAAAATGTTTTTGCCCAACAAGCCTCTCTGCGAAAAATCACTGACAAGGCCGCACTGCCGCTTATAGGAATTCAGATGGGGCCGCACACAATGCTCGACGAAGGCATCGAGCACGTTCTGGATTTGATTAAGGATACCGCTGCAATCAACACCGTAATGACATACACTCACTCCTTTCACTCCAACCTGCGGAAGCCGACAAGATACCTTGCCCCCGACCACGGCGTGCCGCTCCGCGAAACTCGCAACAGAAGATTCCCGTCCATCTGGGTAAAGACCCACGAAAAATACTACGCCGATACTTCGCTCAAGCCCCGTCCGATTGACCCCGCTCTCGAATATGCAGACCGTGACCTCTTTGCCGAGATGCTCGAACCCGCCCGCAAACGGAATATGAAAGTTTTTGCACGCATTCTCGAATCTTCCGGCAGGGCGATAGAAAACTTTTCGAAAGCCGTAACAATAGATATTTACGGCAGGCCCACAGGAGTCGGCTGCTGGTCCAATCCAGAATACAAAAATTTCTGGATAGCAACTGCCGAAGACCTTTTCCGAAGCTACGACCTCGACGGTTTTCAATGGGGAGCCGAGCGAATGGGACCTCTTATGAACGTCATCCAGCCATGGAACGATACACCACCGGCCTGTTTCTGCGAACACTGCCTTGCACGCGGAAAAGCGAACGGCATCGATACCGAAAGGGCAAAGCTGGGCTACACAAAACTGTACGAATATGTCCGAGGTCTTTTAGCGGGCAATCCCAAACCGCCCGAAGGCGTCTTCACCGTTTTCCTGCGGCACCTTATTCGCTACCCTGAAATACTTTCCTGGGAATACCAGTATCGGCTTTCACGCGAAGATGTCATGCGGGCTATGTATGAAAAAATTAAAAGCATCAAACCGAACGCTCACGTCGGCTGGCACGTTGACCATCAACCGTCCAGTTGGGATATAGTCTATCGAGCGGAGATGAGCTATGAAGAGATGGCTCCGTATTCCGACTTCATAAAATTCATCGCATATCACGATGTGCTCGGCCCGCGAATCCGCTTCTGGCACCTCGAGCGATTGCACCGAACCGTACTCAGCGAGATTTCCCTTGAGCAGTCTCTGAACCTGTATTATGATTTATTCGGCTACGACAAAAATATCGAGCCGAAAATTGATGAGCTCGCAACAAACGGTTTCTCACCTGATTACGTTTACCGCGAGACAAGGCGCAGCGTTGCATCAGCCGCTGGTAAAACAAAAATATATCCTGGTATCGGCTTCGATGTCCCCTGGGGCTCGAACCATATCCCCGCCGAGGCGGAAAAGATTTACCAGGCCGTTATAAAAGCCTTCGAAGCCGGTGCCGCCGGTATTGTTGTCTCAAGGGAATACGAGGAAATGCGCGTCCCCAACCTAAAAGCAGTTGGACGAGCCGTAAGTGAAGTTGTTAAGAAAAATAATAATTCTTAAAAAACCGATAGACCATAATCGGAGATAGGAGGGTCAGATGAATCGAAGAACATTCTTAAAGGCCTTGCCGGCTGTAACTATATTTGCCGGCACCGCGTCCGCTTTTACCCGAAACACAAAATCCATTCCGCCTGCAAACCCTACTTCGGATGCTAATGATTCCACAAAGGATGTCACTGCGTCTGAACAAGCGCAGCTTCCGCTGGCTATTAAG
>CAYLMG010000042.1:9711-12361 GCA_964384565.1 uncultured Pirellulales bacterium | reverse complement strand
TTCCACAAAGGATGTCACTGCGTCTGAACAAGCGCAGCTTCCGCTGGCTATTAAGCTGCCCGCGCCACAGAAAGACGGCGGTAAAAGCGTACTGGCTGCGCTGCAGCAGAGAAAGACTATCCGCAGCATCAAGGCTGATAAGCTTGAGCCGCAGATGCTCTCTAATCTGCTCTGGGCGGCATTCGGTGTCAATCGACAAGAGTCATCTTTTTCAAAGCCGGGAAGGACTGCGCCGTCTGCGAGCAACTCGCAGGAAATTGACCTATACATTGCACTTGCCGAAGGAGTTTATATTTATGAAGCCGTTGCTCACCGTCTTGTCGGCGTCGTAGCAGGTGACTATCGTGCAAGGGCGGGCAGGCGCGGCGCCGCTTCAGCACCGGTTAATATCTTCTACGTCGTTGATACAACTCGATACGATTTGAGCGGCCGACAGCCGGACAGACGAATCGGCGATGCCGAGGTACAGAAGTCATATTATTACACCGCCACAGGTCTTATCGCCCAGAATGTTTATTTGTTCGCGGCCTCGCAGGGACTTGGCGCCTGGTTTCATAATTGCGATAAGCAAAACACCGCGAAGGAATTTAACTTAAAGCCGCAGCAGCGAGTCCTGTTCGCACAGACCGTCGGCTATCCAGCTTAAATTTTGTGTGTTTTTTTCGGTTAGTACCACCTTTGCGGAGAGGTTACTTTTTATTATTTTATCGGCAGATGACGGAGGACGGAATTTTAAAAAAACGAAATCCGAATATCGAAATCCGAAACAAATTTGAATCACAAAAATTCTAACGACCAAAACAAATTTCAACCACGGATAAAAGATGAAACCGAAGCCTGTCAATAACTTGTTTTTGTTTTCCTGTGTCTGAATTGCTTTTTGCCGCTTGAATAGTCTTCAACCGTCTGGCCGTTGCCGAGCAGTTTCCATTTATAAATCATCAGGCCTTCGAGGCCTACGGGGCCGCGGGCGTGGATTTTATTCGTGCTTATGCCGACCTCGGCGCCCAGGCCGTACCGGTAACCGTCGCTAAACCGCGTCGAGCAGTTCCAGAAAACATTCGCAGAATCAACCAGGTCCATAAACTTCTCAGCCTTGGCTTTGTCAGAAGTAACAATTGCATCGGTATGTTTTGAGCCGTATCTGTTTATATGCTCGAGCGCTTCATCCAGACCGCCCACAATTTTTATTGATATAATCAGGTCAAGATACTCCGTCTGCCAGTCTTCCTCTGTTGCCTCTTTTGCCTCTATAATCTTTCGTGTCTTTTCACAGCCGCGAATCTGGACTTGTTGTTTTTCAAGTGCAGCCTTTACTTTCGGCAGGAACTCTGCTGCAATTTTCTCATCGACTAATAGTGTTTCCGCAGCGTTGCACACCGCCACGTACTGACATTTGGAATCGACTGTTATTTTTACGGCTATCTCGATATCGGCATCGCCGTCGATATAAACGTGGCATATTCCTTCGGCGTGTCCGAGGACGGCGATATTGGTATTATCCATAATAAATTTTACGAACTGGTTTGAGCCTCGCGGCACAATCAAATCGATGTATTCATCGAGCTTGAGCATCGCCGCGACGTCTTCTCTGGTCTGCAGAAGCTGAATCCAGCCTTGCGGCAAATATTCTTTGGCTGCTTGTTCAATTAATCCAGCCAATATTTTATTAGTATTTGCAGCCTCGCTTCCACCTTTTAGCAGCACAGCGTTACCGCTTTTGAGGCACAGCGTTGATATTTGCACGAGTGCATCAGGCCGCGATTCGAATATTACGCCGATGACGCCTATCGGGCAGCTCACCTTGAAAAGCTCTAATCCATCATCGAGCTGTGTTGCTGAAAGGATTTTACCGACGGGGTCATCGAGCTTGATTAAGCTGTCGATTGCCGCGCACACTTCATTTATCTTTTTCTCGTCGAATTTAAGTCTTTTCAGTAACGGCCCAGCCAGCTTATTTTCCTCAGCAGCCGTGAGGTCTTTTTTATTAGCAGCGATGATTTGCTCTTTTTGTTTCTTGATAGTTTTTGCAATCTCGGCCAATGCCTTGTTTTTCAGTTCTGTTTTTACAGCTGCCAGGCTGATAGAGGCCTGTTTCGCTTTTTTAGCTTTTTTTGAAATTTCCATATTTTTTTCTATTCAGTTTAATAATATTTTTCGATGTTTATAATTGACCATTCGCTACGAATAATAAATAATAAGTAACGAATAATCAATTAGAAAAGCGGGCGTAGCTTAATGGTAAAGCCCCAGCCTTCCAAGCTGGCCATGTGGGTTCGATTCCCATCGCCCGCTTTTTTGCTAATATTCTTTTTTTAAATTTTATGAAGATTGGGGAAAATCACGGCCTTACAAATGGGTAAACATTCCTATTATCTCCTACTATTTACTATTATTTGCTTATGATTGATTATTGTTCGAGATAAGCTCGTCGATATTTTTATCGCAAATTTTGCTCTTTTAGCAAATCTTATACAAGATCTGGCGTTCAGCTAATACTAAGCAATTACGAAGTGATTTTAAGGAAATTGCCCATTTCAGAGGAATCAATAAACTGATAATTTGGCTATTGAAAGGTATAGAGCCGACTAAAAAGCGGGCTTATGGCGTGTAATCAAGGTGTAGGGCGCAGCAGTCGGCATTGGGGCTG
>CAYLMG010000042.1:6222-9611 GCA_964384565.1 uncultured Pirellulales bacterium | reverse complement strand
GCGGGCTTATGGCGTGTAATCAAGGTGTAGGGCGCAGCAGTCGGCATTGGGGCTGGGAGCGTTCCGACAGCTTTGACAGGCGGTAATAAATTACCTTAAAAATTTCAGTTTTTTGTGTTGACAATGATTAGGGTAGGATTATAAAGTAAATTCTTGAGTTCGTGGATTGGGTTGGAGGTTTCAAGAAAAGTAACCTTGGTTTCATTTCGGGCAGGAGAGTAAATTATGAATATCAAGGTAAAATCGGCGGTCAGGGTGAATACTATAATTTTAGCTGTTCTCTTGGGGATTTTTTTTGTTTCCGGCTGCGGCGAAGTTTTTAGTCAGAAACCGACTGAAATACAGGCCCGTGAGATCGTACGTGATATAAGAAAGATAAAACCAAATCCCAACATTAGAAATCCTCTTCCGGAGCTGTATCGCCAGCCGGCTGAGAGGATTGCGATCAAAGATGGTATCAAGCTTCTTTATTTCGCCAAAAATCTTGCAGTAGAGAATGTCTCTGAGAGAGTAAAGAATCTTGGTTATAAGACAGATATAAGCAGTCCTACAAACCAGCTGATAGTTTACTGTGAAGATGATGAAGAAGCTGACAGAGCGCTGGAGTTTTTAAGGAAGGTCGATGTTCCGCCCATCCAGGTTAATATTGACTGTCTTATCCTTGAACGTTTTGCGGATGTAACAGCGGACTGGGAAACGACGCTTTTCATAGAGAATATAATGGGAGAAGGGATAACAATCGGCGGTAAGACCGATGCCAGCGGTGATTTGCTTGCTAATTTTCCGGGTGCTTCACTTAGGGAATCCAAACGAGCGTTGTTTGGTATGGATGTGGGATATTGGCACAGTAAAGGCGTTTTAGGACATCAGGTCAGGCTGCTGGTGGATTTGCTGGTATCTCGAGGTTATCTTAAAATTCTGATGAATCCGACGCTGGAAACTATTAACGGCCAAACCGCAAGGATTGTATCGCGTGAAAATGTTCCCCTTGAAAAGATATTAACGAAGGCAGGTTTTGACGAACCCTTTTCTCTGACTGATTATCAATGGGTTGAAGATATCCTTGAAGTAACGCCGCGCGTTTATTCCGATGGTTCAATCGGACTCGATACAAAAGTTCAAATTGGCTCGAAGTCCAAACCTGAAGGTGTCGTTCAGGTTTCGATTATTACAGAGCGAACAATAGAGGTGAAGGAAAACCGTATAAAGCCCGGTGAAAGTCTTGTTATAGGTGGGATCAGGAAAAGCGTACAAAGGTCGGTGATACGTGGAGTGCCTTTTTTGAAGGACATCCCAGTCGTTGGCGTGCTCTTTTCGAGCAAGGACTTTGAAGAAAGCGCTACAGAGGTAATCTTTATTCTTACACCCACGATTTCATCAGGCGGTAGTGAATATACCGAGGTTATCGAGGACGTTAAGGACAAGATGGCAAAGCCGGTGTATGACGTTGGTCTGCATGAAGCGATTATTGACCCGTTTGGCACGTCTATTTACACGGAACGGGTTGAACAGAAAGCCGCAGAGGCAGAGTTCGAGAGGTTTAAGGCGGAATTAGAAAAAGCAGAGGCAACGGAAGAAATCGAAGAAGTAAAGGACAGACTGCTTAATACAGCTTACGATGTACTCGTAGAGAAAACGAAAGCGGTCCAGGCGCGTCAACAGGCTGAAGCTGCAAAAGAGGAGGCTGAATCATTAAAAGAGGAGGCAGAAAAAGCCAGAACTGAGTCCAAGCAGTTACAAGAAGAATTAGATAAAGCGAAAGCCGATGCCGAGAAGGCCAAATTAGAAAGTGAAGAAGCAAAAAAGGAGACGGAGAAAGAGGAATAACGAGCTGAAACTGAAAAGGCGGAGTAATCTAACATAATTTCAGAGGCAGGAGTATTCATAAATAAAAGCTAAATTGAGAGAGGCTTGACTGTATATATTGTTTGTGGACTTTAATTTTTGGAGACAATGGTAATTATTGAGATTGGCAAAGGGAAAGGAGGTACATATGAGATGAAAAGCGGCACCTCGTTATTCATTGATGAATAACGGGCTTAGTTGATGCAGATGATTTTTCTTTATATGCTATCTAAAAGCCGGGAAGGCGGGGGAAAATTGTTAGTCGGATTGTCAGGAAAACTTTATGATTGAAAGGAAGAAATTATGAAGATATTAAAAATGAACAAGCAAGGGAAGATAATTTTATCCGGGCTTATTTTGGTAATTACAATGGTACTGGTGATGGGAGTTGCTTTTGCGGGAAAGGGACATGGGGCACCGAAGGGTAAACACTACACCCTGAACATTCTTGGCAAGGCCTGGGACGATAAGGCACCTATAGAAAATTGTGGCCAGGGGCATCGGATATTCGTAAATCTTGGCCAGGTACCGACCAATAAGCAGGGAAAATCCAAAGGCAAATCCTCTATGAATTCGATAACCGAGATTTATTTATTCGAGAGTGTTGATGACACTTTCCAGGTTCTTGATTGTGATGGTACGGACGGCGTGGCTGCTTTCATGCTGCCGGACCCCAATGACCCGGGCACCGATTGCACGAGGTATTCGGTGTGGGTTCGTGCCCTGGGCGGCCCCGGCGGCAGTGCTAATATGAATACTTGCGCAACATATACTGATGAAGAGACGGGTGAGGTGTGGAACATCTGTTCGACTGAAATTGTAGGACTTGCCCGAACGAAGGGAAAGGGACATAAGCAAACATTTGAGGATGTAAGCAAACAGCTGCTTACGATTTGTGTTCCTGTATGTGTGGATTACAATGAAGTAACGGAAACCTGTGAAGAGGTGGAATGGCAGCGTAAATATATATTTGACGACAGCCTCGAGGATGAATACTGGAAATATGATAACAACGGATTGCGCCATGCTCAGATCCGCTTCTACTGGGAGAAAAGCTGCCCGGATGCTACCGACGACTGGAGCTGTCCGGATCTCGGAAATCCATATTAGTCCAGAGATGCGGGATTGCGATTACAAAACATTATTAAAAAATATTGTGGAACTATAAGGCCTTTTTGTTGCGGAAAGGAGGTGTAAATGAGGAGAAAGGCGGCAGCTAATTATTCATTGAGGAATAACTAGTCTCTGATTGGATACACAGGGTCTTTCGTTAACTGTTATCCAAAGGCCAGGAAGGCAGAAAAAAATTGTTAGTTGAAATTTCAGGAAAGACTTTGTGTTGAAAGGGTAAAAAAATGAGAAACATAAAATGGTTAATGTTGGGAGCTTTGGTTTTGTCTCTTGGCGTGACACAATCGGTATCCGCTGAGACTCCGTCAGGCTGCAATTCAAATGGCGTGGGCATTGGCATAACTCCATTTGTGTCGGGCTCTCCGACAGTCGGTCCTGTACAACAAGGCGATGTGATTACATATAGGGTAACA
>CAYLMG010000042.1:0-6122 GCA_964384565.1 uncultured Pirellulales bacterium | reverse complement strand
AGACTGCAAGTGCAACTACTTCCAATTCTCTACCAGTTGAGTGTCCGGAGCCTTGCGTTGAAATCACGAAGAGCGTGGATTGCGATGTCTCTAAAGTTGGCGACGAGGTTACTTACACCATCTGTATCGAGAACTGCGGCGATGCTAACTTGATAAATGTTGTGGTTACGGATGATTTACTTGGTGACCCCCTTGCCGGATTTCCGTCTGTGCTTGAGCCGGGTGACCCCTGCTGTATCGATTTTCCATATACGATACAACTGAGTGACGAACCGGGTCCTGTTGTGAATCAGGCTCATGTTACGGCGATCGACGAGTGCGACGGAGAAACACAGGTTTCAGACGATTCAGAGGAAGTCACGGTGGAGCTTGTGCATCCGGAGCTGACGTTGGAAAAATCCTGTTTGCAGGAACCAGTAGAGCCGGGCGGAGTCGCCAGCTTCAGGATAACAGTTACCAACACCGGTGATGTGTGTTTGGTGGTTGATGTCTGTGACCTGACCGACCCGAACCAGTGCTTTGCCGAAAATATGGTGATGCAGCCTGATGACAGCGGATCCTGCGACGTATTTCTTGATGTTCCGGAGGATACGACAGCGTCAGAGATTATCAACATGGTTACAGCGTCGTGGTCCATCTGTGACGGCGGTGATTGTTTGCCTAATACCGGTACAGTTAATGACGAAACACCTTGTTCGATTAGCGGCGGTGCCACGCGTACTCCGGGCTTCTGGAAGACGCACACACTGTTCACTGATCACGTTCTTACCGTGCACTGCGGCGGGCTTATTGACCTGGGCTTTGCACAGCTTATGAGCATAGAGGAAGTCTGTGCCTACTTCTGGGCGAACAAGTCCAAGGACGAGGACGGTAATAAGCGCAGCGAGCTGTGCCGGGCACGGCTGCATGCCTCGTTCCACGCTATTGCCGCCAATCTGAACAACTGTGTTCCGAGCGGCGGCGGCATCCCGATTCCTCCGGCTGAGATTGCAGCTATTCTCGGTGGCGAGGACATTGGCGCAATTAAAGCTCTGGCCGGCGAGCTGGCTGCATACAATGAAAGCGGCGATGATGTAGCGCTTGTCGACCCTTGTGCCGAACCGGGCAGTGCTACGCCTCAAGTGTGCAAAGGTTATGACCAGAGCATAGTTGACTGCAACGAGGTCACCATTACGAGTGTACAAAGTCAAGTTAAAGGTAAAGGCAAGAATAAGTAAAATTGCCTTGATACTGTTTTGAGAGAGAACGAGAATGCCTTGAAATGGCGTTCTCGTTCTTTTATATGCACTGGAACTTTTTATCGATAGAGGCGTCTGAGCCAGGTAGATGGTTGTATAAAGGCCAAGTTCTTCGTTTGTATTGTTATTGTATTCAACGAGCACTGTACAATTACAGGACTTGATTCTTTTTTTCAAGTCCGGGATTCTGCAGAATCAACTTGCGTAGCTGTGCAAACCAATGAATAGTTTAGAGAGGTTTGCCCATAACAAAGTTATCAGGATTAGCAGCATACCGAGTATTATCCATAGGCTGTTTATACGGGGATATTTTTTGCCAGAGATAGCTCGGAAGTGGAAATATCCGACATAGACCAGCCAGGATGCCAATGACCATGATTCCTTAGGGTCCCAGCCCCAATAATCGGACCAGGCGAGATGCCCCCAAAGACTGCCGAGTACAAGTCCGAGGGTCAGCAGTGGAAAACCTGCGCAAACCAGATGGTAAGCTGCCAATTCCCGGTCGGGCAGGTTTTCGTTGGTTTTCGGATTTTTAGAAGAGCAGAGCAGGACGGCCTGGAAGGCGGCCTTTGCCATAAAGATATATGAGAGCATATAGGCAGCAACGTGCGGAGTAAATAACCAGCTTTGTAATGCCGGTGGAAGCTGCCGGGGCTCGGAACTGAAGATGAAACCAGCGGGGAAAAGTATTAAAGCACCTATAAACATATCAATGCCGTGGTCTGCGAGGCGGAGTATACGGCTGCAAAAAAGTGAGACAGGGTAAATCAACACTGCCAGACAAAGAAAAACCTCGAAGAGGTTTTGCATAGGTACATGTTGAACGTGGTACCAGCGGTAAGCGAGAGAACAGACAGCTATCGCAAAACCGAAAAAATATAATAGATTAAAGGTTTTTCGGTATTTTAACAATGTGCAGAGAAGGGCCAGAAGATAAGCGGTCATAGTGAGATAAATAAGCAGGCCTTGAATCGTGTAATTGATTTTCATTTAATTACTTTCTTGTTTTTCCGAATAAATTTTTGAGCCAAAAATGCGAAAATGCTCCTGCTATGAGCATCAGGTATCCGGTGTAGACGACCGACAAGCCGGTGTCGGAGACGACCTTAAGGACAGTGTATTGGGCGTTATCGCGGTCGTATGAATGTTGGTAGAAATAGTATCCGCCGAAATGCAGCGGGTGGTTGACTTGGACATTTTTCTCTGCGAGTATTTTGTCTTTCTTGGATACGACCAAAGTACTTGTGTAATCGCGGACTACACCGCTGTAAGTCAGCAGGAATTTGTCCCGGGGGCGGGTATGACCGGCGGAGCGCTCAAAGACGTATCTGTTAACTGTTGAGCCATCGGGGTATTCTATCCGGACTTCGAGTGCAGGATTGTAGCCGGCGTAATTTGAATCAATGACTTTTCTGGTGGTTCCGTCAGGTATAATTTTTAAATTCCGGAACTGTCTTAGTATTCTAATTTTTCCGAATTCGCTGCCCAGGTCAAATTCGGTATTTAATTCGACGGGGATGTTCCACAGGTCTTTTTGAGGTGTTTGAATTCGAAGGTACTTCGGCTCGTAGTATTCGATTTTGAAGTTTTTGAGTGTTATAGAGAAAGGAAGATTCCTTATCCGGTCGCTTTGTTCCAATCTGACCTGATTGGTCTTCTCGTTGATGTGTATCAGCATTTGTCCCCTTCGGATTTTTTCGATACCGAAGAGTCTCTTTTGGATTTCCCGGCCGTCCTCAGAGCCGTACATAGCTGCTGCAAGTACCAGGATGCAGCCAAGATGAATTAGTAACAGGCCGGGAACCTTTATGAGCTTTGGAAGAAACGTAAGTCCAACTATCAATACAAAGACCAATATGAACCAATAGATTACAACGGGCGGCGAGTTGAAAAATTTCCGGGCATTGTCAGAGCCGAGAAACGCCCCGTGGATTGAGAAGGAAATCAGCAATATGATTAGTATCAAGGCGGCTGACATTATAAAAGTACGAAATTTGTTCATCTGACTATCCTAATATTAGCTGGGCGGAAAAACCGTAACGTCTGTTATTCCTGCAGCAGAGTTTTCTCAAGGACCGGAAATTCAAAGGTATAATTTTAACGGAATCCCATATTCTGCACATAAGTTTGGCCGACAATCTGAGCTTGTGTTTTGTTATTTCCGGTTAAAAACGCCACTTGTAGCTGTCCAATAGAAATAATTATATTGCAATCCATAGCCAAGCGTGGTAATATAATATTTTATAGTTACAAGTGCAATTGGTTGACGAAATAAAAAGGTTTGTTTTGTAGTTTGTATTAACTTGAGGTTATGTTCTTTTGTTCTCTGAAAAAGGAGGAGAACGAAAGTGAAACTCAGAATATCAATCCTAATAATCACATCCTTAGTCATCTGCTATTCGGTTTATGCCTGGGTTTCGCTGGTAGTAGAAAACGACCCGCTGGTACGGATGCCGGGCACTCAACCGAATCAGGATGTGAACCTTGAGGGTCCTGGCAGATGTTTAAACTGCCATGCTGATTACGACCATGCTGTGGAGCCGGGTTTCAACTGGAAGGGTTCGATGATGGCTCAAGCAGCCAGAGACCCGATGTTCTGGGCATGCTTTACGGTTGCACTTCAGGATTCGGTATGGGCTCTGGGTAATCCGAATGCCGGTGACCTTTGCGAAAGGTGTCACTTTCCGGAGGGTTGGCTTGGCGGCCGTTCCGACCCGCCTAATGCATCTGCTATGACAGGCAGTGACTTCGATGGTTTGCACTGTGATTTCTGTCACAGCCTGTATGACCCATTTTTTGAAACGACTTACAACGGCACACGTGAAGGCAGCGACTGGGCCGGTTACTGGGATGAAGCAGGCAACACAGGCCCCGGAAGCGGCACTCTTTCCCAAACCGAGGCAACTGCAACTTATCAGGAAGACCGCAGCTTATCCTTATCAATCAAGCTGTTTTCGGGGGCGGACTTTTATACGAAGTTCAATGTACCGGCTTATTTAACCTATAGTGAAAATGCCAGTGGTCAGTTTTTTGCCAGCGGCGGTGGCCAGAAAAGGGCAAGCTTTGCCGATGCGGAAGCAAAACATCAGCAGATTTACAGCAGATACCATAAATCGAAGTATTTCTGTTCGACGTGCCATGATGTATCCAATCCCGCGCTTGCGAATCTCGGCCTTTCCGGACTAGCAGACCAATCCGGTGATGTCGACCTCATAAGCGAACAATACTCGGCGTATCGTTATTTCCATGTGGAACGAACTTATTCTGAATTTATGCTGTCGGATTATGCCCAGCAGGGTGGCGCTGCGACGAATTCGGAATTTGAGCAGATAAGCGGCGGCATTGATTGGGTTGTGAAGTGTCAGGATTGTCATATGAGAGACGTTACCGGATTCGGATGCAACAAGCAGGGAATACCACTGCGTCCCGACGAAAGTACGGAACATCCAAATTCGGGATTGCCTTTACACGATATGACAGGTGGTAATGCATGGATATCCTACATTCTCGGAACACTCGATGCTACTCATCCGGCGTACGACCCGTGTAACGTTCAGATACTCGAAAAAGGACCGGCCGTTTTAACACTCGACCTTGATTTAGGTGAAACTCCAAAGGCTAACGGGGCAGCTTTGATAGCGGGCTGTGAGCGGGCCAAAGACCAGCTCCGTGCGGCTGCTACTATAAAGAACTTTAGTTATGAGCCATCGACGGGACAATTATCCTTTAGGATTCAAAACAACACAGCTCATAAACTAATTTCAGGTTTTCCCGAAGGCAGGAGAATGTTCATAAATATCAAGGCTTTTGTAGGCGGCTGTTTGAGTTATGAAGCTAATCCTTACGATTTTGGTGCAGGTACGCTACGCGGTCTTCCAAATTCTGCCAGTTCACCAGACTTAGGACCGACGGAAGTTTATCTCGATGAACTGGTTTACGAGGTTCATCCGAAAAGTGATTTAACAGGAGAAGATGAGACTTTCCATTTTGTTCTTGCCACCGGCCGCTACAAGGACAACCGAATTCCCCCGAAAGGTTTTGATATTTCCGGTGCGCCCGAGCGCTTAAGTGAGCCTGTCTGGCACGGCCAGAAAGAACCAAATTATTTTACTGCGGAAGAATATGCTGGCGGCTATGATGACGTAAACCTTGTTATTGCTCAAGATGCAGAGTATGTCGAAATATCGCTGTATTATCAGGGCACATCCAGAGAGTATATTGAATTTCTCAGAGATGAGATAAATGCAGATGCCGACACTCTTTCAAGCCCCACACCGTCCGGTGAACCGAGCGCCTACATAATCCAAAGCGACCCTTTTTTTGCCCAATTAAAAGAATGGGGCAATACCATCTGGCAGCTTTGGTATCATAATCACGGCTTAGATGGGAGTGGTGTTGCAGTTGAAGGAATAGTGCCTTTTGAGATGACTGGGGTAAGCTGGGGCGTTGAGCCGGTTCAGTGTCCGGGGGATTTAGGCGGCAGTTGCGGAGTGGATTTCGTTGACTTTGCGATTTTTGCTTCCTACTGGCTCAACGACTGCATTGTGGAACTTTGCGGGCCGGCAAATCTTGATGGTATTGACGGAGTTGATGCTGCGGACCTGGCCATATTTGCTGAAAGCTGGCTCTGCGGTAAATAGTGGTAAGATATTCTACAAAACCAGCGCGGAAACATTGGTATCGGAACCGCTGCTCCATAACGAGATTGATAATCTTTTAGTAACACCTATAGGATATATAATCCGTTCAAAAACAATAGTAACCAACACCTCAAAACATATAACGACCTATTTTGCCCACGATCTTAAAATTAGCTTAGTTTTATCCTGCCTAAAAATCGCTATACCGGAAGTTTTGAAAATATGATAAGCTATCGGTGTGATT
>CAYLMG010000041.1:0-14750 GCA_964384565.1 uncultured Pirellulales bacterium | reverse complement strand
CTTCATAATTATAATCCTTATTCTGATACTCTGGTCATTTAATAGTAAACAGAAATTGGCGGAAATTTCCAGCCGTTTATCAAAAAACAATGCACATCAGTTCTGCTGCTTCTGGACGATATGGCAGTTGGTATTTACTTTTTAACTAATATGGATAATTTACAATGCTGTTAAATCACCGTTTTTATCTTGCCCAGACGATTGAATTAAAATAAAAATTTTAGAGGTAAATCCATTTTTTAATCAGGTTTTTGCCTCAAACAGGCAATTTATGCTGAAAAAGCATTTTCTTAAGGAATTTTTAGGCTGTTTAAGAAGTTAAAAATTATGTATTTTTTGGATTATTTTCTTGATAAAACGTTTGCCTTGTCTTTACTATAGTGGTTTATTAAGAATGACGGAGTATTTGCTCCGGCCTTTGGGTTGCTTGTAATGGTGCAGGATTGGATTTGCCCTGAGAGCCTGGCCGGTGGAGGAGTTGCGACTATATGGATAGTAGAGGAGATAATCCCTTATTACCGTCAGAGAAGTTCTTCTCTCAAACAACTTAAGGGAAATTTTTTTATGTAATGGCCTGTAAAATTTCTATTTCAATGTGAATAAATCTTATCTGATTTAATTCAGGATGTGTTTGATATATGATATTTGAAAGTATTCAATATTGTTTTCGGAAAGGAGGTGGTTAATAAAAAGCCAAGGCAAGGCAAACGGAGTGGACTTGTGCCAATGGACTGGGAAATAGTTTTGCTGTGGGCGGTCTACAGCATAAAATAAAAAATTTAGGAGGGATATTATAATGAAAAAGTTATTCACACTCTTTATTTGTACGATTCTTTTGCTTCTTATAAACAGCCTGGCACAGGCGGCAGTACTTGAGGTAAGGCCGTCAGGAGGAGGAATCGGAACGCTCGGCGATGTCTATCCGAGCATCCAGGCTGCTATCGATGACACCAATCCCGGCGATACAATTCTTATTCACAATGGAACTTATGATGAAACAATGGATATCGATGGCAAAATCAATCTTACGCTGCAGGGGGAAAGCAAAGAAAATACTATCATAAAGTCATCTTCTGTAATTTCCTGGGCTATCCCCGGTTACCCACAGTACGACGGAAGAATGACTGTTGTCAGAATCTATGATTCCAACGTTATTACAATCGAAAATATGACATTTGATTGTAATAATATGAAAGGCAACAACAGGTTCTGCATATCCGGATGGGATAGTGAGGTTACGGTTGATAATTGTATCCTGAAAAATATGTCAATTGATGACTTATCAGGTGGCTATTACGAGCTTATCTCATACTTCAGAGCCCCCGGTTATGATGATGCGTCAAGGGCAGCAGTTACATTTACAGCCAACACGTTCATAGAGCCCGGCCGGGTTGGTATCGTAACACACGATTACATTGATGCCACGATTTCGGGAAATACCTTTTATAAAACTATCGGCGATTTCGGATATGCAATCGAGATGGGTTCACAGTCAACCGGACAGATAGTCGGTAATACTATCTACGGCTATGACGTACCAGCTGCTTCCGATGGAAGTGAATCTGCGGGTATCTACGTCGAAAATTGCTTTACAGGCACTGCTTTTGGCGGTAGTCCACATGTCGATAAAGGCGTACTTGTACAGGGTAACGAAATTTACGATTGCCAGTATGCAATGTGGATTGGGAACGGGTACAATACTTATGCCGGTGATGTCGATATTACAGTAACTTTATCTGGTAACAACTTCCACGACAATGTTCAGGGCGGTCTTATTATTCAGGATGAAGATGCAGAAGACGGCTCTTCTGTAACTGTTAATGGTTCTGGAAATACTATTGTTGATAACAATGAGGTTGGTCTGTGGGTATTCACACAGGGCGACGGCGATATAGCAGTCAATCTTACGGGTGAAACTATCTCAGGAAATAACAACGGTATTTATGTTGCAGATTATGCCGGCGGCCCCAGTGCAAGCTCGTATAACGTAGCAATCGATGGCTCAAAAATCAATGGTAATAGCAGTTATGGTATCGAAAATGCCGTGCCGACAATCGTAGTTGACGCCCAGAACAATTGGTGGGGCGATGCTACAGGGCCGTATGACGGCAGTAATGATACTGGAACAGGCGGCCTGTACAATCCCGGCGGCCTGGGCGACTCGGTAACCGATTATGTCGATTATGAGCCTTGGTATGCAAGCGAAAGTATGCTTGTGCCTGTAACCGTATACGTCGATGACACAAATGTTGTGAGGGCCTATGCCGAGACAATCCAGGAAGGTATCGGCGCAGCATATGACGGTGATACCATTGAAGTTTCAGAAGGTACTTACGTCGAAGATGGCCAGATTGTCATCGACAGAGACCTGACAATTAAAGGCGGCAGCAAGCCGACTATTATGACAAATCAGGATACTGGTACTTCCGGAGATCCGAGGGGATGGTTCCTTGTCAATGATGGTATTGAGCTCCATCTGCAGGATTTAATCCTCGACGGCAGTGGCTATAATGTTCACCAGGGTATCAGGCATAAAGGTCACGGAACTATCACGAATGTTGATTTCAAAAACATCGATTATCCGCCTCCTGTATATGCCGGTCTTGCAGTTGCGGCATTTGGAGATGGCACTGTAGATATCACCGGTTGTACATTCGAGAACATAGGACGAGTAGGCGTCTTGTATTTCGGTTCGGGTGTCAACGGCTCGGTTTATTCGAACAACACTTATACCGGAAAAGGACCCGGTGACTGGCTTGATTATGGTGTGGAAGTTGGAGGCGGCGCCGTAGCTGAAATCAAGGACAGCAACATTACCGATTGTAACGGTATTGCTTTAGTAGATGGTTCAACTTCTGCAGGTATTCTTGTAACAACTTACTGGGGTGAAGGTACCGAGGCTACAATCACAGGCAATACCTTCATGGATAATACTACCGGTATCGGTGTTGGCTATGATTCCAATGATACAAGTGTTGTTGTTGCAAGGTGTAACAAGATCGATGGAAATTTTGAAGGTGGAGTTGACAACATCGTAGGCGCCGAAAACAGCGTTGATGCGAGATACAACTGGTGGGGCGATGCCTCTGGTCCATCCGGACAAGGTGGAGGAACCGGTGATGCCGTCTCCGAAAATGTTGAATTCTTCCCCTGGTTGCTTAGTGTAAACTGCGATGATTACACTATTATGGAAGCTGACTATGTCGTTGATGACGACTGGGAAGGGTATCCTGACTGGACAACTGTTACTGTTGAAGGCACTGATTATTACATAGGATTCAACGCCTTTGGCACTATTCAGGAAGCCATTGATGCAGCCAGCGACGGAAACAACATCAGAGTACTCGATGGAACGTATGAGGAGGAAGTTGTAATTGATAAGGCCGACCTTATGCTTCAATCGCTATCAATGCCGGTCATTAAGCCTTTGACCACTCCAACTAATAGTTTCCAGGCGGCTGTATATATAACCGCTAATGGTGTGACGGTTGACGGCTTTGAGATTGACGGAACTACCGTGTGCGACAACTGTATCCTGGGATGGGAAACCAGTGGCCTCACTATCAAAAACAATGTAATCCATGGAGCCGTCCACGCTTGGGATGGATGCGGAATCCTGCTGTTTAGCTGGGGCAATGGCGGTACCGTCTATGGCAACCTCATACAGAACAACGAGGTTTACGATACTGGCAGAATGGGCATCATGGTTATGGACTATGGAAGTACATATTCGGTAACCTCGGATAACGTAATTACCGGAAATGTCGTATACGACACCTGGAAGAAAGGCTGGGATTGGGATGACCACGGTGGATCCATTCAAATCAACGTAGCCAAAAATTGCTCCATTACCGATAACATCATCTACGACTCAAATGACAGAGGAGTCTATATGTTTGGTTCCGCCTCAGGAAACGAGATAGCCGGCAATACGATTACAAACAACCCAATAGGCATACAGTTCTGGATAAGCGGTGAAGGTGGAACCACGATTGATTGGGGAGGTGAGACGGCAGCATCACCCAAGGTTAGGTCAAACAACATTTACGACAATGACGTTGGAGCTATAAGCTCGAACATCGCCGGTCCCAATATGGTAATGGAGGCCGCCTACAACTTCTGGGGCGATGTCAGTGGACCAAACGACCCCGAAGGCACAAGCGAGACTGACGGTACTACCTGTCCCGATGTTGAGCTGGTCAGCAACGAAGACGGCCTTGGCGACGCTGTCAGTGAGAATGTTCGTTATTGTGCTTGGTTGACTACGCCTGCTTGCACCTCTATAAAGCCATGTCTGGAAGGCGATTTGAATTACGACGGCTGTGTCAATATGGTTGACGTTGCTATATTGGCCTCGCGTTGGCTCGATGGATGTGAGTAAGATATTACAGCGGGTTTTCCGGTATCGGTCAGCTTGCTGTTTCTTAGAAGGTTGAAAAAGGATTGTTTTAGGGGCGTCGGAAATAAAAACCGACGCCCCTTATTTTACTGAGATTTTGAGCTTTACTCTTGAACGTATGGAGTAACGGTAATGAGTGTTTTTTTCCTTTCCCCGGATTTGCTGTAGCTTAGCAGGGCGGTAGCTACGTTTTCCTCGGAAGTATCGCCGCCTCCGATAACAAGTGTCTGGCCGGGTCGGGCGGTTACCCGCGTTGAAAGCTCGGTCAGTTCAAGGTCGCCGCCGTTACTCAAAAATCTTGAAAATACCGGCGTCAGTTCCATGTCGATAAGGCCTGAAGGCAGTTTTTGGACTGTCACTTGTAAACTCCTGCCAGCCTGGCGAAATTCGTATCCAACCGAACTGTACCATCGGCCGAAGTAATAAAATTGAGGAACCCATATTTCTTTGCCTATATTAATGTAGCCGGTCGCACCGTCGGCAAGAACAATAAATAGCTCACTTTCTTCGGATGATTTTAGCTGCTGTTTCGTGATGTCCAACCTCGCCTTGAAATTTTGACCTGCGATGCCAATCTCCAGACCTGACCGATTGAATACCTCCGGGTGCTTGGTAATAGTAACATTCTTATCGACATACTGCAGAAGAGAATCGATTGCAAAACTCTCGCTTTCACTTGCCGAGAGCATATTTACCGTTATCTTGATATTATCGCCTATACCGGCCGATTCTGATTGGCGCTTCAGCTCCTCGATTTCGCGGGAAACACGCTCGTACTGGCCTTCAGAAGGGCCTTGTGAACTTTCACATCCAGCTATTAATAACAATGCTAATGTCAGTACATATAATTTATTCATAAAATTATTATAATACCGGAAATACAAAAGTCAAATAGCAATTTCGGAAAAAATTGTGGATTAAGATAGGTAATAGTTAAAAGATTTAAGTGTAAATATCGTCTATTATGCGTGGTTGGCAGCACCAGCTAAGACCTCCACTCAGAAGTCGCGAAACTCGCATCGCAACGGCTATCTTCCCAGTGATGCGAGGTAATTTCCAAGCCCGACAATCATGGGCACAATAATCCAGGAGAAGAACCCGCCCACCAGCCAGTAGCTCTCCCACGCCCAGTTGCGGACCTTCTTAAAAGGGATGTAAAAACTGGCTGCTGCAAATCCGCCGATTGATTGAAGAACGATACCGAGAAATGGATTCATTTGTACTGTCTCCGTACATTACTTGTAAAATCCGAATTCGTAAGCGGCATCAAAAAAGGCAGCGATATTCTCAGCCGGTACACCAACCTGGATGTTATGAACATTATTGAAAACGTAGCCTCCGCCCGGCTTGAATATCTCTATGTTCCTGCGGACCTGCTCTCTTACCTCGTCACTGGTTGCAAAGGGTAAAATGTGCTGCGCATCTATCCCCCCGCCCCAGAATACTATATCTTTACCGAACCGCGACTTCAGCTCTTTGGGGTCCATCCTGTCTGCGCTTATCTGGACAGGATTTAGAATATCGACGCCGTTGTCAATCAAATCCGGTATGTAGTCGATGCACGAGCCGCACGTATGATACCATATCTTCGCCTTCGTCAGGCTCTTGATGTGCCCGACAAGCTTTTTTTGGCGGGGCTTGACGACCCGCCGGTAAAAGGCAGGCGAGAACAGAGGCCCATTCTGTCCGGCAAGGTCATCGCCTATCATCACGATATCGACGATGTCACCGACCTCTGCCATAAAGGGCGTGTAGTAATCCAGCCAGAATGCAAGCATCTTCTCGAGCAATGCCTCGCAGAACTGAGGATTCTCAATCATATCCATATACCATCGCTCCAGACCGCGCATATACCAGCAGGTTTCATAAATCACACCGCCGATACCTGTCGATATGGCACAGCCGGTTTCTTCGCGAACCTGCAGAGCCTGTTCTCTTATGCCGGTGAAACGTGTCTTGTCACCGCCGTCAGGAAAAGGATAATCTTCTATATCTTTAATGGTGGCGTTGGCGAGTGGGTGGTGTGAAATGTCCATATAGAGTTGCTGCTCGTCAGGCATCGACCAGATAACGCCGAATTCGTCTTTCAGGTCGTGCCATTTTTTGCCGTTCTGCACGTTCTGCACAATTGCGCCCTTGAAGCTGTCCGGCCCGTGGGCACATACGTATCTTATATCAACTCTGAATCGCTGCAAAACCTCTTCCGAAGGCACAGCGAGCTGCTGAACAGGGTCGAGCATCTTTATTTGCTCTTTTGTACCGAGAAACTTAAGCAGCTCCACATAGGCTCGTTTATGTATCCCTGTTTGGAATCCTCCAAAGTCGATGGGTACTCTGTCGGGCTCCTCATGGTTCAGCGACCTTAAAACGCGCTCTCTTGAGCTCATATCATCTTGTATTTTCATTCTTTAATTCACCGGTCAGCGGATAATAGAGCATCCGAGTAGTATCAATTGGTGATTAGAAGGCGGCGGTGGGATTCGAACCCACGAATAACGGTTTTGCAAACCGTCGCCTTAGTCCTCTTGGCCACGCCGCCAAATCCAAATCCTGACTTAGTTTAGCAGTATTTTCACTCTTTTGCAATAAGTTTTAGACCTCTTTTCTTCTGTAGATAAATTTCGGATTTCGGTTTTTTTGAAATATTTTTGAATAACAAAGCGTCTTATAAATGGTGATTAGGCCTGTAAATATGCTGTTTTATGTTTTATTGTATTGCTTTAACTTGTTGATTTTAATGATCTTATTAGAATTTCTCCTATCGTGCATGGCTGCAATTTTGACAGCTTGAGCGTTAATGGGAGCTGAAAGTGTTTTTTTCTTTAATTTTGTAAGCCTTTATCGTATAATAAGATAAACATAACTGAGGATGGTGGCCAGAAAAGGGAGGTTCATTGGGAAAGGGGTATATCTGTGCTTTTCAGATTTAAACCGCAGTTAGTGTGTTTATTGTTGTTATCTATGGCTATGGCTCTCGGTCTGGCTGCTTCCTGCGCCTCACCCGAACAATACCAAAAAGAGGCCGACGAGGAGGTCTATAACATCATCGATAGCAAATGGCAGGAGCGCTTCGGTTACAAGGCCAACTACAAGCTCGACGATGCTGAGCCAAATGTTATGGAAGTGTCTTGGATGATACCAGCCGAGGGGATTTTAAGCCTCAGGGATGCTGTTGCAATAGCCACAAAATATAGCAGGGATTATCAAAATCAAAAAGAATCACTTTATCTGGCTGCTCTCAGTTTGACTCTGACCCGGCATGAATACGCCTGGCGGTGGCTCGGGACAATTGACCTTGAATATACAAGGACATATAACGATACGACAAAATCGGAGGACGAGGCCACCATTGCCTCGTCGTATAGCCTTGAAAAGAATACCTTGCTGGCAGACGGAATACAAATTAGCACAGGTCTTGCTGTTGACTGGGCCAGATTTCTTACCGGTGACCCACAGACTTCATTGGCTTCGGTTTTATATGCAACTGTCACCGCTCCAATACTCGGTGCAGGTGCAGGCAGAGCAGCTTTGGAAAACCTCACACAGGCCGAGAGGAGTGTTTTATACGATATACGCTCCTTTAACCGCTATCGACAGACCTTTGTCACTTTAATCGTAGATGCATATTATAATGTTTTACTCCAAAAAGAGCGGGTTAACATTAATGAAGCCAGTTATAGACGCCTCATACAGTCAACTAACCAGTTGAAAATGGAGGTTGATGTTGGCCAGAGGCCTCAATACGATGCCGACGAAGCTGAGCAAAGATTGCTTAGCGCAGAAAATAACCTGATTTCTTCTCGACAACGTTATGAGCAGGCCCTCGACAGCTTTAAAATCAGGTTGGCTCTGCCCACCGATGCAAACATAACTTTAGACCAGAGAGAGCTGTCAGCGCTGGAAAACATAGGGATAAGCCAGCCGGAGTATACCGAAGAGGATGCAATTGCAGTGGCATTGGAGCATCGCCTTGACCTTATCAATACCAGAGATAGGCTTGATGATTCGGCTCGCAAGCTTGTCTTAGCCGCTGACGGTCTCGGGACACAGTTGAACCTGACCGCCAGCGTAAATACCGAGTCACCGGCTGGTACTGACTTCACAAGATTACAGTTTCAGGAAAGCGAATTCTCACTTGCACTTAATGCAGATTTGCCCTTTGACCGAAAGTCTGAGCGTAATGCCTATAGAAGAGCTTTGATAAATTTGCAGCGGGACAAAAGAGACTATGATGAATCTGTTGACCAAATCAAGCTCTCTGTTCGGCAGGCTTATCGAGACCTCGCCGAAACCGCAGAGAGCTACCGGATTCAAAAAATCGGCCTTGAATTGGCCTTGAAACGGCTTGACCGCGAGAAGCTCTTGTTGGAATATGGTCAGGGTACCGTGCGCCTTTTGCTCGAATCGGAAGATGCCATAGTATCTGCTCAAAATAGTGTTACGACCGCTTTGGTAGACCACACTATTGCAAAACTGAACTTTTTCCGTGATATTGGTGTATTACAGGTAAAGCCTGATGGAATGTGGGAGTAAGGAAAAAATTATGAACAAAAAAGAAAAATCCAAAAAAATGAATTTGAGAAATCAATATAGGAATCTGCCGGCATTCATACTTAATAAAAAACGGATTTTTATTATTCTGATTTTTGTGGCGGTTGTTCTGACGGCGCTGGGGCTGGTAGCGAAAACCGCAAATACGAAGTCGGTCTCTTCGGATGCAAGCGATACGTATGCAGCGAAACTGGACGATTTGACCGTTACGGTTACCGAGGGCGGCAGCATCCGAGCTCGAAATTCCATTGAATATAAATGCCAGGTCGAGCGAAGGTCACAAACAATGATACTCAAAATTGTGCCTGCCGGTACTTATATAACACAAGAGGACGTGGACAACGGTATGGTTCTGATAGAGCTGGATTCTTCGACGTTGAAAGATGATTTGTCCCGGGAGGAAATGGAGCTTTCGGGCGACCAGGAATCCTATACTGCTGCAAAAGAGAGTTATCATATAAGGGAGAAACAAAATGAAAGCGATATTGCCGACGCCGAGATGAGAGTAAGATTTGCAAATATGGACCTCCAGAAGTATCTGGGCTCAGAAATATCAGAAAGGCTCATCAGGGATGTCAATCAGGCTTCAAATCTGTCGGAATATATTGCTCCTATCATTGGAAAGGTCAGAGATGACCCCAATGTGTTACTGGGTTCTGCTGCTTCTCAGCAGCTCAAAAGACTGCAGGATGATATAGTCCTGGCCAGAGGTAACCTGGCAAACGCGGAAGCTACGTTGGCAGGAACCATCAAGCTTCATGATTCAAATTATGTTTCTGACCTTGACTTGGAAAGGGACAAACTCACAGTAATGAATCGACGCTTTTCTGCGCAAAGTTCCGAAGTAGCTCTTGATTTGTTTCTTCGCTACGATTTGCCTAAAGATGCTGAGCAGTTCTTAAGTAACTATATTGAGACAAACCGCTCTCTCGACAGAACCTATGCAGAGTGCCGTTCAAGAATGGCGCAGGCTCAGGCAACACTTAGTATGGCCGAACAAAGACTTACAAGACAGCAGGAATATGTGGATGACCTCAACAAACAGATAGAATATTGCACAATAAAAGCAAAGGCACCGGGCCTTGTCATTTATGGTGAAGGCGGAAGCGGCGATGCTTTTAGGGCAATGAGAGGAAGAGGTGCCACAAGCGGTATCATTGCCGAGGGCGAGCAGGTTTCCGAAGGACAGACTCTTATTTCAATGCCTAATACGGCTGAAATGATTGCTGAAATCGGTGTGCACGAGACCGAGGTGGACAAGGTTCGCCCGGGTCAGCCCGCAACTATAGTTATGGATGCTTTTCCTGACACCATATTGCGGGGCAGAGTCATTGAAGTGGCTCCCCTGCCGGATCAGCAGCGAGGATGGTTGAATCCAGACCTTAAGGTTTATCAAACACTTGTCCTGATAGAGGGAGCTCATGATTTTCTTAAAACACGAATGTCGTGCAGGGTCACGGTATTTGTCGAGCAGCTCAAGAACGGTCTCATTGTGCCGATTCAGGTAGTGGCCAATCGCGGCGGTGGAAAAGTGTGTTATATTATGACACCGAGCGGCCCTGAGGAACGGAAAGTGCAAACAGGGATTTTTAACGATATGTTTGTGAATATTGTAAGCGGCCTGGAAGTAGGAGAGCAGGTGATGATGAATCCACCGCTGTTCAGCGGATCGTCGTCTGAGGTTGCTATGTCTGCTGAGCAACAAGAGCTTTTGGCAAGTGCCGCTGAGACTCAGAACGAAGGCAGGCTTAACCCGGCAGCTGAAGACGAACCTGGAGGCCGGAGAAGAATGGAACGGCAAAGAGGCCAAATGGGTACGGAAATGCCGGACGTAAATAATATGCCGCAAGAGATGCTCGACGGGATGATGCGGATGTTGTCACAGCGTGATCCGGAAAAGTATCAGGAGCTTGAAAAGCTTCGCTCTGAAGATGAGGCAAAATTTAAAGCTGAACTCCAAAAAGTCATGCAAAACGCGATGAGAAGATTTCAGCAGGGCGGATTCCAGCGGGGAGACTTTCCAGGAGGACAAGGAGGACAGGACGGTGACCAGCAACAGAGGAGGTCTCGGCGACAGGATGGTCAACAGCAGGAATCTCAGTCTCGGAGCAACACAGATAATCAGGGGTGAAATGAGAGATGATAGCTCCAGCTGAAAATATGGATTTCGCCGGTAGCGGCCCGATCTTAGTATTTGAAGATTTATGCAAAAGCTATCAAATGGGCGCATCTGAGCTTAAGGTCCTCAAAAATATAAATCTCGTAGTGAAAAACGGTGAGTATATTGCGGTTATGGGGCCGAGCGGCTCTGGTAAATCAACCCTTCTAAATATGATTGGCTGCCTTGACCGACCTACAAGCGGAAAATATTACCTCGGAGACAAAGAGGTCGGACAGCTCGATGACGATAGCCTGTCAACAATCAGGGGCTCCAGAGTAGGTTTTATATTCCAGTCTTTTAATCTTATAAGTCAGCTCAATATAATCGAAAATATTGAAGTCCCGATGTTTTATCAGGGAATTTCAGAGCATGAAAGTGTGGCCAAGGCCAAAAAACTGGCCGATATGGTTGGACTTGGGGACAGAGTGAAGCATCGCCCAACAGAGCTCTCCGGTGGTCAGCAGCAAAGGGTCGCTATTGCGAGGGCCCTGGCAAATGACCCGCTGCTTGTCCTCGCTGACGAGCCAACGGGAAATCTCGACTCACAAAGCGGAAGAGACATCCTCGAGTTACTTGACCGTCTTCACGAGCAGGGAAAAACGCTTATCGTTGTAACGCACGACGAAAATATCGGCTCGCACGCGCAAAGGTGCATTCACCTTTTTGACGGCCGGATTGACAGAGAAGTATATAAGGAACAAAATTAAAAAGTGTTTTATGATTTTATTTCGCCTTAAAAGAACGGTTAAGCTGGGAGTAAAGAGCCTTTGGATGCACCGGCTGCGCTCCACACTGACGATGCTCGGTATTATTTTCGGCGTTTCTTCCGTCATAGCAATGCTGGCCATTGGCGAAGGCGCAAGTCGAAGTGCACAGGAAAAAATCTCTCAGCTTGGCAGTAGAAATATTATCATAAAAACAGTCCAGCCTCCCGAAGACCAGTCTGCTATGGGTCAGCAGCAGATGCTCAAAGAATATGGTCTTACCTACGATGATGCCGAGCGTTTCCGCAACAGCATACCGAATGTTCGAGTTATTGTGCCGAACCGACTCATTTCACAGCAGGCGCAGTATCGGGCGAAAAGGATTTCTATCGAAGTAATTGGCACTGTACCCTGGTATCCTGATATATCACCGGTAAGGGTAAAATTCGGCAGATTCATCACAAGCACGGATATGCACTACAAGCAGGGTGTATGTATTGTCGATGAGAAGGTGGTCAAAGACCTGTTCGGATTTGACGACCCATTGGGCCAGGCCGTTAAAATTTCGAGTGATTATTATCGAGTTGTCGGTATTGCTACCGAACAAACTAAAGTTCAAACATCTTCCTCCGGTGCTTTTGAAGCAAAGCAGCCGCAGCCAGAAGCAAAAAAGGGCGGCGCAAAACAGGGAAATATCTATATCCCCTTAACGACCAGTAAGGATCGTTTTGGTGAAATGTCTTTGCAGATTTCTGGCGGAAGCAGGAACATAGAAAGGGTTGAGCTGCAGGAAATAATCGTTCAGGTCGCCACGATTGATGAAGTCCTGGGGACACGTCGGAGTATACAGACCCTGTTATCCAGATTTCACAAGAAAAATGATTATGAAATAACTGTTCCTCTGGAGCTTATGAAGCAGGCCAGGGAGATACAGCGGATTTTTACTATCGTGCTTGGCTCAATAGCGGCCATCTCGCTTCTGGTCGGCGGTATAGGGATTATGAACATTATGCTTGCCACTGTTAGCGAAAGAACCAGGGAAATCGGCATAAGAAGGGCGCTTGGCGCGAGAAAAAGGGATATCGTAATGCAGTTTCTTTCGGAGACGCTCTTGCTGACCTTTCTCGGAGGTCTTCTCGGTATTGTTCTCGGGCTGCTTATTCCGGATGTAGTCGCTCGTTTTACGGATATGCCCACAGCTATAACACTTGCCTCGCTGATACTGGCCTTCGGCATAAGTGCGATGGTGGGAATAACTTTCGGCTTGTACCCCGCCTACCGAGCCGCCAATATGGACCCCATCGAATCACTCAGACACGAATAAAAGCATTTACTATTTGCAGCTTTTACTCATATACTGATACACTCATACGCTGATATACCCATACACTAATCTGCGCTCTCTTCAATCAGCTTCGTCTGTGTCGGGAATATTCTTGAGGATACCCAGTTCTACAAGAGCATTAAGTGCCGCTTTTTGCTCTGCCTCTTTTTTGTTTGTCCCCCATGCGCTCGCAAAACGCCGTCCATTTACTATCCCCTGTACCTCAAAGCACTTGTTGTGGTCAGGCCCCTTTTCATCTAAAAGCTCATAAACCGGCGTCCTATTAAAACGCTGCTGAGAATATTGCTGAAGAAGTGACTTGAAGTTTCCGTGATATTGTTCTACCTGAGCCTGCTCTATCGCATGCGCGAAAACTCTGAGAATAAATGCTTTTGCTGCTTCGAATCCGCCGTCGATATAAATAGCAGCGATAACTGCCTCGAGCAGACCCGCCGACAGAGAGCCCGTTAGTGCCCGGCTTGAAATCATCCCTTTGCCTACCTTCAAATATTCACTTAGGCCGAGCTGCCTTGCTATCCGGGCACAATTTCTGCGGGATACAAGCATACTCTTGGCTTTCGTCAGGTCACCTTCGAGGTAGTCAACAAACATCTCGAAAAGATTATGGCAGATAACCATACCAAGAATCGCATCGCCGAAAAATTCGAGCCTTTCGTTGCTTAAAATGCGGTCTGCAACTGCTGAGGAGTGGGTAAAAGCACGAGCTAAAAGCTCACGATTGCTGAATTGATAACCTAATATCTGCTCGACCTCAAGCAATACTTTTTCATTCATCAAACTGTTTCCTGAAAAAATGCTGCGAGCAGATTACGAATACCGCTTTGAAAAGCGGTCTTCGTAGTCGGCTCTACAGACTTAACCTTTACTATAACATAATTGACCCGATTGTCAAGCCTCTTCTGTTACTTTTCTTTGTTAACCAGTTGCAGGCCGGCCAGTGCAGTGAATTTATCTTCTGAAAATTCAAAAATCTCCTCTATCCCTGTTGTCGAAAAAACATGCCTTGTCGCTGCCGGAACGTTGCAGAAGACAAGCCGGTGTCCGCAGTCGCTCAAAAGCTTGCGAAGTCTCAATAATGCCGAAATGCTCGATGAAGTTATTATATCAACTTTCGAAAAGTCTATCACAACATCGCAGTCGCCTCTGTCGCGAACCATCTCTAAGACCTCTTTCAGCTCGTCTGCTATTTCCGGCTCCTCAGGCAAATCTACAAGTAAAATGTTTTCAGACCAGTTCTGTATACTCATCTTGGTTCTCCTAAGGTTCAATTGTTTTTCTCAGCCATTAATTGTTTATCGGCTTATGCCTGGTTCGGGTTAATCAGAAAAAGCTCGCTTTCCGAAACCTGCGACCTATAAAAACCTCGCTAAACTTATTTGCCGGCCTCCTTTTTACACCTGCCTGCAGAATAACAAATCTTGACACCCGTTTTGATATTTCTTAAAATCTGCACGCCGGTTATTTTCATAAAAACTATGGTAAATCTCGCCCAAAATTATGTGCTTCTGAACTATGAAACATACTATCCGGCAGTTTCGTATCATTTTGATGAGCCGATTAAACCAATATCCAAAAGGATTACGCTGTGAA
>CAYLMG010000040.1:6944-14866 GCA_964384565.1 uncultured Pirellulales bacterium | reverse complement strand
AGATTGAGGAGAGAACGGGCGAGCCGCAAATTATAAAGACGGTTCGCGGAGCCGGTTATGTTTATGAGAGAGAAAAAGGTTGAAAGTAAAACATTATGTATAAGCGATTGATAATATTTTCGTTGATAATATTTGCGGCGCTGGTCGGGATGGTGGCACTGGGATTTTTTGCAGTTGAGAAATGGGCAGAAGGTCTCGAAGGTAAGCGAAAAGGCCAGTTCGCAGAAGTCGCCGAGCAGGTAAGAAGCGATGTTAAGCGCAAGCTTGACGATTTTATACACGCCGAGGAGAACCGGCCTTATACGGATTACCAGGTTTATTATCTTCCTGAAGACTCATTTGTCAGGGGCCAGCAGCAGTCTGCAATAATGCGCTCGCCGCTTGCCGGAGTAATGGAAAATGACTTTGCATACGGATATTTTCAAATCGGGCCTGAAGGCAATATCACAACGCCCAATGATGAACTTGTTGAAACTCAACAGAAAGGTGCACTAAAACAAAACCTGTTTGCTGAAAACACCTATAATATAAACAATGTCAGGCATAACGTAGTTCCGGTTTTAACAAGAGAAAGGCTTGCCAACGGCAAGCTGACTGTCGGTGGAGAACAATTCGCAGAAAGAAAAGCCGGTATAATAGCTGACGTTTCCAAAATCCCGGTTTCTTCACCACAACCAACATCCCAAAGGAGTGTCGGCCAATTAGAAGAACAAAGTCAACAAATCGCTTATCAAACAATAGAAAGCCTTCAGCAGCAGCCTCGAAAGGCCCAGGTGCTGAAGAGAAGCCGTGCAGTAGCGGACGAGAATATAATGCTGAATGTGGCGAGAGAACAACAACAAGTCGAAAGAAAAAGAGGCGACTACGAGACACAATATACTCAAGAAGAAACACCAAAAATAACAGATACTCAAACCGAAACGGTAGCGGACAAAAAAGAAGAAGGCGAAGTCGGAGTACTTTTAGAAGAAATGCCCGTACAAATGGATTTAGACGTAGGTGCAAAAAAGAACGTTTCGGAAGTTAAGAATGAAGATTTGATTTGGGATAAAGAAGAAGCAACGGAGCAGCTTGCACAAGAAAAACCCGATTCAACTGAATTCGATACGGTCCAGATAATGATTGAGCCGTTCGTGCCGGTAGTAGTTGGCGGCGGTGACAGTGCGGGGTCGATATTCGGCGGGCAGGTGTTCTATCTCAGACATTTACAAATAGAAGATAAACACTTTCTGCAGGGATTTAAGTTTCAGGAGCAAAAATTAATCGAGGAGATTACACAATCCGCGAGACAGTTTATGCGTGAAGGTATGGATTTTGTTCTTTCGCGAAAAATAGAGCCACAGGCTGCGTACACAGCGGTGCTGGATTTCGGGTTCGGAGAGATTGCGCTGAACCTGATGGAGCTGATACCCGGCTGGATTGAAAGGGATATAAGCAAACTCTATAACTGGTACTTCGGGACGGTCGGAATTGTATTTATCGCGGTGACACTCGGGCTCTTGAGCCTGTGGCGGAACGCCAGAGTGCAGCTAAAACTGGCGGAGAAAAAAGACGACTTCATATCGGCAGTGTCGCATGAGCTTAGGACGCCCTTGACGAGTATCAGGATGTACTCGGAGATGCTGGAGAAAGGCTGGAGTAAAAGCGATGAAAAACGCATCGAATATTATAAAAATATGCAGCAGGAAAGCGAACGGCTCAGCCGGCTGATAGAAAATGTGCTCGATTTTTCGAGGATACAAAAGAAGCGAAAGAAATATTCGTTCAGGCTCGGTGACATTAACGAATGTGTGGGCTCGGTTGTCGAAATGATGAGACCCTATGCCGAGCAAAAAGGATTCAGGATAGTAACGAAGGCCGGCAAGGCCGGGCAGGTCAGCTTTGACGGCGATGCGGTAACGCAGATAATTGTGAACCTGCTGGATAATGCGATAAAGTATGCAAAAGATGCAGAGGATAAAACGATACTTGTAAGCACATATCCTAAAGAGGATTTCGTGATAATCGACGTTGAGGACCACGGGCCGGGAGTGCCACACAAACAAAGGGAAAAAATCTTCGAAGCATTCTATCGAATAGGCTCGGAAGATACACGTGAGACGGCGGGGACGGGACTGGGGCTGGCACTTGTGAAGAAATTCGCCGAGGCGCATAACGGTTTCGTGGAGATATTGAACGCCAAGCCGACCGGCTCAATATTCAGAGTTGGTCTGGCGTTTAAAGAATAAATCTAAATGGAAACTCATAAAAGTGATATCACCCCAATCACAAACGAGATTTGGTTTTCTATTATGGGGAATACTTATCCTGTTTTCCTTTGAAGCCTGCATCGGTGAACAGAACAATTCAATAGTTGAATTATTCCAAAAGGCTGTAGAAATTCCCTATAGAAAAGATGTCGAGCTTGTTATCAAGGGCTACTCAGAGGTACCGAGGTCTCATAGAGCTGCCGCATTAATGCAATATGAAGAGATCCGAGAAGCTATTATTGCCAGAGTTGATGAGGCCATGCCATTCCTGAAACATATCTGTGACACATCCAGTAACTGGAAAGAACTTACAACTGCCAATGCTATGCTCGGCTGGATTAATTATCCAGAGCTTTATGCAGAACTCTGGGATTGGCATGCACCACGTAACGCTCTTCGTAATCCTTACCATTTAATGCGAGGCCAAGCTAGAGCAAAGTTCTCACAGGCAGGGAAAAAGTCGGTACCAATCATGCTGGAATTACTTTGGAAAAAAGGTGAAGCTCACTTCGGTGTCCTACCAGAATTACTTTTCGAGTGGAGTATAGAATCTTCAATACCTGTTATCGTAGAATCAATATCTATATATGGACCACTCGGTTATCGTGATGAAGTTGTAGCTTCTCTTGGGAGTTTTGGGAATAAAGCAACTCCGTATATATTAGATGAGCTTAAGGAATCAGACGAATCCAGAAGTGCGTTTTTTATAAAAGCTCTCGGTTATACCGGCGATAAACAAGCGGTACCAGAGCTAATTCACTTCATTAAAGAAGGTGGCTCAAAAAATATCTGTGAGTTAGCAGCTAAATCTTTATGTCAACTGGGAGAATTTGGTGTTCTTCGTGAACAGGTTAAAAATATAGATGATCCCCACACTATAATTGCCGTATTGGATGCTTTGGCACAGGATAAGAGTGAAGAAAACCAAGACTTTCTTTATAAATATGCCACGGAATATGAAAATCCCAACGAATGGATCTACAGAGCAGTGCGTTTATCAGCAACAAAAGCTCTTTTACATAATGCAACAGCTCAGAATATCGCCACTGTGTGCAAGCTTACTCCAAAAGAACCACATGACTATACAAGAAGTGGGATATATTTATTTTTAGGCCAAAAAAAAGATAAGCGAGTTCGTAAAGCCCTGCTAAAAGCTCTTGAAGATGAGTCTGCCTGGGTTCGGATAAGTGCTATTGATGGGCTTGGCAGATATGACGACCAGGAAGTCACAAGAGCACTCTTAGCCATAGTTAAGGCATACAACAGTATGAACAATAAAGATGATCTCGAAACTGCCTGTGTGAAAGAGGCAATTTATGTTTTGAAGGATCGAGAGTCACCTTCAATTGGTTTAGCAGCAGTTGGTCTATTAAGAATCGACAATTCATATGTGCAACAATACGCGTCAGAAGCTTTGGAGAAAAATCCAACAGACGGAGCTGTTGAGCCGCTTATAAACATTCTTTCGAGTGACAACAATGGAGTAAAATTAAGAGCTTTGCAAGCTTTAAGAGAATATAGGTCCAAGGCTATCGGGAAAGAGATGATTAGGTTTCTGGCCAGCGAAGATGATAGTATAGTAAGTTGTGCGCTGCAAAATTTGACGAATAATCCTACGAAGGAAGCCATACAACCTATGATAGGATGCCTTGATAGTGAGAATATTGGCGTAAGATATCATGCTGTAAAAGCATTGGTTAAAACCAAAGGAAATGGAACTCTTGCAGCTTTTAAAACAGCATTAAAGAAAGAACAAGAAAGCTTAATCAAAGAAGTTATAGAAGCAGGAATTAAAGAACTGTCAGATTAAAACAAAAACCGTTCTTTATCAGACACCACCCTGCCTTATTTACACATCGCAGAAGGTTTTTCCTGAGACATTCAAATTTATTTTGCAAAATGTGCACATTTAAAAAGCACTAAGTATAGACATAGATAGTCAAAAATTTTTTACAAACTATTTACAAAACTGAAGAGGGTTTATGCGTTATATTATATAGAGAAGAAAAAGGTAAAAGGTAAAAAGTGAAAAGTAAAAAAGAATTGAGAATCAAAATTTTAGGAGACAGAAAATGAAAGGACATTCAAAAGCAGGCGTTTGCGTAATCGCGATTGCAGCAGCAATTATTATCAGCGGGCAGGTTTTTGCAATAGAACATATCAGAATAAGAGAACCGGCGGAGAATATTATTATTCCGCAGAGCAGGTCAATGGCATTCGTGCCGCCTGATTGTCACAGGGCCATAGAAATCACGGAAGTAGAGGTCAAAATCGATATATTAGAGCAGACGGCAACGACGACAATAGAGATTCGGCTGGAAAATAAAACAAACAGAAGACAGGAGGCTGAGCTGGTCTTACCCGTGCCGGATGGAGCGGTTGTCAGGGGTTTTGCATACGATGGGCCTGGAGGGATGATAACGGCCAAAGTATTGCCTAAAGAAGAGGCAAAGAAAATATACGAAAGGCTGGTTGCGAAGATTCGAGACCCTGCACTGGCAGAATTTATCGGTTATAACCTGATACAATCGAGCGTTTTTCCAGTCGAGCCGAGGGGTAAACAAAAGGTTCGCCTGACATATGAGCACCTTCTCGAGACTGATTTGAACCGTGTGGATTACGTTCTGCCGAGGACGGAGTCACTCGAATACTCGGTGCCGTGGAAAATCACAGCCGACATCAAATCCAAAAGCCCGATATCGGCGGTTTATTCGGCGAGCCATAAGGTATATATGCACAGGGTGAGCGAAACGGAGGTATCAGTGAAAATCGAGGCGGAGGCGGAAAAACAGCCCGGGCCGTTCCGGCTTTCATACCTGATGGAGAAAAACGGAGTGACGGCTTCGATGTTTGCATACCCGGATAAAAAAGTCAGCGGCGGATACTTTCTTCTATTTGCGGGACTGCCTGCGGACATATCAAAACAGGATAATACAATCAGGCGCGAGGTGACAATAGTGATTGACCGCTCGGGCAGTATGCGGGGAGAAAAAATCGAGCAGGTGAAAGAGGCGGCGCTACAGATTATATCAGGATTAAAAGAAGACGAGGCCTTTAATGTTATTATCTACAGCAACACGGTCGAGTCATTTTCAAAAAATGCGGTAAAAAAGAGCAGAGAAACCGAGCAGGCTGTGCAAAAATATATCGAGGGCATTACGGCAACAGGGGGAACGAATATTTACGATGCACTAAAGACGGCTCTAGAACAGGAGCCTATGGAAGGATATCTGCCGATAGTATTGTTTTTGACTGATGGTCTGCCGACGGTAAGTAATACTTCGGAGATAGGGATTCGCGAGCTGGCGACAAAAACGAATCCTTATAAAAGAAGAGTTTTCACGTTCGGCGTCGGCTTCGATGTCAATGCCCCCCTGCTGGAAAAGATTGCAGAGGAATCGAGGGCAAAAGCGGAATTTGTTCAGCCCAAAGAAGATGTTGAGGTAAAGGTAGGCAGGGTTTTTGCGAGGCTGTCGGGACCGGTTCTGGCAGAGCCTGAGCTTGAGGTCCTGAATAAAGATGGTGGAGAGGCGGTCGGACGCGTGCGTGACATTCTGCCGGCAAAGCTGCCTGATATGTTCGAAGGCGATAAGCTTATACTGTTAGGTGAGTACGTCGGGGATGAGCCTATACAGTTCAGGATAAAGGGTAACTACTTAGGCAAAGAGAGAACCTTTAAGTTTACGTTCGAATTCGACAAGGCTGATGTCAAAAACGGTTTTGTAGCCAGACTATGGGCGAGCAGAAAGATAGCAGAGCTTATAGATGTAATAAGGCAGACGGGTGCTGAGCCGGGAGTATCGACAGATGACCCGAAGATAAAAGAGCTGGTTGACGAGATTGTAAGGCTGTCAACGGAGTTCGGGATACTGACAGAATACACAGCATTTCTTGCAAAAGAAGGTACTGAGCTGAGCGACAGGGAATTAGTCCTACGAGAGGCAGGTTCAGAACTTGGCAGGCGTGCGATGCGTGTGCGAGCAGGCAAAGGAGCAGTCAGCCAAAGTTATAACATAGCTGCACAAAAACAGGCGGTTACGATGAGTTACGGCAACGAATATCTTGATGAAGATATGCAGCGGGTAAGGATAACAAACGTTCAGCAGATAAACGACCGTGCGTTCTATAACAGGAACAATCAGTGGATAGACAGCGGTATAGTTGATAAGGAAAAAGATATTAAGCCGGACAAGACAATTGAATTCGGCAGCGAGGAATTTTTCGAGCTTGCCGAGAGATTAGCCAAAGAAAACCGTCAGGGCAGTATTGCTCTGCGAGGTGAGGTTGTATTGTCGGTTGACGGCCAGATTATCCTGGTAAAAATGCCGAAGTAAAAAGTACACTGAACACAGAATAAAGGACACAGAATTAAGGAGACAAGAAATGAGAAAGTTGAGAATAATTTTCAGTTTGATAATTCTATCAGTTGCATGTGCAAATGCGAAGGCAACTGAAAAGGCGGGTTTGGAAAAGACAATTGTTGATTCCAATACAATAAGGCAAAAGCCTGTCGTTCAGATGGCGATACTGCTGGATACGAGCGGCAGTATGTCAGGTCTTATCGACCAGGCAAGAGGTGAGCTGTGGGCGATTGTTAACGAGTTTATCTATGCGAAAAAAGATGGCGCCGCACCGGAGGTACAGGTGGCGTTGTTCGAGTACGGTAAAAGTACAGTGCCATCAGAGGATGGTTTCGTAAGACTGATTGTGCCCTTCACGATGGACCTGGATAAGATATCTGAAGAGCTTTTCGCATTGAAGACAAACGGCGGTGAGGAATTTTGCGGTTGGGTGATAAAAGATGCTGTTGAAAAGCTGCAATGGAGCAAGAGAGCAGAGGATTTGAAGGTGATTTTTATTGCGGGCAATGAGCCTTTTACACAGGGCAAGGTTGATTACAAAGAGAGCTGCAAGGCGGCGATAGAGAAAGGTATAATCGTTAATACGATTCACTGCGGCTCAGAAAGCGAAGGTATCAACGGCAAATGGAAAGACGGTGCGGTGCTTGCGGACGGCAGTTTTTTGAATATCGACCATAATCGGGCGATTGTTCATATAGCCGCACCGCAGGATAAACAAATCACAGCGCTTAACTCAAGGCTGAACGAGACATATATCGCTTACGGAGCAAAAGGCTTAGAACTTAGTGAAAGACAGCAAGAGCAGGATAAAAACGCTGCGGTCCTGTCGGCGGAGGCAGGTGTTCAGCGAGCGGTGGCAAAGTCATCGGCTAATTACGTAAATGCCGGCTGGGACCTGGTGGACGCCGTAAATAATAATAAGATAAAAATCGAAGAGCTGAAGGAAACAGAGCTGCCTGAAAATATGCAGACAATGAGCAAGGCTGAGAGAACAGAATACGTCAAGCAGCAGTCAAAAAAGCGAGCAGAGATTCAGGAGCAGATTCAAAAGTTAAACGCTGAAAGGAAAAAGTACGTAGCAGCAGAGATGAAAAAGCTACAAAAAGAGGGTGATACCTTAGGCTCTGCGGTTATTGATACGATTCGCGAGCAGGCAAAAAGCAAAGACTTCGAATTCGAGATGCCGCGGGAGGAGCCAAAATCAGGCGATGTAGAAAGTGAAGTTAAATAAATCGAACGCCCTGCTTTTTTAAGATTTTATTAAAAGAGATGAAATTAGCTGTAACTTATGGATGGTTACAGCTAATTTTTT
>CAYLMG010000040.1:2821-6844 GCA_964384565.1 uncultured Pirellulales bacterium | reverse complement strand
TGTCTGATTAATGTGAAGTTTTTTAAAAAGAGGTTTAAATGCTGAACATATATAACTGGCAAATACAAATTCGTAAAGGCCTGCTTGAAATAGTGCTTCTGAACTTACTGTCGGATAGGCCCAGACACGGCTATGAAATGGCGCAGCTCTCAAAGCAGATAAAGGGACTCACAATTAGAGAGGGCAACACCTATCCAATTCTCGCCCGGCTGCAAATCGAGGGACTGGTAACAACCCATACAGAAGCTTCAATTGAAGGTCCTAAAAGAAAATATTACAAACTAACGAAGTACGGGAAAAAGATGCTTGAGAAAATGAATATACGTATGGAACAGATAATAGAAAGTTTTCAGAATATTCAAAAGAGAGTATGAGGATGTCAGATTTTATCCCCCGACAGGAGACAAGCACAAAGACAAGTCAGTCAAACCTTTAGTCCATAAGTTTTTAATGGATACCTATGGTAAGAGTCGTTGTTTGCACCAGGGACAATAGCTAAAGAACTCGGTATCGACGGGCCAGGAACACTTAGAGCAGACCTCAGGGAAAGGTTTGACGTGCCAGGTTTGTTTTACCTTCCTGTGACACCAGGGACAATAACGCATAAAGCGCATAAGTTTTGCGCCGCAATAGCGGCAGCGGGAATGGTAACGAACACCCTTTGTTTTATGTTTGTGAGGTGAACGGAAACCCGGGCCATAACACCACGGACAGAAACGCCATTCGGGCAGGATTCCTCTGTGACAATCAGGACAGATATAATCGAAGCGAGCAAGGGTGTCAAAACGATTATTGGCAGAACCGCAGTTAGGACAAATGAGCATAGATTCGTCTATCAGCTGGCCACAATCGAGGCACCTGTAAAGGTTTTGAAAGATTTTTCCATATTTTTTCTTAAAATCGATTCTTCGCAGCTTACGCCAGTCAGGCTCTTTTATCTCGGAGTCCGGCTGCAAAGCCTTTTTGAGGCCTTTCGGCAGTGCTTCTTTTAAGACACTGAGCATTTTTTCGGCGTTTTGAAAACGTTTTTTCGGGTCGACAGAAAGTGCCCTTTTAATAAAAAGTGCGTAAGATTTGCTGACTCTCTTTGTAAGTCTGCTTTCGTGGATTTTTTTCCAGGTGAATGGCCATTTCGGCAGGACGCCGGTTAGGTATTCATAGAGGATTATAGCAACGGCGAAACAGTCGCTCTTGTAAGTAGGGTAGCCATAGGCCTGCTCCGGAGCGACGTATCCTGGAGTACCAAAATCATCAATGGTCCTGATTCTGCCTTTTCGTTTAACGGCAATTCCGAAATCACCAAGAGCAGCCCTTTTGCTATGAAATAAAAAGATATTCGAGGGTGTAACATCACAGTGCACTATTTTATTTTTATGTGCGAAGGCGAGGCCTTCAAGGACCTGTAAGATTATGGAAGTTATATAGCGCACGGACATCGGTTTCGAACAGTCATCGAGAGTTCTTGCTGAAAGCTCTGTTGCGAGGACGGCATATCCTTTGATTATGTCGGCGTTCTTGACCGACAGGATGTTCGGATGTCTGAGCTTGGAGACCGCTCTAATTTCACGCAGGAGCAGGTCGTTTTTTCTCCGGCCGTTAACATCATTCAGAGGTATCTTCAAGGCGACCCAGATTCCTTCAACGGCATCTCTTGCCTTCCAGACCTCGCAGGAGCCGCCTGAGCCAAGGCGTTTGCACAGCCGATACTTCCCGAGCCTCGCACCGGGTTCAAGTTTCAACTTATGTTTTCTCGCAGATTTCAAAACAGGACCAGCCTTAGGTAATCATTTATATTCAGCTATGGCTTATTAACTGTTTATTGAGATTAATGTCTTTGCTATAAAAGTCAAATTTTTTTATTAAACAAACAGCCGGTATTGCCTAAATAGATTTTCTAAGCCTTTTAAAGAAGTTGCAAACAAGACGAAAAAAAGCTAAACTTAAGGCTCTTGGACTATGCGCCCGTAGCTCAATTGGATAGAGTCGCGGACTTCGAATCCGAAGGTTGCAGGTTCGAGTCCTGCCGGGCGCGGTTTTAGGATACTTAAACGTGTTTTTTTTATAAAGCTATTGTCCTTTCAGTTATATGGACGAAAAGGCAGGGCTCGAACCAAAAGGGATGTGGGGAAAAAATTTCCCCACGTCGTCGGGGTGACAGGAGCGCCCCTGAGCAACGCGAAGGGAATCGACGCCAGAGGGGCTTCAGCCCCTATGGAAATCCGTAACGGATTTAGGTTCCAGGCCGTAAGGCCGGAGTCCTGCCGGGCGCGTTGAAATTTACGGCAAATTTATTGTAAATCAATCGAGGAGCGAATAATGAGTGAAAATTCTGTTAGTCCATCGGGGGAAGCTTTTGAACTGCCGACAAAAGAAAAATACGAGATAGAATTCAAGCGAATAGAGACGCTTGTAAAAACTGCACGCGACGAAGGTAAAGAAATCGTGGTCGTAATGGGCGTCGGCTTTGTCGGTGCGGTGATGGCGGCGATAATCGCCGATACCGTCGATAAAAAAAGCGACAAGCCGGGCAAATTCGTTATCGGCTGCCAGCGGCCGAGCGTCCGCAGCTACTGGAAGATACCGCTGCTTAACCGGGGCGAGTCGCCGGTCAAGGCCGAGGACCCGGAAGTCGAGCCGATGATTAAAAGATGCGTGCTCGAGAAAAAGACGCTGGTCGGGACTTACAATAACGATTGTCTGAAACTGGCGGACTGCGTGGTTGTCGATGTACAGTGCGACTATACGAAAAATGACCTTGGAAATATGCGCAGCGGCAAAGTGGAAATGGGTGCGCTGGAAGCAACTATAAAGACAATCGGAGAGAAGGTCGGGCCGGACTGCCTGACGCTGATAGAGACGACAGTCGCACCGGGAACGACGGAATTCGTTGCCTGGCCCATAATGAAAAAGGCGTTCAGACAAAGAGGGATTGACAGTGAGCCGCTGCTTGCACACAGCTTCGAGCGGGTGATGCCCGGCAGAAACTATGTTTCGTCGATAAGAGACTTCTGGCGTGTGTGCTCCGGATGTAATGCGGAAGCGCGAAAACGGGTCGAGAAATTTCTTCACGAGGTAATCAACACAAAAGAATATCCCTTAACAGTAATGGACCGCCCTATCGAATCCGAAACCACGAAGATAGTCGAAAATTCCTACAGGGCAACCATATTAGCATTTCTGGATGAGTGGAGTAAGTTCGCTGAGCGTAATGGCGTGGATTTGCTCAAGGTAATAAAAGCGATTAAGGTTCGCCCGACGCACAGCAATATGATATTTCCCGGGCCGGGAATAGGCGGATACTGTCTGCCGAAAGACGGCGGCCTCGGGTACTGGGCGTATAAGCATATTCTCGGCTTCAGCGATGAGATATTCAAGATAACACCAATGGCAATCGATATCAACGATACACGCGGCCTTCATGCAGCCGAGCTGACAAGGGACGCACTGCGAAATATGGGAAGGCAGGTAGCAGGGGCAAAGATAGTTTTATGCGGGGCAAGCTACCGGCAGGACGTCGGGGATACGCGTTACAGCGGCTCAGAAATAGTGGTGAGGAAGCTGACAGAGATGGGGGCTGAGGTGGCAGTGCATGACCCATATGTGGAGCACTGGTACGAGCTCGAGAAACAGGATGTGTATCCTGCGCCGGGCCATTCGAAAGGAAGATTCTTCCGCAATCAGGACAAACTAAAAGATATACTAGTCGAAAAGGATTTGGCGAAGATGGTCTCAGGAGCAGATGCAATAGTTCTGGCAGTTCCGCACGAACCTTATCTGAAACTTGAGCCTGAGAAAATTGTCACAAGTGCGGGCAGGCCGGTAGCGGTGATAGACTGCTTCGGGATACTTAAAGACGAGCAGATACGCGAATACTTCGAGCTCGGCTGTGAAGTCAAGGGCCTGGGACGCGGTCATATTCAGAGAATCAAGGAAGAAGTTAGAAAAAAATAAAGTAAAACGAATGGAGCTTAAAGAAAAACGAATAGGGATTCTGTCGCCGGTGGCGTGGCGGACACCGCCAAG
>CAYLMG010000040.1:0-2721 GCA_964384565.1 uncultured Pirellulales bacterium | reverse complement strand
AGCCTCCAATGCTGACAACGATACACGGCTTCAGCAGTCCCGACATACTGCGAGTTTATCGTGAACATAAGGACACTTACTATGTTTCGATAAGTGACTCGGACAGGGACAGCGAGCTGCCCTACCTTGCGACGGTTTATAACGGGATTGATTTATCAAATCTGACTTTCAGAGAAAAGGCAGGTGACAAATTAGTCTGCTATGGCAGGATTCATCCGGACAAGGGCTATCACCTGGCCATAGAGGTTGCGCAAAAGAGCGGAATGGAATTGATACTTGCGGGGATAATTCAGGACCAGGAATACTTTGATGAGCAGATATTGCCCTTTGTCGATGATAAGCTGATATATTTCATCGGGCCGGTAAATCCGCAGCAGCGAGATGAGCTGCTGAAAGAAGCCTATGCAGTTTTGCATTTGAATACGATACCAGAGCGGTTCGGGCTGGTGATGGCTGAGGCGATGGCGGCGGGTGTGCCGGTAATTGCGATGGATTTGGGAAGCTGCAGAGAGGTGATTGCCGACGGCAAAACCGGATACCTCGTTAATAATGTCGATGAGGCTGTCAAAGTAATAGAAAAAATTGATAAGATTCAAAGAGCAGATTGCAGAAAACATGTCGAGGACAATTTCACCATTGATAAAATGGTCGAAGGATACGAAAAGGTATATCAGCAAATATTTGAAAAAGAGGCGTGATTTTTTAAGAAAGGAAAGGATTATGAATATAACTTTAACCAAAATGAAAAAGAGCATTCGCTGGACAATACTACTCTCAACAGTACTAATTATTTTTTGCATAAATACTGCAACTGAAGCGCAAACAGTTCAGATAAAGGTCGATGCAACTTCACCGAGCAAGGAGTTAAAACATATCTGGCCATACTTCGGCTTTGATGAGTGCAATTTTTCATATGCACAGAAGGCCGGCGAGCTTATGAGAACGCTTTCAGCTACAAATAAAGAGGATGTTTATTTACGCTGTCATTTTCTTCTTAATACGGGCGACGGCACGCCGGCGCTAAAATGGGGCTCGACAAATGCATATACGGAAAACGAGGCTGGCGAGGCAGTATATGACTGGGCAATAATGGATAAAATTATGGACTCGATAACGCAGAACGGGTGCCGGCCTTTAGTAGAAATAGGTTTTATGCCCAAAGCTCTTTCGATAAAACCGGAGCCGTATCAGCATAAGTATCCGCCGGATATGTGGGCGGGCTGGGCGTATCCGCCTAATGATTATGATAAGTGGGCGAAACTAATCGAAAAATGGGTCGAGCACAGCAAAGAAAGATACGGCAGCGATGCTGAAAATAAATGGCTTTGGGAACTGTGGAACGAGCCTGATATATTCTACTGGCAGGGAACGTTCGAGGAATACTGTAAGCTGTTCGATTATACAGAAAAAGCTATTCACAAAGTCCTGCCAAAGGTAATATTCGGAGGCCCACACACAACAAGCCCTGCATACAGACGGCCCGGCCGATATCTTCGGAGATTTCTCGAGCATTGTGCCTCCGGTGACAATTTTGCAACAGGTAAAAAAGGGACAAGGCTCGATTACATAGGTTTTCATTCCAAGGGAAATACATCAATGGTTAACAGCCATCCCAGAGTCGATTTGGGGGCGAACCTGAGGAACAACAAGCGAGGCTTCGAGATTGTAGCAGAATTCGAGCAGTACCGTAATACGCCTATTATCATAGGTGAATGCGACCCTGAAGGCCTGGCCGCCCTGTCCTCAACGGTCCACCCTGCAAACGGTTATCGCAACAGCAGCTACTATGCAGCATACGAGGTTGCAATGATGAAACATACGCTTGATTTAGCAGAGCAGGCAGGTGTGAATCTTAAGGGTGTTCTGACGTGGGCATTTATGTTCGAAGGCAAGCAATATTTCGAGGGATTTCGCACACTGTCAACAAACAGCATACATAAACCGGTACTAAATGGTTTTAAGATGCTCAGTATGCTCGAAGGCAAACGTGTGCCGTTATCGAGCAGCGGTGCTCTGGGTGCGGAGAAAATAATTGAAGAAAAAGTCATAAAAGAGCCCGACATAGACGGACTTGCGACAGTAAGCGAAGCAACTATCCAGGTTGTTTTATGGAATTATCACGATGATATTATTGATGCAGAGCCGAACCAGGTTACGCTTGATATTCAACTGCCTTCGAAAGATATTACCAGGGCAAAAGTTACACATTACAGGATAGACAAAACTCACAGCAACACCTATACAAAGTGGGTGTCGATGGGCAGCCCGCAACAGCCTACAGCAGAACAATTAGCGGAATTGAAGAAAGCCGGCCAGCTTGAGCTGCTCGAGACCATAAAAGAATATGATGTAACTGACGGCAAACTATCACTTGTTTTCGAAATGCCGAGACACTCGGTCTCTCTGTTGGAAATACGTTTCGTAAAATGAGCAAAATTTAGAGAAAGTTTTTATGCTTGCTGATAATAAAGTGGTAGTAGTAATGCCGGCCTACAATGCGGCTCAAACCCTTCGTCAAACGTATGATGAGGTTATGGCCCAGGGGATAGTGGATACAGTTATCGTGGTCGATGACAGCAGTCATGATGAAACGACTGATATAGCAAAGACTTTGCCCAAAACAATAGTTCATACACATCCCTTAAACCAGGGTTACGGAGCCAACCAGAAAACCTGCTATAAGCTGGCTATGGAGGCACAGGGTGACATCATTATTTTAGT
>CAYLMG010000039.1:0-15155 GCA_964384565.1 uncultured Pirellulales bacterium | reverse complement strand
GACTAAAAATCTTTTTTCAAGCAAAAAACTGCCGTGGTGAGTTTATTATATTCAAGACCGAAATCGAAAAAGTCTTTATAGGTATCAAAAATGAGGTCATATTCGATTGGTTGTTCCAAGTACGATACAAAAAATGAGCTTACAGTCAATTCTACTATGAATGTAATTTTCGTGTGATGGAATAAAAATCAGAGTTGGGAGCAGCAGCTGCTGCGCAGCTGTAGAGGTCCTCAACCTCCGAGTAAAGCAAAATCCGAAGGCACTTTGCAAGCACCTTCGGACTTCGAATAGCGGGGGGAGGATTCGAACCTCCGACCTCCGGGTTATGGGCCCGACGAGCTACCAGACTGCTCTACCCCGCGATAAATTTCGTCGTTATTATTTAATTTCAGTTTTCTTTATCCTGCTAAAAAAACCGATTATCTAATAGTATTAAAAAATCAAACACATTAAAACAAAATTATAAGTTTTTACTAATCTTCTCGGCGATTTGCTCGGCCTTTCCTTCCGGATATTTAAACGAAGGCCAACGGCTGAAAACACCGTCGCCGGTATTTCTTGGTATTATATGAAAATGCAGATGATTTACAAGCTGGCCTGCAGCCCTGCCATTATTGCACAAAAGATTATAACCATCGGAATCGACCGCAGCCCTGACCGCCTTTGCAATCTTACCAAGCAGGCAGGCTAACTGACTTAAAATCTCAGGGGGACACTCATCAAGACTCTCGCAGTGCTGCTTCGGTATAACCAAAGTATGGCCGTCACTTATCGGCCCGGTGTCCAGAAAAGCCAGCACATCGGAATCCTCGTAAACCTTCACCGCCGGTATCTGGCCTGCCGCAATCTTGCAAAAAATACAATCGTCCGCACTCATTACTTCTGTTTATCTTTCCTATTTTTTTTCTTATCCTCTTTTTCTTCAGGCTGTCTATCCTGCTGAGCGCTTTCGTCAGAATCCTGCCCCGATTCGCTGTCAGCCGAAGCTTCTTCAACTTCAGGTTCAGCCTCCTGCTCGGTTTCAGCCGGCTGCTCGGCTTCGACAACTTCCTGCGGCTGAATCTCTTCGGCCTCGGGTTCGGTTTCTTTGCGAGACTTTTTAGCAGCCTTCGATTCTTTTTCCATTTTCTCTTCGCTTCCGACTAACTGAAGCAGACAAAGCTCGCCGTTGTCGCCCAATCTTCTCAGCGGCAGATGAATAATCCTCGTGTATCCGCCGGCTCTGTCAAGATAACGCGGCCCAATGTCACTGAAGAGCTTGCGTATCACAGTCGATGTTTTTACCGCTTCGCCCTCCTCGTCTTTTACGATATCCCTGTCCCCGAGCAAAGCAATCGCCCTGCGCCTCGCCGCCAGGGTGCCTTTCTTTGCAAGCGTAATCAGCTTCTCGGCAAAAGGTTTTACATCCTTTGCCTTTTGAATCGTTGTTGAAATCGTTTCGTGCTCAAAAAGCGATGCAACCATATTTCGGCGCATTGCCAGCCGATGCTCACTATCACGACCTAAACGCTTTCCTGCTACTCTATGACGCATACTTCAAAAACCTTACACAAAAATTACAGATTCACCTACCAATAAAGAAAAACAATTAACTTTCTACGTCCGTCATCCCGAGCGAAAAACCGATGTCGGCAAGCTTTCTTTTGATTTCCCTCAGACTGGTCTTGCCAAAGCTTCTGATTTTGAGCAAATCAGCATCAGTCATTTGCGCAAGCTGGCCGACAGTCTGTATCTTCGCAGACTCAAGACAGTTACTCGCTCTTACCGATAATTCCAGCTCAGCAATTGGCGTATTCAGTTTTTCGGCCAACTCGGCGTCAAGTCCCTCCTGCTTTTTCTCCTCTGCTTCAGCGAGGCTTTCTGCGACGGTTTCCTGACCTATCTCGAAGTACTGCACAAAGGGATTGATATGCTTTCGCAGAATCTTCGCTGATTCCACGAGTGCCATTTCCGGAGTAACGGTCCCGTCGGTCCAGATTTCAAGTATCAGCCTGTCGTAATTTGTTTTCTGCCCCACACGCGTGTCCTCGGTTACATATCGTACTCTGACAACCGGCGAAAAAAGGGTATCTATCTGAATCCTTCCGATTTCCTGCTCGAACCTGTCGGCTGCACTAATTCGCTCGGAAGCAGGCACATAACCTCTGCCTTTTTCAACGACCATTTCCATCTCAAAATCGACATTTTCCGTCAAGGTCGCTATTACCATATCCTTATCGATAATTTCAATAGCAGGGTCCGCGACAATATCAGCCGCCGTCACCGTTCCAGCCTTGCGGGCTGATACCGTCATCGTCTTCGGCTCATCACTGTTAAGTCTGACCACAAGACTTTTGACATTCAGCACTATATCTGTCACATCCTCCATCACGCCCTTTATGGAAGTAAATTCATGGTCAACACCTTTAATTTTAATACTGCTGACGGCACTTCCCTGTAGCGACGAAAGCAGTATACGTCTTAAACTGTTACCGATGGTTGTGCCGAAGCCGCGCTCAAACGGCTCAATAAAAAATCGGCCGTACTTATCACTCGCAATTCTTTTATCCTGCACAACCTTCGTCGGCAACTCCAAACCTCGCCATGTAACTCGCATAAAAGCCTCCTGAAATATTCAAAAGCTAAAAGCAAAATCCCGAGTAGAAAAAACCTCTGCTTTTCAAATAAACAATCTCTTTTCCTCTTTTTATTACCTCGAACAAAATTCCACAACCAAATGTTCTTCAATTGGAATCTGAACATCATCGCGGCTCGGCAGCGCAACAACAGTAGCCTCCGGTTTCTGGCGGTCCAGCTGCAGCCAGCTTTGAACGGTAAAATTCGGATTGCTCTCAAGCTGCTGTTTTATCTTTTTGGCGCTCTTATCTGATTGTTTTACCGTAATCTTATCGCCGATATTCGCAGTAAAGTCGGCGATATTTACTTTGCGACCATTTATATAAATATGACCATGGATAATTAATTGTCTTGCCGCTTTTCGCGATGGAGCGAAATTCAATTTGTAAATAACATTATCCAGCCTCCTCTCAAGCAGCTGCAGCAGCATCTGGCCGGTATTTGCCTTTGATTTCTCAGCCAAGTGAAAATACCTCATAAACTGCCTCTCAAGCAGGCCGTAGTATCTTTTAACCTTCTGTTTTTCGCGCAGCCGTACTCCGTATTCGCCTGCTCTCGGCCTGCGCCAGCCATGCATACCGGGAGCGAGATTGCGCTGCTTTTTCTCGATCGGGCACTTTGCAGTCTCGCACCTAATGCCCTTGAGCATCAATTTGACGCCCTCTCGACGACAATATTTACAAGATGAACCAAGATAACGTCCCATTCTTCTTATCTTCTCCCAAGTATTTACACTCTTCTTCTTTTCGGCGGCCGGCAGCCATTATGCGGAAGCGGAGTGACATCTTCTATCGAAGATACCCGCAAACCAGCCTGCTGAAGTGCGGAAATGGCAGATTCTCTGCCCGAACCAGGGCCTTTGACCCTGATTTCCACCTCACGAACCCCGTACCGCATCGCCGCCGATGCACAACGCTGCGCAGCCTGCTGAGCCGCAAAAGGAGTACTCTTACGCGAGCCCTTGAACCCGACACAACCTGCCGAACTCGAACATATTGTGTCACCATCAGGGTCGGTTACCGTAATCAAAGTATTGTTAAAGGTGGCTTTTATATGCACAACAGCCTTTACAACACTTTTCCTTACCTTCTTTTTTGCTGCCTTTGCCATACTATCCTCTAACTCTATCAAGTAACAATTAACACTTTTTTAACGAGCTTCTTTTACACCTTTCTTGCCGGCGACAGTTTTTCTAGGCCCCTTTCGTGTCCTTGCATTGCTCTGGGTCTGCTGTCCCCTTACAGGCAGTCCTTTTCTGTGCCGTATGCCTCTGTAACAGCCGATTTCCTTCAACCTGGAAATATTCTGTGAAACCTGCCTGCGAAGCTGACCGCCTATGACACAATTTCGGTCAATAACCTGTGTTATCCGACTGAGCTCATCCTCGCTGAGCTTGCTGGCTTTGGTCATAGGCTCAACTTTAGCCTCTTTTAAAACCTGCATCGATGTATGCTTGCCTACGCCATGAATATAAGTCAGAGCCATCCAAATAGACTTCTTGTCCGGAACATCAACACCAACTATACGCGGCATATCGTCTCCCTTTTAACAAACCATAAAAACACAGCTGCGCACAAATTCTCTCTCATCATTCATCCCTGCCGCTGTTTATGCCGCGGATTCGTACAAATCACACGCACAACACCTTTGCGGCGAACGATTTTGCAGTTCTCACATATACGTTTTACTGAGCTTCTTACCTTCATTTTTCTCTCGACACCTGTCTTTTAAACCTTCTGCCGGCACAGGCCGGTCAATTTCTCAGCACAATTCTTCCTCTGTTCAAATCATACGGTGACATCTCGATAGTAACGGCATCGCCCGGCAAAATCCTGATAAAATGCATCCTCATCTTACCAGACACATGAGCCAGAATCTGGTGGCCATTCTCAAGCTCCACCTTAAACATAGCGTTCGGCAAAGCCTCAATCACTCTGGCCTGTAACCGTATTGATTCTTTCTTCGCCATAACAATTGCAGTATCCAACAAACCTAAAATATAAAAAATTCCAAAACTTACATTACCGTCAGCACCTCACATCCCTTCTCAACAATGGCAATCGTATGCTCAAAATGAGCCGAGCAACTTTTATCTTTCGCTATAACCGTCCATCCATCCTTCAATGTTTTGACTTTCTCAGTGCCCACATTTATCATCGGCTCCACAGCCAGTACCATACCTTCGGCAAGGACAATATCGTTTTCCAGCAGCTCATCGCTGACGAAATTGGGCAGCTGCGGTTCTTCGTGCATCTTTCTGCCGATTCCATGACCGACAAGCTCTCTAACAACGGCAAAACCGGCAGCTTCGGCACATCTCTGCATCTTCTCAGCAATCTGAGACCACCTTACCCGCGGAGCCGCATTATCAATCGCTATCTCAAGCACCTGCTTGGTTACCGCGATAAGTCTTGCCTTTTCCTCCGAGACCTTGCCAATAGCAACAGTAACAGCTGCATCACCGCAGTAGCCGTTAAGCCTCGCACCGTAATCGATGCTGAGAATATCGCCCTCTTTAAGACAGACATCCTCAGAAGGAATGCCGTGAACCACCTGCTCGTTTATCGATGCACATATCGCAGCTGGAAACGGCACCGCAGCCGAAGGGCCGATTACGCCTCTGAACAAATCCTCAGCACCAGACTCAGTAGAAATCTGCTCAGCGGCGCGGTCCAGCTCGGCTGTGTTTATGCCCGGCTTAGCCAACTCTTCTAATTTTGAAAGAACCTTCGCTACAACACTGCCAGCCTGACGCATCAATTCAATTTCTCTGTGGCTTTTAAGTGTTATAGCCATTAATCAAACTCAAACACATAAGCTTTATTTTCTGTCTTCGTTTAAACACTTACAAGAGAATCCAGCTTTTCAAATATCAGAGCAAGAATCTCGTCGGGAGCGGGATTTGCGTCGATGTCATAAACATTGTTGTGTTTTCTGTAATAGTCCACAACCGCAGCGGTCTGCTGATAATAGCTTTTAAGCCTGTTTAAGACAACCTGTTCGGTGTCATCGGTTCGCTGAATAAGCTGCTCACCGCACTTGTCACAAATACCGTTGACTTTCGGCCTGATACTCTCAATGTGGTAAACAGCACCGCACGCCGAACAGCTCCTTCTTCCGGTAATACGCTTGACAATAATGTCATCATCGACCTGCAGATTCAAAACAGCATCAATCCTGCCGCCGCCAGCCTCAAGTGACTTATCAAGCTCGACCGCCTGATTAACCGTTCTCGGAAAACCATCGAGCACAAAACCGCCTTTCGGTGCTTTATTTATTGCGTGTGCCATCATCTCTACAATTATATTATCAGGAACAAGCTCTCCTGAATCCATAAACCGCTGGGCTTTTTTGCCAAGCTCGGTTCCACCCGCTCTTTCCTGTCTTAAAATGTCACCACTGGACAGATGTTCCAGGCCGTATTTTTCCGCTATTTTCTTACATTGTGTCCCTTTGCCGGCTCCGGGAGCTCCCAACAGCACTATTCTCATCCGTATGCCCCCTTAATTCTTCCGGTAGAGCTAAATCCTTCATAACTTCGCATAAGCAGGTTTGCCTCTATCTTCTGTACCAAATCAAGCGAAACACTTACCACAATCAATAAAGCTGTCCCGCCGAAAAAGTTTGCTATCCGCCAGTCAACACCGAGCATAACGATAATTATCGAAGGAACGACCGCAATTATTGCAAGAAACGATGCACCATAATAGGTTACTCTCGCAACCACCGTTTCAAGGTACTCCGCTGTTCTTCTGCCGGGCCGCAAACCCGGAATAAAGCTGCCCGAATCGCGTAAATTTTTCGCCATCTCTTTCGGCTGAAACTGAACCGTCACCCAAAAATAAGCAAATAAAAATATCAACAGCATATAAACAACATTATATGTATACGCTCGAGGCCAAAATGCCCTTTCCAGAGCGCTGAAAAAGCCAAACTCTCCCTCCCCTTCAAAAGCCTTTCTTAAATAAGAGGCTACGATGGGAAGAAACATCATAAAGCTCGAAGCAAAGATTATCGGCATCACACCGCCGTGATTGACACGCAAAGGCAAATAATGCCTCTGACCGCCGTACATCCTGTGTCCCCTCATCTGCTTTGCCTGCTGAATCGGTATCCTCCTTTGTCCCTGAGTAATCAAAATAACACCGGCTACGACCGATACAAAAGCGCCAAGCAGAATCAATAACTTTGCCGGGCCTATCTTGCCCGATGCAGAAGATAGGTCCACATTCTCCATAAGTGTATTAACCGCCCAGGGCAGCCGGGCCACAATACCAGCCATAATTATCAAGCTTATCCCGCTGCCAATCCCGTATTCGTCTATCTGCTCACCAAGCCACATTAAGAATATAGTGCCTGCCGTCATGCCCACAACACCCATTATTACTGCCTGAGTATACATTCCAGCGTAGGTTAATCCCCCGGCGCCAAACCACTTCATATACATCAAAGCTTGAATAACACATATAAAAACCGTCAAATAGCGCGTGTATTCCTGTATCTTCTTGTAGCCGGTCTGACCTTCCTGCCTTAACTTTTTCAAAGCAGGTATAACCTCGCCAAGAAGCATAAGAATAATCGAAGCAGTGATGTACGGCATAATCCCAAGACCGAACAGGCTGCTCTTATCGAGCCTGCCGCCGGTGAGCATTTGCATATACTCAACAGCCCTGCCGACCGGCGTTTCGGTCTCCGCAGTGCCGGCAGCCTCAGCTATCTTCTCATAGGAAAAGCCCGGCACAGGGATATGAAAGCCCACCCTGTAAATCATCAGCATAGCAATGGTAAAGACGACCTTGCTGCGCAAATCAGGTATCCTGAATATGTTCACAAATGTCTTAAACATATTTTAATCTTTCCTTTATCCTCGCTGCTCTGCCACTAATACCTATGCCAGCTCAACGGCGCCGCCTGAAGCGACGATTTTCTGCTCGGCCACCCTGCTGAATTTATGAGCCTTTACCTTTAACCTCTTGGTCAGCTCTCCATCTCCGAGAATCTTGACTTTATTTTTCGTATTATCTATCAGCCCTGCCTGGGAAAGCTTCTCCAGCCCGACATCCGCGCCGTCCTCAAATCTTTCCAGCTGAGAGACATTTATAATTTTATACCGCGTTGCGAACTTGAAATTGCTAAAGCCGCGTTTGGGCAGTCTCCTGAACAAAGGCATCTGACCGCCCTCGAAAAGCAGGCCTATCTTCGCCCCGGACCTGCTCTTCTGTCCCTTGTGGCCGTGGCCAGCTGTCTTGCCGTGTCCGGAACCGCTGCCCCTGCCGATTCGCTTGCGACGCTTATCCCTGCCGGCAATTGAAGTTATCTTTGTCTTCGACATCTAAAACATCACCACCTTTTTACCTTTTCCACCTCAACACCGCGAAGAGATTCTATCTCCTCTTTGCTATGAAGTTTCAACAAACCAGCCAACGTAGCTTTAACAACGTTCTTGGCTGAAGTGCTGCCGTATACCTTTGTAAGAACATCCTGCACTCCCGCATATTCGAGCACAGCTCGGGCACTTGAGCCGGCAATAACGCCCGTACCGGGATTAGCCGGCACCATTACTATCTTCGTCGCCCTGCATTTACCAATCACCTTATGCGGTATTGTCCTGCCGAAAAGCGATATATTATGCAAAGATTTCCTGGCCTCCTTTATCCCTTTCTCAACAGCAAGAGGCACTTCGTTTGCCTTGCCGTAGCCTACGCCCACCGTACCATTACGGTCGCCCACGACAACCAGAGCCGCAAAGCTGAATCGCCTGCCGCCTTTGACTACCTTGGCACAGCGATAAATCTTCACCGCCGTATCCTCAAACGGATGCTCCTGCTGCTCAATTATTTTCATTGGTTTTCGAGCCAATTTTTTTCTCCAAACTCTCGTTAAAAGACAAGCCCCGCTTTCCTCGCCCCGTCGGCAAGTGCCTTGACTCTGCCATGATACTTATAACGGTTCCTGTCAAAACAAACACATTTAATACCCACGCCCAACGCCTGCTTGGCGACAGCTTCGCCTATAATCTCTGCAGCCTTCTTATTGCCCGTCTTCTGCAGCTGGCCCCGAAGCGTTTTGCTCATAGTACTGGCCGAAACAAGCGTCAGGCCTGCCGCATCGTCGATTATCTGTGCATAAATATGCCGGTTGGAACGCTTCACCACCAGACGAGGTCTGTCCAGCGTTCCAAATATCTTCTTTCTGACATGATATTTACGCCTCAATGCTGCCCTTTTAACACTATCTGTTTTCATCATACTAATCTTCTAACGGTCTCGTAACTGCTTTAACAAATACTGCCTGCTATACCGTACCCGAGGTAAAGGCCTTTCCAACTTTTCGCCTGACGTGCTCATCAGCATACCGAATGCCCTTGCCCTGATAAGGCTCCGGCGGCTTTATCTTTCGCACATCAGCAGCAAATCGGCCGAGGGCACATTTATCTACGCTCGAAACCGTGAAAACCGCAGGCACATCATTGCCTCTGGTCGCAGCCACCTCAATATTTACTTTCACCGCTGAGGGTATCTTCAACTGGATGGGGTGACTGAATCCCACCTGCAAAACCAGTTTGTCATCCTGTGTTTTAACACTGTAACCTGTTCCGAAAATCTGCATTTTTTTCTCAAAGCCTTTGCTCACACCGGTAACCATATTTGCAATCAATGCTCTCGTCGTGCCGTGCAGCTCTCTGTCTTGCCGACTCTGGCCGGCCTTGCTTTCCACAATAATCCTGGAATCTTCGACTTTTATCTTTATCCCCGGCTTACAGGCAATCTGTAATTTGCCCAGCGGACCTGCAACCTCAATGTTACTGCCCTTCCGCTCGGCCTTGACGCCGGCGGGAAGTTCTATCGGTTTTTTACCTATACGAGACATATTAACTTACCGTACAAAGTATTTCGCCGCCGACCTTTGCCTTGCGGCAGCTCCTGTCACTCATTACACCTTTACTTGTTGAAACAATCGATATTCCCATGCCGCCGAGAACAAAGGGCAGCTTATCAACGGATAAATATTTTCGCCTGCCGGGCTTACTCTCTCTGTTGATTGCTTCAATAACAGGCCGACCGTTTTCGTCGTACTTAAGTGTTATCCTTAAAATTCCCTGTTTGCCGTCGTCGATTCGGTCATAATCCAATATGTAACCTTCCTTTTTAAGTACCGCTGCTATCCCTTCGCATATACCGGATGCTTTAACTGTCACAGAACTCTTGCCTATCCGCATTGCATTTCGTATCCTAGTCAACATATCAGCTATTGGGTCACTCAAACTCATAATTTCCTACCTCTTATTTCGCAACTGCCCTAAAACAATCTCACCTTTGCACCCGGTCGATCACCAGCTGGCCTTTTTGACGCCCGGAATTTTGCCTTCGTTAGCCATTTTTCTAAAGCAGATGCGGCAAATCTTGAACTTGCGGTAAACCGCCTTCGACCTTCCACAAAGCTCACAGCGGGTATACTGCCTGACCCGAAACTTCTGTTTTCTCTTTACCTTATTTTCAAGCGCCTTTGTTGACATTCATAAACTCCACAAGATATTATTCCTGTGCAAAGCTATTGCTCTTTCGGCCTCTTAAACGGCATCCCGAACAAAGCCAGCATCTTCCCTGCCTCCTCATCTGTCTTCGCCGACGTCACAAAAGTTATATTCATACCCTGCTGAAACTCCATTTTTGCCGGGTCTATTTCAGGGAAAACACTCTGTTCGCTCACTCCCAGTGAGTAATTTCCTCTGCCGTCAAAGCTATTCGGGTCAAGCCCGCGGAAGTCTCTAACTCTCGGTATCGCCAGACTTACGAGCCTGTCCATAAATTCATACATACGGTCGCCGCGAATAGTAACCTTCAACCCTGTCTCATTGCCGGCTCGAACCTTGAAATTGGAAACACTCTTTTTGGCCTTACAAACAACCGGCATCTGGGCTGTAATCATCATTAAATCCTTTTTGGCCTGCTCCAGAAACTTCTTATCCTGAACCGCCTTGCCAACGCCCATAGAGACGATAATCTTCTCCATCCGCGGAACTGCCATCAAATTTTTGTAACCGAATTCCTTAGCCAATTCCGGAACTATCCGCGATTTATATATATCTTTCAATCGTGCCATATCTTCTGATTATTAACCAATTCCCAGCACAAAGGCTGTTCTAAATCTTCCTTCTAACAACGCCAATTTCACTGCCATCGATAGCAACTCTTTTTTTTGTTCCGTCTTTACCAACCGAATAGCGAACTCTGGTCGGCTTCGAACTTTTCGGATTCAAAGGCTGCACATTGCTTATATGAATCGGCTGCTCAACCTGAATCCGCCCTCCCTGCGGGTTCTTTCTCGACGGGCGAACATGCCTGAAAGCAATGTTATGACCCTGAATAACCACCCTGTTCTTCTCGGGTATTACTCGAAGCACCTTACCGGTAGCACCTTTATGCTCGCCAGCTATAATCTGTACCATATCACCCTTTTTAATATGCAGTGCCATTTTTAATCTCTTATATTTAACCTCACATCCCCGACCTGTAACTGTTTCTACACGACCTCACTGGCCAGAGAAATAATCTTCATATAATTTTTTTCTCGCAGCTCACGAGCAACCGCCCCGAAAATTCTTGTGCCTATCGGATTGCCGTCGTTGTCGATTATCACCGCTGCGTTACTGTCGAATCTGACATAGCTGCCGTCGGGTCTCTTGACAGGGCTTTTCGTGCGAATTATCACACATTTATGAACCTTCTTGTCGTCCAGCTGGCAGCTTGGCAGAGCTTTCTTTATAGCCACACACACAACGTCACCGATACCGGCTGTAGGCCGATAGTTTCGCCTCCGGCAGCCTCCTCTGCCGAGAACCTTTATACACAACGCCGACTTTACGCCTGAGTTATCTGCTATATCCAACATTGTTTCCTGCTGAATCACAAATCTACCTCACACACTCAGCCTATCCTGAGCGTCAATCCACAACCGCCTTTTGCACGACACGAACAAGACGCCATCTCTTGGTCTTGCTCGAAGGCCTGCATGGAGCAACTTCAACAACATCGCCAACCGAGGCCTGATTGTGCTCATCGTGTACGCCAAGTACGGTCCTGCGTCGTACGTATTTGCCGTACCTGGGATGCTTAATCTTGTAATCAATGGCAACCTTAACGCTTTTGTCGCCGCTTCGGCTTGTCACCACAGCTATGTCGGTTTTTGCCTTTTTCCGCTGCATATCTTCTCGACAATCAAACTGCCTGCTTTTCACCTATTACCGTTTTAATTCTTGCAATATCGCGCTTGATATTCCTCACAGCCTTATTATTCTCCAGTGTCTCTGTCACTGACTGTGAGCGAAGCTCGAACAACCGCCTGGCAAGCTCATCCAGCTTGTCCACGAGCTCATCAAGACTCATTTCACGATACTGCTTTGCCTTCATCTTAAACTGTCCTTTTTCAAACCCGCGGCCTCGCCGCGAGGCGGGGATTGCTTCTGCCGCTTATACCCAAGGCGTTACAAAGAATGCCTTCTCTTGACGAATCTGCACCTTATCGGCATCTTATGAGCAACTCTGACCAGCGCCCGCTTGGCCACGTCCTCACCGATGCCGCCGATCTCGAGGAAAATCTGACCGGGCCTGACCTTTGCAACCCAGAACTCCGGCTCGCCTTTACCCTTTCCCATCCGTGTCTCAAGCGGCTTTTTGCTTACAGGCTTATGAGGGAATATCCTCAAATATACCTTGCCTTCACGATGCAGAAAATGCGTCGCCGCCACTCTGCCAGCCTCAATCTGCCTCGCCGTTATCCAGCTTCTCTCAAGTGCCTGCAAACCATATTCGCCGAAGGCAACAAAGTTGCTCCTCGCAGCATTGCCTTTCATTCTGCCTCGCTGGCTCTTACGGAATTTAACTCTTTTCGGCATCAATGCCATCTTCAAAAACCCTCAAAAATCTATCTATTCGAAATCAATGCAACCGCTGCAACTGCTATTTTTCTGCGCCTCTGTCATTTTGCTCCGGCTGCTGCTTTTGTTCTTCAGCAGGTGCTGATTGAGCCTTTTCACTCCTTTTGTCTTCTACGGCAGGAGCGGAAACGCCGGCACCCCGCGCCCCTTTACGGCCACCTACTCGCCGCCCCGACCGACGCCGACGAACCTGTCTTGTCTCAACCTCCTGCTGTTCTCCGAATTTACCCCTGTAAATCCAGACCTTAATACCGATAGCTCCATACGTCGTCCTCGCCGTCGCCACTGCATAATCCACATCGGCATCCAGAGTATGAAGCGGAATGCTGCCGACTTTCTGTGTCTCTCTGCGGGCCATCTCCGAACCCGCAAGACGACCGCCGCAAATAATCTTAACTCCCTTGGCACCGGCGTTCATCGCCGATTCACAATATTGCTTCATCGTACGCCTGAACGACGCCCGCTTACACAATTGCTCTGCAATCGCTTCTGCCACTAAAACCGCATCGAGCTCCGGGGCTTTTACCTCGATGACATTGATATTCACCTTGCGGCCTGTCATAGCTTCAAGCTCTTCTCGAAGCTTATCAACCTCTCCGCCCCGAGGTCCGATTACAATCCCAGGCCGGGCACTGTGCAATGTCACCTGAATCTCGTTTCTCGTCCGGATTATCTTCACTTTCGATACCGCCCCCTTGGGCATCTGGCGATTGTATTTTTTATCGATGAAACGTCGTATCTTCTCATCTTCGACGAGAAAATCCCCGTAACTGGCCTTCGGTGAAAACCAAATGCTCTGCCATTCTCTGGTTATCCCCGTCCTGAATCCTATTGGTGATGTCTTCTGACCCATATTTAATTTCTCTATCTGTCCGTTTAAGTTTTTTCTTATGCCTCTGCCACCGTCACATATATATGACAGGCCTTTTTACTTAGCGAATGAGCTCTGCCCCTGTCCTTCGGTATCCACCTTTTGGTGCCTATTCGAATACCGGCATCGTCCACGCGGGCACAACTGACATAGAGATTATCCACATCCGCCTGCTGCTCATCCGCATCGGCAACAGCGGCTTTGAGCACCTTGTTAACCATCTCCGCAGCTCGCTTTCTCGTGAATTTCAACAAATCCATCGCCTCCTGTACGCCCCTGCCCGTTATAAGCTCGGCAATAAGTCTTACTTTTCGCGGCGAGCTGGGTGCATATCGATAAGATGAACGCCACTGTGACAAATCATTTACATCGACTCCCAGCGCCGCTGCAAGATTGCGCACATCCTCTTTGCGAGGCTGAGGCTTCATAAGACCCTTTTGCCAGTTCCTGATTGCAGCAGCTGCCCTCGCTTTGCTCAAACCGCCCCGGGCAATTTGCTCTGCGAGCTGCTCTGAGCTCATCTTTCGCTGCTCAAAAACCTTTTTTAGCTTTTCGGAACTCAACATTTTAACTTCTTTTCCGGCCAATTAAGCTGCTCTGATTATTTTACTATCTTCTTGCTCGAATGTCCCTTGAAAGTACGTGTCGGCGAAAATTCGCCGAGCTTGTGACCGACCATATCCTCAGTAATAAAAACCTTATGAAACATCTTACCGTTATGAACCATAAAAGTATAACCTACAAACTCCGGAATTATCGTACACCTCCGTGCCCAGGTTTTCATCGGCTCATAAGTACCCGCCTGAGCCTGCTTCGTTACCTTGGCAAAAAGTTTTTGGTCAACGTAAGGCCCTTTTTTAAGTGACCTGCTCATATCGTTCCTTTTACTCTCAACAAATCAATCCTTCGACAGTGAGCTCAGGACAGTCGAACTGCTACAGCACAAGCTGTCCCTGTCTTTTGTTCTTACGTCTTCGAATAATCCTCTTATTGCTCGGCTTTCTCGGATTTCTTGTCTTTCCTCCCTTGGCCAGTACCCCTGTCGGCGAACAGGGATGTCGGCCGCCGTTTGCCCGGCCCTCACCGCCGCCTAACGGATGTGATACAGGATTCATCGCCTTGCCTCTTACGTGCGGCCTTCTGCCCATATGGCGCTTTCTACCTGCCTTGCCGAGCTCAACGTTCTGATGGTCGGCATTGCTCAATCTGCCGATAGTAGCACGGCACTGCTTGCGAAGCATACGCATCTCACCGCTCGGCAGAACAATGCTCACCCAGTCGCCCTCCTTGGCCACTATCCTCGCTGCGCTTCCGGCGCCCCGGACGAGCTTGCCGCCCTGACCAGCAGTCAGCTCAATATTATGGATTTCAAGACCGGATGGTATAACTTCCAGCGGCATAGCATTACCCACCCTCGGCTCACAATCCAGCCCGCTTTCAACCGTCTGGCCTACACTTATGCCAGCCGGTGCCAGTATGTATCTTTTCTCTCCATCGGCATAGGCAAGCAGAGATATAAAGCAGTTGCGGTTAGGGTCATACTCAATCGTGGCCACCTTTGCAGGAATACCGTCTTTGTCACGCTTGAAATCTATCAGCCGATAAATCTTCCTCGCCCCGCCGCCTCTGAATCTGCTCGTGGTAATACCGCGATGATTTCTACCGCCGTTCTTTTTTATTCGAACACAAAGCGACTTCTCCGGCTTATCACAGGTTAGCTCGGAATAATCA
>CAYLMG010000038.1:11991-15257 GCA_964384565.1 uncultured Pirellulales bacterium | reverse complement strand
CCTGAATTAAACCTGCGTGTAAGCGGCACTGAAAAGCGCCAGGTCGAAATCCGCCCTATCGCCGGAACAAAGCCCAGAGGCCGTACAGGCAGCAAAATAGACCCCGACACCGATTTTAGATACGAGGCCGAGCTAAAAATCGACCGCAAAGAGCTCGCCGAGCATATGATGCTCGTCGACTTGGCCAGAAACGACATAGCACGGGTTGCAAAGTCCGGCAGTAGAGTTGTCACCGAGCTTTTAATCGTCGAAAAATACGCATCTGTCCAGCACCTTGTCAGTAATGTTAAAGGTATACTTGCTGACGGCCTCGATGCCCTGAGCGCTTATCTTGCTACAATGAATATGGGCACACTTACCGGCGCTCCGAAGATTGAAGCTATGAAAATCATCCGCAACCTCGAAAAGACAAAACGCGGCTATTACGGCGGGGCCGTCTGCTATTTAACCGTTGACGGCCAATTCGACAGCTGCATTACAATAAGAAGCCTGCAGGTCAAAGACCACAAAGCATATATCAGGGTCGGCGCAGGTATCGTGCACGATTCCGTACCAAAGACAGAATTCGAAGAAACCGAACACAAGGCAAATTCCTGTATGCGGGCGATTCGAGGAAAATAAATCTAAAAAGGCAGAGACTATGGAAACGAAAAAAAGAAAAGTGATGTTCATCGATAACTTCGATTCCTTCACATATAACCTTGTAGATGACTTCAGCAAACGTAACTGCGATACACTTGTTTATCGCTCCGATACCGAAATTGAGAAGCTGAAAGAGCTGGCAAAAGATTTCAACCCCGACCTGCTCGTTATCTCACCTGGTCCCGGCACACCGGATACAGCCGGTGTGTCACTGCAGGCTGTGGATTACTTCAAGGACAAGCTGCCGATATTCGGCGTCTGTCTGGGCCACCAAGTGATAGTTCAGTATTTCGGCGGCAAAATCGGCCACGCCCCCGTACCTATGCACGGAAAACCGTCAAGAGTAAGTCATAATCAAAAAGGGATTTTCGAAGGTGTTGAAAACCCCCTGCAGGCCGGACGCTACCACAGCCTTTGTGTCTTGTCTCTGCCGGATTGCCTCGAAAAAACAGCGGAGTTTGAAAATATTATTATGGCTGTTGAGCATAAAACTCTGCCTATCTTCGGCGTCCAGTTTCACCCCGAAAGCATACTCACGCCGGCAGGCGGAAAAATAATCGAAAACATCCTTAATATCGCAGAAAAACAGAAAGTATAAAAGGAAGCTGTAGATATGGCAAAGATAACTGAATATCTTGAAATCCTGCTCGAAGGCGATGACCTTACATTCGAACAGGCCAAAAAACTCTTGGACACAATATTCGAAGGCGAGGTTCCCGATGTCCAGGTTGCCGCCTTTCTGGCTGCTATGCGGGCCAAAAATGCATCCGTCTCTGAGCTTGCCGGACTTGCGACTTCTCTGCGAGAACACGCCGTAAAAGTAGATACCAGCCTGGACAATTTAGTCGATACCTGCGGAACGGGCGGTGCAAAGCTCAAAACCTTTAACATATCAACCGCTTCCGCCCTTGTCGCCGCCGGAGCCGGCGTTTACATCGCAAAGCATGGCAACAGAGGTATCACAAGTAAATGCGGCTCCGCTGACGTCCTCGCAGAGCTTGGTGTCAATATCGAAGCAGAGCCTGCAATTATTGCGGAATGCATAAAGCAGGCACATATTGGCTTTATGTTCGCACCGAGGTTCCATCCGGCGATGAAACACGTCCAGCCGGTAAGAAAAGCTCTTGATTTCAGAACCGCTTTCAATATTCTCGGTCCCCTCGCCAATCCTGCAGGTGCAACTGCACAGCTGATGGGTGTTCCGCAGGAGGACTTTATGCCCAGAATCGCAGAAACACTTAAAATGCTCGGAACAAAACGTGCTATGGTTGTTCACAGTGACGGCCTCGATGAAATAAGCACTATGGGGACAACAAAAATCCTCGAACTAAAAAACGAAACTATTTCCTCCAAACAAATCAATCCGTCAGATTTCGGATTCAAAAAGGCTGACTTTGAATCCCTAAAAGGCGGCGATGCTGCAACAAATGCCAAAATTATAACCGACATCCTGAACGGCAAAGACAAAAGTCCATGCAGGGATATTGTTGTATTAAACGCAGCCGGTGCAATAATTGTAGCCAACCTGGCTGACGATTTCGACTCAGCAATTAAGATGGCAAACAAAGCAATCGATGACGGCAAGGCTTCTCAATGTCTCGAACAATTAATTATAATTTCAAACAGTTAAAGACTAATTTATGTTGATAGTAAAAGTTAAAATTTGTGGACTGACCAATTATGAGGATTCAGCGGCCGCTCTTGACTTGGGTGCCGACATAATCGGCTTTAACTTCTACGAAAAAAGCCCCAGGTTTATTAAGCCCGAAAATGCAGTCCGGATAATTGACAGACTGCCGGCATTTATCGACACAGCCGGTGTCTTTGTGAATGCTCCCCTCGACCATATCCACAAAACAATAAACACCTGCCAGCTCAACTGGGTGCAGCTGCACGGCGATGAAACTGTTCAATTCTGCGACTTGTTGCGCTCTCTCAATGTAAAAACAATGAAGGCAATAAGAGTAAAAGGCCAGAATGACATCCGAAAAGCCGAGGAATATTTCACTGATGCAATCCTTCTCGACGCCTTCGACACCGAAAAATATGGCGGAACAGGATTGACTTTCGACTGGAACATAATCGGGCACATCAGAAAACGAATCTTTTTGGCAGGCGGAATAAATCCCGACAATGTCGTCGAGGCTGTCGAACACGGGGTCTATGGTATTGACATCTGCAGCGGCATCGAAGAAAGTCCCGGTAAAAAAGACCATAAAAAAATGAAACAGCTGTTCGAAAATATACGTTACCTGAGAGGTTAAAATATTACAGGAAAAACCTATGAAATATAAAGCAAGATTCGGCGATTATGGCGGCTTTTATGTCCCCGAAGTTCTCATCCCCGCTCTCGAGGAGCTCGAACAGGCCTTTTACTGCTTCCACCAGGACCACAAGTTCATCACCGAGCTCAACAAGCTCCTCAAAGATTATGCCGGCCGGCCTACGCCGTTATACTATGCCCAGAGATTCAGTGAATCTGTCGGTTTCAATGTATATCTAAAAAGAGAAGACCTGCTGCACGGCGGCGCACACAAGGTAAATAACACGCTTGGCCAGGGACTTCTCGCAAAATATATGGGAAAAACAAAACTTATCGCCGAAACAGGTGCCGGCCAGCACGG
>CAYLMG010000038.1:0-11891 GCA_964384565.1 uncultured Pirellulales bacterium | reverse complement strand
GTCATCGCCTGCGTCGGCGGCGGCAGCAATGCAATAGGCATCTTCTCTGCATTTCTCGAGGATAAAAATGTAAAATTAATCGGTGTCGAAGCAGGCGGCAGAAGCCTGGCTGAAAACCAGCATGCTGCCACTTTAGTCACTGGGACAATAGGTATTCTACACGGCGCAAAGGCATATCTGCTACAAAACAACGAAGGCCAAATCTGCGAAACAGAATCCGTAAGTGCCGGCCTGGATTACCCTGCCGTCGGCCCCGAACACTGCCTGCTAAAAGATACCGGAAGAGCAGAATACGTCGCCGCAAACGACGAAGAAGTGCTCGATGCATTCGAGCTGCTCACAAAAAATGAAGGCATCCTGCCCGCTCTGGAAAGCGCACACGCACTGGCCTGGCTTGTAAAGCAAAAGGGAAAACTCGATTCAAATACAAACGTAGTGGTAAGCCTTTCCGGACGCGGTGACAAAGACGTTTCAATCGTTGAAAAATATCGGCCGGTAAAATAAGAGAGAAAATATGAAAACATACAAACAGCTTTTTTCGCAGTTAAAACAAGCGGCCCTTGTACCGTTTTTCGTTATCGGAGACCCTGACTTTGAAACTTCTCTTGCAATTATCAAAACAGCCATCGACGCAGGCTCCGATATACTCGAACTCGGTATACCGTTTTCTGACCCGATAGCCGACGGCCCAACAATCCAGAAGGCCGACATACGAGCTATGAAAAGCGGCATTACCGTCGCAAAGGCGCTCGAATTTATCGCTGCAATAAAGCAATACAAGGATATCCCGATAGGTCTTTTGATGTATTACAATCTTATATATCAGTACGGCATAGAAAAGTTTTTCACCGATTTTCACAAGTCCGGTGTAAACAGCATCCTTATCGCGGACTTAAGTATCGACGACGCGGATGAAATCACAGGCCCCGCACAAAATGCAGGCATGGACACCGTCTTTATGGCAACTCCGAACACCGACATAGAAAGAATCAAAACAATAGCCTCCAAAACAACCGGCTTTATCTACGCCGTCTCTCTTTTAGGCGTTACCGGCAGCAGAGAAAAACTCTCCGAAGACGTCCGCTCTCTCATTGCCAGACTAAAATCATTAACGCAGGTCCCCGTATGTGTCGGTTTTGGTATAAGCAAACCCGAGCACGCAGCCGCCGTCGCCTCTGCAGGCGCCGACGGCGTCATAATCGGCTCAAAAATCATCAAAATCATAGAAGACAATCTCGACAACAACGAAAAAATCTTAAACGAAGTCAAAAAATTCATCGAAGAAATCAAAGCAGCACTATAAAAAACAGCCAATACAAACTTACCCGCCAGACCGAAATCTTGTATTTCATAAAAATTCCCTTCTTAAATTGCTCTGTAGAAAAGAAACTTATTAAGCTGTCATTCCGGTCTTGTGCCGGAATCCAGGCCTTTCAAAAGATATATCCTCGTTTTCACGGAAATGACATCATTGTGTTATTTTCGCAGAAATGCTCTCTTTAATAATGAAGGCTCAATCATTCTTCTTAACAGATTGTCTTCACACGAACCCTCAATTGTATCTTCCGACTGCATTTGCAGTGATTTTATTAAAGTTCGCATTCTCTTTTAATATAACCTGCTAACTGATATCCCGTAGTCAGTATGCTAAGGTTGTTCATAGCTTCATCCTCGAAGAGATAATCATTTGTGCCTTCGAGATATTTTCTAAGAACCGGCCACATATCAGCTATATTCAAATTCTGTGCTTTCTGCATGTCTATCTGCACGTTCCTGCTCGACAGGAACGGTATAAAATTCAAAAGCGGCTGTTCAATATTCATTTCTCTCATCTTTTGATTAATATTTCGATACTCCTTTTCATATTCTTGCACCGCTTTTACAACCTCTTTAGGCACATTCATTGACAGAATGTGTTTGCTGAAATCTGTTATACCGAAATCCTGAGACTCATATAATCCACGTGTACTCGGGTAAAGGGCGGCTTTTTCAGGTAAATTATAATCCTCAAGCAATTGAAGTTGCTTACTTAGATTGAATTCGTCGAGTTCTCTGTAATAATTCTGGATATTTGCCCATAATATTTCATCATTAGGGTCATTCGGGTCAAAAATGGTCACGTGCTTTTCCTCAAGGCCTTTCTTGAATTTCTCTTCTGCGTCCGGGAAATGTGTCCTGCTATGTTCGAGCCGGAATCTGCCTAATATCGCCGGCCTTACTTCTGGTGTCCAGTTGGGATCTTCGAATATATTAAGTGCCGCCTTTGACTCAAACAAATAACTGCATCTCCTGGAAAGTTCCTTTTCATCGATTGTCCCTTTGTTATTTTCGATAAATTGTTTATATTCTTTTTCGCCCGGATAATTATAACTGTTGTCTAACCATTCTACTCTAAAAAGGGATACCTGTACTGCTGCAAGTTCCGGATTTTCTATACAGGCCTTGCGGTTGAGGGCAATAAAATTGTCCGATGCCTTCTCGTATTCGGCAAAGGCCTCTTTTAATACTGCAAATTGCTCATCCGTCAGCCCGAACTGCTCTGCTGATAAAGAAACGCTGAAAATCCATAAAATAATACCGGCCAGTAGTATTGTTTGCAGATTTCTTTTTGTTCTCATAATATCGCCTCCCGAAGCTTAACTTGATTTCCCATTTAAACGGCTAAAAATATAATTTACTCCTGCATCAATAATATTTTTGCCAAATTGCCTCGAATTGTCAAGAAATTGCTGCATAAAATCCAAAAATCGCAATTGCTATTTTCCTGTATCTCGCTATATTTCATTTCGTTCGGACAGGAAATCAAAACGTAGCATTTTACTCAGATTAGACCAACTATTGTTATGGAGTGTGAAAAATGGCACCATCCAAAATTAATTTTGCCGAAAAATTCTCTATGTTACCGGATGAAGACTACTCAATGAGAATAATTGCCAAAATGAACGAGTATGAATTCAAGATTGTAAGGTTCAAAGGCGAGTTTGTCTGGCATAGCCATGCAGATACGGATGAGACTTTCATCATCCTGAAGGGCAGGATGCTGCTGCATTTCCGGGATAAGGTAATCGAATTGAATGCGGGAGAAATGATAGTCGTCCCCAAAGGCCTCGAACACAAGCCGGCATCTGAGAAAGGATATGAAGCGCTTCTCATCGAGCCTGAAGGTATTGCCAATACCGGCGACGTTGAAAGTGATATGGCGATTAAGAAAGTAGAATGGATATAGTCATCCCATAAAAAGGATTCATACGAAAAAATAATAGTAACGAAAGAAGCAGTAATTTCTTATACAGAAACAGACGCCACGCGCTTGCCGTTTTATGCAGACTGTATAATTATTTTCACCGGTTGGATTCTCTTGCTTGCGGCATTCTGGCTACAATACCTTATTCAGCTCTTAGCTTAATCAGAACAACACCATGTACCGGGACCTCAGTCTCAAATTTATCAGTAAAAGTCCCTATATCCTTTTGTCGCCACAGGTCACGAACCCGGCACTTGCCCTCAATCCCTAAATCGGCAAAATTCAAAGTAATTTTCTGCTGCGAATAATCATCTCTGTTAAATAAACCAACAGCTATAGAGCCGCCTTCCATCTGCTTTGCCCATATCTCAACAGGGCCATCCTGAACAATACGGCGAGCCTGCCGGCCCAGCGGGTCCTGACTAACTTCTAAAACCTCATCATTAGTCAATAAGCTCAATGTGAAATCATCTAACTCTTCAATCGGACAACCAAGCAGCAGTGGCGAGCAAAGCAAACACCAAAGACTCATATGTGTATATTGCTCATCGGCAGTCAAGCGTGAATCCCGCAGATTCGGGCCCCAGCCGACTTTCCCAAGAACCATCATATCAGGGTCGTTCCAGTGGCCGGGCTTCGCATAAGGCGCCAAATCCGCCTGGTCAAATCCTCTTGCCATACTATTCCACGTATCCCTGATATCACCTGTTGTCCTCCAGCAGTTACCGCCTACTTCTTCCCCCCACTTCCAAACGTCACCCCAGCCGTACTGGCAGAGGCTGTAAACAATGTCCCTTGGCACCTGGTCAAGAACCTCTCTCATCAGGATATAAGGCCTCTGCAAATCTTCCAGCGTGTCTCTTCCGGATACCGACGAATAACCGCACCAGTCATACTTAAGGTAATCGAATCCCCATTCAGCAAATTTTTTCGCATCCTGCAGCTCGTGCTCCCAGCTTGCGACATAACCCTGACAGGTCGTCGGTCCCGGCCCGATATAGATACCGGCTTTCAGGCCAAGCCCGTGGATATAATCGCACAAACCCTTCATATCCGGAAATTTTGCATTCGGTATCAAATCGCCGCTCGCATCACGAACGGGCGGGCCCAGATTCGGGTCATCGCTGCCACGCCCTTCCGTACGCATCCAGCAGTCATCGATATTGATATACGACCAGCCGTGATTGATAAGCCCGGTATCAACCATCGCTTTTGCCGTTGCGCGAACTTTCTCATCAGTAACTGCGCAGGCCCAGCAGTTCCAGCTGTTCCAGCCCATCGGCGGAGTCAGCGCAATCGTATCGCCCACAATTATTCTAAAATCTCTTTCCGCCGTCCCCAGAGCATTCTTTGCAATCAGCTTGACCTTATATCCGCCTTCCTTTTCCACAGAGCCGGTAATCCGCCCTGTCGCCGAATCGATAACAAGCCCTGCCGGCAGCCCTTGCGCACCGAAAGACATCGGACACTCACCTGTTGCCGTTACTGTAAACAAAAACGGATTTCCCGAACGAACACCGAAAATCTTCGCCCCCGTTATTCGAGGCTTCGGGCCAGGCTGGGGAGTTAAAATATAATGCTTGGGAACAACCGCTTCAACCGCTCGAGGCTTTTTGCCTGAATACTCGATTTGTGCCATCGCCCAGTTTGCATGGTCGTTATAGTTAGTATCAACCTCCTTGACAATCAGACGCAGCTTCTTGATACCGGTTAAATCAACATCAACTTCATTAGGCTCACCACCTGCCCGCAGTACGCCGCTCTCCCACAATAACTTTCCGTCGCCGACGACTTTGAAGTCAACAGTACCCCTTCTTCTACGCCTCCGGCGCTGCTCCTGCTGCTGGGCACTTCTTCTGACCTCATCATCCACACCGACAATCGCGGTGAAACGTCTTGCATTCCCGTAAAGATTAATATTCAACTCCGATGGTGAATTTACACCAAATCCTCTTTCATACTCTTCAGAGTTCATAGTAATCGGATTGCCGTCAATCGATTTGTTAGCCTGTACAGTACCGGACCCTGTTTGAACCTTGCTGATATCCATCTCATCGAGCCATACAGTCTTTAACGCCTGTTCATTACAGCCCGCCAAGAAGCTCAGAACCAGAAGTGAAAATAGAATCTTAAACCTCATTTTTACCTCCTTCTTTTAATAATAATTAATCATTTATTCGGCACTTATTCTAATTAGTTACTGCCGGATATACAAGCTGTTTTCTGGAATTGTCCCTGTCACTTTTTTGTAAGGAAAAATGAAATGAAAAATCAGCTGTTTATCAACAAATACGCACGAATAACCTCAGCCACGCTCCAGGCCTGCGCGAAACAGCCCCTGGGCTTATGAGGCTTATCACCGTCAAATATCTCGCTGATTTGCCCGATACAGCCGTCTCCGTTCATATGTTCGAGCAGCGGCTCAATAAATTTCGCCGCCTTTTTTTTACTGCTCTGGTTGGAGCCGTTCACCTTCAGATAGGCCTCTACAAAAGGCCCTATCAGATAAGGCCAAACCGTCCCCTGATGGTATGCCTCATCACGCTGCCTGGAAGAGCCGCTATAAGTCCCCTTATATCGGCTGTCAAGAGCATCCAGACTCCGAAGACCATACGGTGTCAATAGTCTTCTCTCTACAACATTTACCACACTTTTTGCCTGATACTCTTCCAACGGTGAAAACGGCAGTGACACCGCAAATATCTGGTTCGGACGCAGACTGCTGTCAATCCTGCCGTCCGGCAAAATACAATCGTTAAGACAACCTGTCAGCTGGTTCCAGAACAAACTTCTGAAACTTTTTTCGCATTTCTCAGCCATCAGCCTGTAACGCCGTGCCCGCTTCGACTCGTCGGTCTCAGCGAGGCGAGCCAACCGTGAATTTTTCTTCTCGTAATACTTAGCAAGATAGCAAAGACAGTTATACCACAATGCGTTAACCTCGACCGCCTTGCCGTAACGAGGCGTAAAACTTATGCAATCGCACCTGGCATCCATCCAGGTCAGTTGCGTATTCTCATCTCCGCCCCGGATAAGGCCGTCCTCGTCGCAGCGTATCCCGAACCGCGTACCCTGATTATAACAATCGACTATCCGGTGAATCACCGGTAAAAGATGCTGCTCAAACGTATCGACGTCGCCGCTTCTCTGTTGATATTGAAATGCCGAATGAATAAACCATAACGAGGCATCTATACTGTTAAACTCTGCCCTTTCGCTTTGCTCATCAAAATAATTCGCTATCATCCCCCCTTCCTCAGCCTGTGCAAAGGTCAAAAGGACCGATTTGGCTTCTTCGAACCTGCCGGTTGAAAGTAAAAGTCCCGGCAGTGACACAAACGCATCTCTGCCCCAGTCGCAAAACCAGGGAAAACCCGCTAAAATCGTCCATTGCTGCCGCTCATCTCTAATAGAACGCTTTACAACAAACTTATCTGCTGCCAAACAAAGCTTTTCAAAAACATCATCATCTCCACAGATTTTTGACCTGCCTTTTATATCTTCCTGATGTTTGTGCAAACCCTCCAATACTCTCTCAAGGTCCGCCCCAGTAAAATATAGCAGCCCTTTGTTGTTGCCTTTTTTCTCTGCTGCCTTAAGGCTGAACCAAAAAACTACCCATCGAGGCGAATCGAGAAAATTCTTAAACACTCCCGGCGTCCATAAATCCTCCGTAAAATCCTGACCACGTTCACGCTCCCGGCGGTAGAGCACATTATACCACCACTGCTTATCCGCCTTAAAATTCATATCCGGACAGCTCAAAAACAATTCACACGCCTGTGGAACATTATTTCTAATAAGCAAACCGCTCCTGAAACTTTCTGAAAAAATCAACGAACTGCTTTTCTGCAGTGAATGATAATCTCTCAAACTAATAAACGGCCTCAATTCAAACTCAATGCCGCTCCCCACGCCAAGAAAATCGTAAACCAGCGCCCCCGAATCAAAGTCACCAAGCAGATATAATGACTTAGTTAACTCAATACCTCCAAACTTATAATCAAAATGAACACCGATGTCCTGACGAAAACGAAGCGGCCGGCAGCTCTCAGGCACAAACTTCACGTCGAATTCAAGGCTTGAAAGATTTATCTCTTTGTCACCGGCCCGGATAGTCTCAAGGCAATTGCTCAATGCAGCTACTCTGCCTGTCGGCGGCGACAGTGACCCAATCAGCAGGCCGTGATATCTTCTCGTATTGCAGCCGGCAATAGTTGATGATGCGTAAGAACCCCTTTTATTGGTTAAAAGCCATTCCTTATTTAACAATTCCTCAAGGCTCGTTTCCCCAGTTGCTATACTAGTAGCTTCCGTGTTGCTGTGCCTCTGTAATGTATACAAAATCAGACTCCTCGAAAAATAATCTAAAAAATAACGGCTGCATAAAAAACAAAATCTGTATTTTCACTCGACAGGCTGTAAACCACCGTCCGTCAAAAGCTCGCCTCTCATACCGGCCTTGCCAACACCCCCGCATCCGGCCTTCCACCTTTTAGAATTTTTGAACATCGCAGCTTAAGATTGCCAAGTATATTCATAAAGTTGATATAGGAATCATAAGGCGAATCATACGGATTAAAATACTTATGAACGTCACCGTCGGCGAAGTATTTCGTACACATATAGTAAAAGTGGTCCGATGTCTGAAGTTTGCGCCAGTCTTCGAGTATCTTCTCGTCGCCGGCCTGCTTTACCTGACTTTCAATCCGATAAAGTTCATAAATAGCGTTGGATTGCATCGCATTGCCGACCCAGGCCGAGATATCCCTCTCCGTATCCGCCCAGCTTATAATATGCGGCACATCTATCGTATCAGTCGCCTCATAAGAATCTATCACCTCGCTCGGCGTCTTGAAATCATTGTCAGGATGCTGCAGAATCTTTTCAGGCAGGTGCCTGATAAAATTAAATATCCCGGTATCTTCCCATTGATGCTCACCGAATGTCTCGTAATCCATAAACAGATTTACTACATTACCGTTGCCGTTAACATCGTTTACCCAGCCGGCAAACTTATCCGCCGTCAAAGGCCATTGAGACCAGTGGCGATTGGAAAATCTAAACGCTATATCATCGCTGAGCGAATAGTTCTTCAACAATAGCTTGAGTTTGCTGTCCCCTATCGGTTTATATACAAAATTCGGGCTGCGAGAACCCAATATATGGTCTGCACCTTCGCATAATATCGCATCAAAGCAGCCCATCGAATCTATAAAAGACGCAAGCTCATTATTGTAAATCAGCTCGGTATTTCTGAATACTCGCGGCTTCTGGCCGAAAAGATACTCAATCCTGTCACGATGCTGCCTGACCTGCTCGGCAAACTCGTCCCGTGAGTACAAAAAGCTCAGGCTGTGATAGTAAGTTTCTGCCAAAAACTCCACACACCCCGTCTCCGCCAGCGCATCAAACGTGCTCATCACCTCGGGCGCATAATTTTCAAGCTGCTCTAACAAAACACCCGTTACGCTGTAAGCAATCCTGAATCTGCCGTCATATTTCTTTATTAAATCAAGAAGAAGACGATTTGTGGGAAGATAGCATTTATTCGCAACCTTCCTGCATATGCCGTAATTCTTATAGTCGTCAAAATAATGATGACTATTATCAAATACCGTGTAATGTCTTAATCGTAAGGGTTGATGAACCTGAAAATAAAAACAAACCGATGCCATAAAGCTCCTTCTTAAAATATCAATCCTGTCAAACCGAAACTGCTTTTGCCGTCACCTGCTCATATATTCTTGAACAGCGAACCGCCGAATCTCGCCACTGCAGTTTCCTTATCTCAAAATTACCGTAATTTCTCAGTGTTATCCCCAAAGGCGGATATCTCAACACCGCAATTATCTTATTAGCCATCTCATCAACATCCCAGAAATCAACCTTCAATGCATGACGCAGAACCTCCGAAACCCCGCTCTGTTTACTTATTATCACCGGCACATCATTTTCCAAAGCCTCAAGCGGAACTATTCCGAAAGGCTCCGATACCGACGGCATCACAAAAAGGTCTGCCATTTTATATATCTTGCTAACATCTTCTCCTCGCAAAAAACCGGTAAAAAGCACCTTGCTGCCGATACCAAGCCCAGCCGCCATCTCCACCGCACGATGCATCAAATCCCCCGAACCTGCCATCACAAATTTGACATCATCCATCACCTCAAGAACTTTCTTCGCCGCATGCAGAAAATACTCGGGGCCTTTCTGCATTGTAATTCGCCCGAGGAATAACACTACCTTCTCACCTTTTTTAATCCCCACCTCCGAAAGAAGCTGGTTATTGCCGTTACGCTCAACTCCGTTATGAACCACTTCTACTTTATCACCGCTGACTCCGTATCGCTCGACTACAATATTCTTGGTAAAATTGCTTACAGCGACAACTCTGTTCGCAAAATGCATTCCCTGCCGCTCGATATCATAAATCACCTGATTAACATTCTCGCCGCTGCGGTCAAATTCCGTCGAATGAATGTGCACCACCAAAGGCTTACCGCTCCTTTTCGCAACCGCTATACCTGCCGGATATGTCATCCAGTCATGAGCGTGAACAACATCAAACTCCTCTGCCTCCGACAGCCTGGCTGCAACCGATGCGTAACGGTAAACCTCCGAATACATATCACCGGCATAATCCCCACCGCTTATGAATTGGCTGGATGAGCTAAACTTGCCGCTATGCCCCATACGTTTGTGCATTAATGACTCTTCAATCTGACGCTGGTAAATATCAGCCGTGGAATAAGGCTGAAGAGGTGAATCAATTACTCGAAATTTGGCCTTTTTGAACTCGGCTCCTCCTAACGATGACAGGCTGGGCGATAGAGAAGCGGGGCTTAAAAGCTTGACATGAGTGGCATATTCGCTTTCAACCATTTTCGGCAGCACGAATACAACCTCAATGCCGAGCTTATCCATCGCCTTGGTTAGGCCGTAGCAGGCCGTTCCCAATCCGCCGCTTATAAAAGGGGGAAACTCCCATCCTAACATAAAAACTTTCATCTCGTTCCCCTTCGCCTTGCCATCATAAGAGCCGCTCTAAAATGTGTTGATAAAAAATTTTTGACGAAAAAAACAGGTACCTAATCAAAAAATTGCCGCCTCGATTACCTGCTGGTAGTCGATTCATCGACACAAAACAAAATCCTCTTAATCGAAAACAAATGAGAAAAAACCGCTCGGAGCTTTTTATCATTATATAAATCGGCCTATCAGCAGGTTTATGCTAAAAAAATTTCCCAAAAATTCCTGTTTTTAAGCCCGCCATACCACATTTTATAGGCCCTTCAACAACAAGGCTATTCTCAGCGAATGGCAAAAATCCCTGCTTAACCAAAAATGTGTTCAAAACTTTTTTCCATACATAAAAATTTTTGGCCTGATAATAAAAATAGATGACTGATATTGTGCACTAAAAGTAAGAAAAAACCTGGTCTTAACAAAAAAGCTGCTCTGCCTTAAATAGGCAGAGCAGCTTTACAAACAACTTCGCTGCCAAACCAAATAAGTCGGAACTATTGTCAGCTAAAAATCTTACAGGTCTTGTGCCTTGACCGTGCTACGCCGATTTGCTTTGGTCCGGGCTGCCGCCGCATCAAGCAAACCGTAAAGCTTGTCATTGATCGCCTCAAGGGCCTCAGACGAACTCATCATCTTTTTGCCCTTAATATAAGCCTTGATTTTGCTGGCTACTATCAAAGACTCTCTTTTTTTTGCCATTCTAAATCCTCCATGCAAAAAACAATATGTTTACAAAAATACCTTTTCCATAAAAAACGCTACTTTATTACCGGCCGTTATTACAGAAATATCAACCCGTTTGCAACAAAAAAATAAGCTTAAATCATAAATTTTTTCGCCTCCAAATGCCCCTATATACAAAGAACACCCAATCCAGACAAAAACTTATTGCCAAATTTTTACCCAGAAACAAATTTTTTATGATTTCAGGCTCTAACCTTGACGAAAATAACCAACGCTAAAAAACAAAATCTCTATCCGGAAAAATCAGGGATATTGATGGAGAAGGAAAATGGCTAAACGCAGAAAAAACAAAAAAAGCCCCACAGACCTCAAAGAGCTCGTCGTTATCGCATATGCAGAAGACCTTGAACACGCAAAAGACTATGAGACTCTGCTGAAAAACAATGAGATACCCGTTATAATCAAGCAGCGGGAAAATACACAAACAGGCGGACAAAAAACCATCGCCGTTATGGTCCCGGAAGAATACGCAGACGAAGCTCATGTTATTGTCGAATCACAGGATGCATACGATGACTTCTACGAGCTCGGCATCGACGAAGAAGATGAATTCGCATCTGAACCTTTCGACGATAACTTTTAATCAAAAGCTAAAAAAATCTGAGCAACAAATTATGATAACAAATATTTCTTCCGTCGGCTCGGCTTTATCATAATTTACTAAATACAAATAAAAAACGGAGAAAAAAATGGGAGAAGAAAATCACGCCGAAAAAAGAAGTGGTGAAGACCGCAGAGGCAGCGTTGTTGACAGACGCCTGGGACTTGACCGTCGTCGTGGTCCCGGCCGACGAAGGTCCGATGCGCGAAAATCTGCAGAGGAGGGACATATGACTGATGAGCAGTTCGAATTCCTGATGGCAATCGACGAATA
>CAYLMG010000037.1:13076-15321 GCA_964384565.1 uncultured Pirellulales bacterium | reverse complement strand
AAAGTCGGATTTACAGCGTATTTGTTTGAAAGTTCAGTTGTGCTGTCCAGAGGTTTTTGTATGATTGTCCACTCATAAGCAAGAGGGTCACCATCAAGGTCATAGCTGCCGCTGCCATCGAGTTGAACTACGGTGCCTATTTCGATAATTACCTGGTCGTCTCCAGCATCAGCGACGGGGGCTTTATTAGACCAGCCGCTTTCAACCATCCAGGGCAGATAGTCGGTCACCAGAACATACCCGTACGGCTGAGTAGTATAAGGAGTATCGCCGAAGCCATCGCTATTATCGTCGACGCCGGTATAATCGTCCCAGTAGTTACCGCCATCAGGTGCTTCAAGATTAAATTCATTTCCTATACAGTCACCCATCATAGCTATAGTGTCGCTATTATTGATAAAGTTGTTTTGATAGAAAAGATTATTGTTTGAGTAATCGATGATATTAGCGAGCCGCGAACTATCAGAGATGGTATTGTTCGAGAAAACGTTGTTTTTCGAGTCGTTGAAGTAAATGCCGTCAGTATTACATTGCGAAATAGAATTGTTTGTTACCGTGTTGTAATTGGATTCGTCGCCGAACATAATTCCTCTGGCGCAGTTTGAGATTGTGTTGTTTTCTATGTTGATATACCGGCAGAATTGGGTGGAGATACCGCTGTAAAAGTTATTGATATTAAGGTTGACAACGTTGACGTCTTCTTTCCATTTGATATTGAATGGGCTGTAGACGCCCCAAATCTGAACGCCATAAAGGGTACCGGTACCGGTTACGGTGAAGTCGTTGCCGTCGAGAATAAGGTTGCTTTCGGTGACAATAATAGGTTCATTCACATTGGTGGTAAGGGTGTAAGTTCGGCTGGCCTCGTCCCAGATTCCAATCGATGAATTGCCTGGAATAGAAACGGAAGCCACTGCTGCTGTACTGCACAGGGCAAGCACAATGATGAACGTCAAAAGGAGATGTGGTTTAAAAATTTTGTTTTTTTCTTTCATAATTTGTTCCTCCTCAGAAAGAAATTAATAAATTTGTTTATGAAAAAATATTACAGGCATCTTCAAAATTTATGAGCAGTGAAATCTTATTAGAGTAGCTTACCGAAACATGTTTACTCCTCTTTGGATTTCTCCCAAACATAAATCGTTTCCCCATATTGTAAGGATGAACGCTTTTGGACTGACAAACGGTTATGGGTGACAGTCACCGAGATTTCCAACACCATCCTCTACATTAGGTTATATCAAAAGAATAACAAAGTCAAGTTTTTTTTTGAAATTATATGTATTTTTTTGCAGTTTTTTTGATGTTCATAAAAGCCGGAATTTGCCGTTTAAGGGCAGAAAGTGACAGTAAATTTCAGCTTTTTTAACGGTTGCACAGATTCATAATGTTTACTTGAGAAGGAACAGGCTTAGCGGAAATGCGAAAAAGTTCGTTCTGTCGGAGTTTGTAAAAATGTGTTTGATATCTCTTGATTTGGCACAGCTGTTATGTTATTATTTAGTCAGGATTTAAACAGGACTGACTATTGATTGTTTTACCAGGTCTAATATACAAGATTTTCATAAGTTGCGGAGAAAAAGGCGATGGGGACTAATAAGAAGCTATTGAAGACTTTCAGGGGCAGGATAGCTTTGCTGCTGATATTGCGATTATTGCTTCGTTTTTCGACGGTTTTCGCTTTTGTTTTTGGTATGGTGGTTCTCATAGCGCGCATTGGTTTTGTGGTGCAGCGCAGCTTTCTTTTGTGGTTATTTTTGGGATATTTGCCTTTTTTTGTAACAGCAGTACTTTTATCAGTTAAGCGGATACCTTCTTACAGTTCACTGAAGGCATTGCTGGACAGCCGAAACAGGTGCGGCGGACTTCTGATGGCCGGTGACGAGGTTGATTTGGGTTTCTGGCAGGGTCGGCTCGGCTCGCTCGATGCTCCTGTTTTAAGGTGGCGGGCAGGCAAAGGGGTGGCTGTTTTTACACTTGCTGCAATGTTTGTCGTTGTTAGCTTTGTTGTTCCTCAAAGATATATGAAGATTGCATCGGCAAGGCCTCTGAATATTGGTATGGATGTTGAGAAGCTTCAAGAACAAATTGAGATGTTGAAGCAGGAGAAGATTGTTGCAGAAGAAAAAGCAGATGAGTATGAACAAAAGCTTGAACAGCTTAAAGATAAAGCCAGCGGCTATGACCCGGTCAAGACGTGGGAGGCGCTTGACCATATTCAGCAGAATGTAAGAAATGAGGCGGA
>CAYLMG010000037.1:7850-12976 GCA_964384565.1 uncultured Pirellulales bacterium | reverse complement strand
TGAAGGCGTTTTTATGTCAGGATGCTAACAGTATGTGTATCGGTGATGCGCTGTCGATGTGTTGTGGCCGTCCCGGCAGAGGAGGAGTAAGTCGGGGAAGGGCTGATGCTGCAATGACCTGGACGGAAGGCAGCAGCGAAGAAGGTGCGAAATTTACCGAGCAGGTTCTGCCGGCAGCATCACTGGCTGCCTTGAAGGAAAGTATGACAATAGGTGTAACTGTTGAGGCGCCGACTGTTGAGCAAGGTTCGGCTTCTGTGTCATCGGATGTTTTAGGCCAGGCAGAGGCAGGCGGCGGCGAGGCCTTTAGACGTACAGTCCTGCCCCGCCACAAGGGAGCGGTTAAGCGTTATTTCGAAAGAAAATAACAGAGGTTCGCAGTTGATAAATTGGTGGTTGATATTCAGGGGAAAACAATGGGTAAAAAAGGCAAACTCGATGAAGTGCTTGAACCGGAACAGCTAAAAGAAGCAACATCACTTGCTAAAAGGATGCTCGAGCAGCTTGATAACATACTGCTCGGCCGTCCGCAGCTTCATCAAATGGTATTGGTCGGTATACTCAGCCAGGGTCATATTCTTCTTGAAGGTGTTCCCGGTGTCGGCAAGACAGCTTTGGTCAAGGCGCTGGGCCAGCTTATGAATCTTGAATTTAAGCGTGTACAGTTCACGCCGGATTTGATGCCTGGTGATATTTTAGGGACACATATCCTTCAGGAAAACGAGGACGGTAAAAGACAGATGTACTTTCAGCCGGGCCCGGTTTTTACGAACATTTTGCTTGCAGACGAGATTAATCGTGCCTCACCCAAGACTCAGTCTGCTCTTCTCGAGGCTATGCAGGAGCGCTGCGTAACACTGCTCGGCGAGACGCGCAGTTTGCCGGAGCCTTTTTTCGTGTTGGCTTCGCAGAATCCTATCGAGTTGGAGGGGACCTATCCGCTTCCTGAGGCCCAGCTTGACCGGTTCCTGTTTAAGCTGAACGTAGCGGCGGCAGATGTGGAGGTTATGGACAGTATTATATCCACCCGCCGGCGCGGCGAGCTGCCGATGCCAAAGTGGTCGGTCGGCCGGCAGGAGCTGGGTGTGTTGTTTGATGTGATGGACAAAATCTTTTTACCAAAGCCGGTATCCCGGTACATATCAAGGCTTGTTGCGGCAACCGTTCCCAGGACGGCTGAAGCTACAGAGATGGTGAATAATTATATCAGTTACGGTGCAAGTCCCCGTGCTGCGATAGCTATAGCGGAAGCGGCTCGCGGCTGTGCTCTTATTGCCGGCCGGCCTACCGTGGGTTTTGAAGATGTCAAGGCGGTTACAGCTGCTGTGCTGAATCACAGGATAATACTGAATTACAAGGCAAGGTTCGACGGAATTGACAGCTTTGCTGTTATTGATGATTTGTTATCTGCTCTTGATGAAACCGGCGTGAATTTGCCTGCAGACGTCGAGATAACGGAGAGGATGAATGAATAAAGTCAGCTCAAGACAGATAACAGGATTTAATGCTTTCGTATGTAAGTTGTTTGTTTGCTTTGCATTTTTTCATTCTCAAATCGCCCTTGCCTCAAGGACATATGGTGACATTACGGTTGCCGTGGAGTCGATGCCTTCGGGCAGAACATTTTACGGCTATGCCGAGTACAGGATATTATTAACAAACCACTCAGAGACAGACAGCAGCAGAGTTACTGTTTTTACACCGCACCGCAGTTATGGTTCCGGTGATTATATTCGCGAGGTCCGGCGTTCGGTCGTAGTCGGGCCGGCTTCTTTGGCGACTGTCAGTTTGTTTCAGCCTCCTTTGGATATGCAGGGAAGCGGCTTGGGAATTATTATTGATGGTAAGACTCAACGGGAACCTGTCAGCCTTAATAGCTCCGAACACTGCAGAAGCAATTATTCATTGCATTACAGATGGTCGCGGGCCAATCCTTTATGTATATTGCTCAGCAGAACAGTAAGCTATGACGATTTTCGAAACGGGGTGGATAAGTATTTCGGGCCTCCTCCGGGAAGCTCTTCGTCGGGACGTTCCGTTTCCGGAGAATTTGATTTTATAAAATCAGAGTCATCGGTCAGGGCCTGGAGCACAAACTGGCTGGGGTATTCACGTTTCGATGGTGTGGTGCTTTCTGTCTCGGATATGGAGCAGATGCGTGCTTCGGTAAGACTGGCATTATTCGAGTATGTTGAGTGCGGCGGTTCTTTGATGATACTCGGCAGCTGGGAGCCGCCCGGACAGCTGAATGCGAAGCCGGCAACTGATGGACAGTTTAATCTTTATTATGCTGGATTTGGTGTTGTCGCTGTAACCGATTCTGTTGACGTTAAGGAATGGAAAAAAGAGGTCTGGACGAGGCTGAGGTCTAATATCTGGGGACAGTCGTCTTCGGAATTGCAGAACAGGATTGGTATCGCTGATGCCAATAAAAAATTTCCGGTTGTTGAGAATATCACGGTACCGGTTAGGGGACTTTTTTTATTGGTTCTGTGCTTTGCGATAATCATTGGGCCGGTGAATTTTATTGTGCTTTCCCGAAAGAAAAAAAGGATATGGCTGCTGTGGACTGTGCCGTTGATATCCATTGTCGCATCGCTGTCGGTGTTTTTGTATGCCTTTGTTGCCGAAGGCTGGAATGCTTACGCAAGAATTCAGTCGATAACCATTCTCAATCAGGCGACGCAGAGAGCAGCGTCTGTCGGGATTAATGCTTTTTATTCACCTTTGACGCCGTCAAAAGGATTGCATTTCGATTATGAAACCGAGGTTACGCCGATGAGCCTTGCAATGTGGCAGGGGGGCAGGGCAAGGGAAATTGACTGGACGAACGAGCAGCATTTTGAAGTCGGCTGGATTGCCGCCCGCGTACCGGCGCATTTTTATCTGCGTAAAAATCAGACAAGAAGAGAACGTCTGAAGTTCAGCGAAGATGAGCAGGGACAGATGAGTGTTCTTAACGGCTTGGGGGCTGATATTCGTCAGTTATGGTTTGTAGATAGAAGAGGCAATTTATATCACACTGATAATATCAAGGCCGGTGCTAAGATTGTAATGAGTCGTACAGGCCGGGTTATCAGCTATAAAATCAGGCAGGATGTATGGCGAGATGCGTACAGAACAAATTGGCAAAGGCAGGCGAATGAAATCATAAATAATCCCGAAAGTTATTTAGAGCCGAATTGCTATATTGCCATTGTCGACGACAGCGTGTTCTTTGAGCAGGCGCTTGAAAATGTCGAGTACAGACGTTTTGAGTCTGTGATAATAGGAATCTTAGAGGGAACTTCGGATGCAGGTTAGGATTGTTAATCTTAAAAAATACTTTGGCAAGACTAAAGCTGTTGATGATATTTCATTTAGCTTTTTTTCCGGGCAGATAGTCGGTTTTGTCGGTCCGAACGGGGCGGGTAAAACTACAACGATGAGGGTAATGGCAACTGTTGACGAGCCGACGGCAGGGGACGTTTTTCTGGATGGGATATCAGTAGTGCAGGACCCTGAAAAGGCCCGCAGGATGGTGGGCTTTATGCCTGATTTTCTGCCTGAGCACCGTGATATGACGGTTGATGATTATCTCGACTTTTTTGCGAGAGCCTTTGATATTCGGGCAGTGAAACGCAGGAAAGTTGTTGAAGGCGTGCAGAGGTTCGCGAACTTAATCGGGATTCGTGATAAGTTTCTCAAAGAGCTTTCCAAGGGGATGAAGCAGCGAGTCAGTCTGGCGCGAGCGCTTGTTCATGACCCGCCGGTTTTGATTCTGGATGAGCCTGCGGCGGGTCTGGACCCGCGTGCACGAATTGAGCTTAGAGAGCTGCTCAAGGCTCTCGCCGAGCAGGGCAAGGCGATTCTTGTAAGCTCGCATATACTTACGGAACTGGCTGAGATTTGCAGCAGCTCTGTGATAATTGAGAAAGGAAAATTGCTAAGGGCCGGTACTATTGAGGAAATGACAAAGGACAGGCAGCACTGCACGGTTTTGATACGACCTGTAGGTGACTGCAAAAAACTGCACAAACATCTTCTGCAGATGCCGCAGGTTCTGAATGTGAAGAGCTATGGAAAAGGTGTGGAAGTCGATATTGAGGGGACGGAGGAAAATACCGCCCGGATAATTGCGAACCTGATTAAGGCAGACTTTAAGATAGTTGAAGTTAGACATCTCAAGGCCGGCCTGGAAGATATTTTTATGAATATAACGAAGGGCGAGCTGGCGTAATGGATAAGTTAACTTTTATGTCAAGGCTGGACGACCTGATGAATCCCATCGCTATCAAGGAGATGCGGCAGGCGGTGAAGGGCAGATTCATTACGTGGTCACTGATTATTTTTCTTCTGGTTCAGCTTGCTATCATCGGTATAGTTTTAATGATGCGGGTTGACTTCAACGAGGACTTCAATATCGGGCGTAATGTTTTTAGTGTTATGTTAGCTGTTTTGCTTATTACGTGTTTATTTTTTGTACCTGCTTTTGCGGCGTTGAGGTTTTCGTCAGAGAGGTCCGACAGCAATATTGATTTGTTTTTTATTACGACGCTTCGGCCGATACGAATTATATGGGGGAAGCTCTCAGCGGCACTTGTGCTGACGCTGCTTTTCTTCAGTGCAAGTATGCCCTTTATGACATTGACGTATCTGCTCAGAGGTCTGGATTTGCCTTCTGTATTTATCCTGCTGGCTCTTGATTTTCTGGTGGTTGCGGCAGGTATTCAGTTTGGTTTATTTTTAGCCTCTTTTCCGGGTAAGGTTATTGCCAGAACGGTTCGTTTTTTGGGCGGTTTGTTTATTCTTATTGCTGTGTTCCAGTTAACATTAGCAATGTCTTTTGCGATTCTTTCAGAGGGTGTTGGCAGTGTAACAGGCTACTGGAGCTTTTGGTTGTTAATATGTTTTATTGTTATGATTACGGGTCTTTTATTTGTTCTGTCGGCTACGATTATTACGCCTGCATCGGCTAACAGGGCTTTTAGTGTAAGGCTTTATTTGCTTTTTCTCTGGCTTGCCACAGGTGCGCTTTCAATTTTATTTTATTGGCGAATAAGAGACGATGACATTTTGCACACGTGGGCTTTGTTCATGGTTATAATTTTCAGTGTGAATTTGTTTGTTACCATCTGTGAAAGGCA
>CAYLMG010000037.1:3766-7750 GCA_964384565.1 uncultured Pirellulales bacterium | reverse complement strand
CTGTTTTTACTTGCCGGCGGCTGCGTTATCCCTGTTATTATCGGTTTTTTTGTTAGGACAACGCCGTGGTTTGAAATTTCCGCAAAGTGGTTTATAGGAAATCCTCTTATAGTGCTCTGGGAAGAAGATATATGGGTAGATTGTTTTTGGCTGACGGGCATGTGGTCGGTTTGTATTTTTGCTGTTATGCTGCCCTGGTTTATAAGCCAGGTTCGCAGCTTCAGGGCAGCCGGTCAGGTGCAAATTCCCGAGGCAGGTAAATGAACGAAGCTTACAGGCAATATCTTCTTGAAGGCCAGAATGCCGGCATACGTTATGGCATCGGTTGTCCGCGTACGGTTCAGCGGGGTCTTGTCGGCAGTCATCTCGGCAATCGCTCCGGCAGCTCGCTTGAATTTATGGACCACCGTGAGTACATTGCCGGTGACGACCTTCGCCGAATAGACTGGAATGCGTTCGCTCGCAGCGACAAGCTGTCAATCAAACTTTACCGCGACGAGGTCAGCCCTCATCTCGATATAATTATTGATTGCTCACGTTCAATGGACTTATCCGAAAGTAAAAAGGGCCGTGCAGCTCTCGGCCTGGCTGCTGTTTTTGCACAGGCCGCCGGTAATTCGGATTATTCCTTTACAGCCTGGCAGGTTAGGGGTACCTGCGAGAAGATTTTGAACGGCTCGGACAGGCCGGTACTCTGGGAGGGCGTCGAATTCGATTCTGATATAAGCTGCGAACAGTCTTTCAGGCGACAGATGCCGCAGTGGCGGCCGAGAGGTTTGAGGGTATTGTTAAGTGATTTGCTATGGCTTGGTGAGCCGCATTCGAGTCTTTGCATACTCGCCGACAGAGCTTCTGCTGTCTTTGTCGTTCAAATACTGGCACAGCCGGATGTTGACCCGCCGCAGAGAGGCAATATTCGTCTTAAAGATTGCGAGACGCTGCAGCAGAAAGATATTTTTATCGATGCTGTCGCACAGAACAGGTATCGGAAAAATCTCGCTGCTCATCAGTACAACTGGAACAGGGCGTGCAGACAGCTCGGAGCGGTGATGACAACGGTTGTTGCAGAGCAGATAGTTGAGCAGTGGAAACTTGATGAGCTGGTAAGAGCTGAAATTCTGAAAGTATTATGAATTTTTTCTTTTCTTCACCGCTAATGTTGTCGGCTTTTTCGGCAGTACCTGCCCTTGTTGCCATATACCTGCTTCGCAACAGATTCAGGACCCGGGTTGTCTCGAGCCTTATATTATGGATTGACCAGAGAAGGGCGCGACAGGGCGGTCTGCAAATCAGCCGGATACAAACGCCGCTTTTATTTCTAATTGAGCTGTTGATAATTATTATACTGGTGCTGGCAGCAGCGGGACCTTTGATAAAGGCCGGCAGCGAAACAAGAGTTTTTGTAATTGTGCTGGATGATTCGTTTTCAATGCTCGCCGGTGACGACTCGACTGCAAGACAAAGGGCTGAAGAGGCTGTTTTAAGATTGTTAGAGGAATCAGGCAGATTTAATGCGCGTTTTATCATTGCCGGAAAACAAGCGCAGCTTCTCGGGACATCTGCGAAGACAATTTCACAGGCAGACGAGCTTCTTGAGCAGTGGAGATGTCTTTCAGGAACTGCCGAGATGGGCAAGGCGGTCGCACTGGCTGCTGAGCTGGCGGGCCGGACGGCACGTGTACTTGTTGTCACCGACCATAAGCCGGAAGTTGATTTTGAGCAGGGTCGTCTGGAATGGTGGTCTTTTGGCAAGCCGCTGGCGAACGTTGCATTTGTGAATGCATCAAGAACGATAGCTGATGATAAAGAGCGCTGTTTATTAACCGTTGCAAACCTTTCCGACAAAAGTGCGAGAACAACATTAACAATTCTGTCCGTTGATAAATCACAGAAGCTGCTGGAGAAATCGCTGGAGCTCGAGGCTGGCCGGGAGAGCAGGATATTTTTTGAGCCGCAGGCAGGCACGGGAGCCCTGCGGGCTGTCCTTGAAGATGATGCGCTCGATATCGATAATGAGGTTATACTTTTGCCCGAGCCGGACAAAGCTGTCCGCCTGCAGATGAATATTAAAGATGAAGCTTTGGAATCGGCTGTGAAAAGGGCTGTTAATGCGACGAAGCTGGCAGTGCAGAGTTCCATCGAACCTGATATTCTAATCACCGATTCGGCTGAATCTGATTTTACATCGGTGAGAAGCTGGACGCTCAGGATAGTATCTGAGCCCAACGCTGCCTCTTATATCGGCCCGTTTGTTCTGGACAGGACGCATCCGCTGACCGAAGGACTCTGGCTGAAAGATGTAATATGGACTGCTGCGGAATCCAAAGACTACACCGGCTCTGTCGTTATTTCTGCCGGCAATGTCCCTTTGCTGACCGACAGACCTCTGCCGGCCGGCACACATAGTATAACAATACGGTTAGTGCCTGAGCTGTCGAATCTGACACTGTCTGCCAACTGGCCGGTTCTGTTCTGGAACCTGTTGTCGTGGCGAAAGGCATCTCTGCCCGGCCTTGTTCAATCCAATTTTAAGCTGAACTCGACAGTAACTTTTACGACCGAATCAACTGATAATGATGTTGTTCTGACGGACCCGCAAAACAGAACAAGGCAGATATCCGCAGCTGCAAAGGCAGTTGTCATTGAGCCTGAAATGCCGGGGCTGTATAAGCTAAAAGTCAGAGACAGCGAGCATTTATTTGCGGTCAATTCTGTTGCGAAGTCTGAGTCGAATCTTATGAATTCTGCCGGCGGCGAATGGGGCAAATGGCAGCAGGCGTCCGTGTTCTGGTGGGAATACAGGTCACTTGACTGGCTTTTATTGCTTGGAGTTCTGGTATTACTTACCGCTCACAGATTTGTAACTGCTCAGCAGCAGAAAGGAGCTGCTGTATGATGTTTCTTAATCCTGTATGGCTGCTTCTTGGTATACCTTTACTGGTATCGCTGTGGTTTTTTAAGCCGAGCAGCAGATTTTTACAGGTGATGAGGGTTTTCATAATCGTTTTGGTACTGCTGGCGATGGCCGGAGTTTGCATAAGGCTGCCGAGCCGGCGGGGCACGGTAGTAGTTATTGCTGACAAGAGCGGCTCAATGCCGCCGGATGCTGCTTTAAGACAGAAAGAAATGATAGGCCTGATGCAATCGGCTATGGGTTCCGGTGACAGGCTTGCTGTTGTTTCATTCGGCCAAAAAAGTGTTATCGAGCAGGCACCTCAGGGTGGTAAATTTTCCGATTTCGCTGCCGATGTAGGAGCGGATGCATCGAATCTTGCAGGTGCGATCGAGACTGCGCTGACACTTGTCGGTCGAAAGTCACCCGGAAAGATTTTAGTCATATCCGACGGCAAATGGACGGGCAGAGACCCGGTTTCGGTCGCTTCGCAGGCGGCGGGCAGGGACATATCTGTAGATTATCGATTGCTCCAGAGAGCTGTTGTAAATGATTTGGCTATATTCCAGATTGATACGCCCGAAAGTGTTACAGCGGGTGAATCTTTTATGATTAATGTGTGGGTTCAATCGCCTGTCGGCCAGCAGGTCTCTTACAGACTCAGGCGGGGTTCGCAAACGCTTGTTTCTTCAAGCCGGTTATTTTCTGCAGGTTTGACGAGATTGACTTTCCGCGACAGCTCTGAAAAGGCTGGTACTATTCAATATGTTTTTAACGTTTCAGCAGGGCCTGACGACCCGGTTCCGGAGAACAACACAGCCAGGATACTTGTCGGTGTTGAGGGGCAGAAGCCCCTGCTTTGTGTTAGCGATTCGCCGGACGGCGGTTTTGCAAATCTTCTCAGGCAAGGTTTACTCAATATCGAAGCCGGAACGGCTGAGTCATGTAACTGGCAGCTCGAGGATTTGTCAAATTATTCAGCGGTAATTATCGAGGATGTCAGCGCGGGAAGAATCGGCTCAGCAGGTATGGAAAATATCGCCGCCTGGGTCAGGGACAGCGGCGCAGGTTTGATGATGACGGGTGGTAAA
>CAYLMG010000037.1:1782-3666 GCA_964384565.1 uncultured Pirellulales bacterium | reverse complement strand
CTTTTTGCCGATGCAGCCGATTCCGAACGGCCGGATAATTATATACAACTGCTCGAAAAATGTACGCAGGCGGGTATTACCGTCAGTGTCATCGGTCTCGGAAGGGTAACCGACCAGGATGCAAGGCTGCTCGAGGATGTAGCTCGCCGCGGGCAGGGGCGAATCTTTTTTACGGAAAGCGCTCAGGAGCTGCCGCGGCTGTTCGCACAGGATACATTCGTTGTCGCACGCAGCTCATTTCTCGATGAGCCGACGGCTGTTCAGACGACGGCTGCGATGTATTCTTTGACAGGCAGGGGATTTGATATATCGCGAATGTGCGGGGGGTATAATCTTTGCTACTTAAGGGAGGGTGCCAATCTTGCAGCGGTGACGGTTGATGAGTATGAGGCGCCTTTTGTGGCTGCGTGGCAGGCTGGCATAGGTCGCAGTCTATGTTATACCGGCCAGGCCAACGGCCCCTTTACGGGTGACATTGCACAATGGGATGATGTAGGCGCTTTCTTTGCAAGTCTTGCGCGGTGGGTCGCGGGCGCAGGCTCGCCGCTTGGCCCTGATATGCTTCTGACACAGCAGCTCGAAGGCGGTATATGTACAATCAAGCTTCATTTAGACCCTGATAGACAGACCGAGCCTTTTAAGGAATTGCCTCAGGTTACGACACTTCAAGGCCGGCCCGGCAGTGCACCGCAGAGCAGAAAAAACAATTTGCAATTCGTCGATGCCGATACACTTGCAGTCGAAATCCCTGTATTTGGTTCGGATACATTTCTGTCCACGGTCGAAGTGCCGGGTCAGAATCCGGTGACATTGCCCGCCGTCTGCCTGCCGTATTCGCCAGAATTTCAGCCCGCGGATATCGGTCAGGGCCCGCAGTCGCTGGTTCGGCTTGCAAAGATAACAGGTGGTAAAGAAAGAATTGATTTGTCAGGTATCTGGTCTGATTTGCCCAAGCGGCCTCAAATGATTGCACTCTCAAAATGGCTGCTGCTGGCCGCTGTGCTTTTGCTGCTGCTGGAAGTGCTGGAGCGCAGGACGGGACTATTAACCGGTGCCGAATGGAAAATATTTACTGCAGAGATTAAATGGTTTAGGCTTTTTAAGCCTGTTTTCGAAAAACGTATTAAAACCGTAAAGAAGAAAGAGGCTGTCGAGAAGGTTAAGATTAAACCTTCGGTAGAAGTAAAAGCCGAGCCGGAAAAAGAAAAGAGTGCTTCTGAAGGTCTGCTTGGAGCGCTGTCAAAGGCTCAGCGAACCGCGAGAAAAAGAACCGAAAAAAAGAAAGATTAAAAAAGGTTTACAAGAGGACTTTCTTTAATGGGTGAGGACAAGACGAAAAAAAAGCATCGCAGGCGGTTCAGGATTTCTTATATCTTTGTGGGAATCTTCATTATCCTTGTCATAGCTTTTTTTCTTTATCGGTTCCGGCTTCAGGATGTCTACGAGGAGAAGCTTGACCAGATTCGTGCCGCCGGCTATCCGGCAACTTGTGCCGAACTTGATGACTGGTATTCGATTCCCCCCGGTGCCGAGAATGCCGCAGATGTTTTCCTGGATGCCATAAGAAATTTTTCCAACTGGGATAGAGAGGAACGCGACCATCTTTTTTTTGTGGGGTATGCAGAGCTGCCGGGGTTGAATGAACCTATACCAGAGGATGTCAAAAATCTTATTGCAGAATTCCTCGAAGACAATGAGCAGTCACTTGAGCTGTTCGACGAGGCAGTAAAGATAGAAAATTGCCGATACCCTGTGGATTTAAGAGCGGGCCTGTCAGCTCTTATGCCGTATCTGTCTGACATACGCTATGCAGCTCGGATGCTATGTCTTCAGGCTGTTTATTATGCGGAGGAAAAGAAAAGCCAGAGGGCACTTGATTCAATT
>CAYLMG010000037.1:0-1682 GCA_964384565.1 uncultured Pirellulales bacterium | reverse complement strand
ATAAGGATTTTTAAGATGCCGTATAATATTCGTATTGTCAGTACATATCCGCCAAGGAGGTGCGGAATAGGGACATTTTCGCGCGACCTTGCGAATGCGCTTGAGCATTTCACCGGCGAGGCCGGCCATATCAGGGTTTGTGTTATTGATAGAGACAATCTGCCTTATGATATTCCGGTGGATTTAATAATCGACCAGTACAATCCCGCCTCGTGGCAGCTTGCCGTCAGGGATATTGTGGCAAGAGCGAATGAAAGTATTAATCCCACGGTTGTGCTTTTGCAGCATGAGTACGGCCTTGACCCGGACGAAAAGGGAAATGAGGGTGAAGGTACGAACTTTGTCAATATGGCCCGTGCCTTCAAGGAAAAGGGCCTGACCACGCTCGTTTATTTGCATACCGTTCTTGAAAATCCCGACGAACATAAAAGAAACGTTATTATCGAGTTGGCAAAGTACAGCGACGGTCTTATTGTGACAACTGAGAGTGCCATCGAAATACTCGAATCCAAAAAGTATGAAATCGAGCATTTCAAGCTCAAGCATATAGACCACGGTATAAGGATGCGTCATCCATCTCATTATGACAGGCTTACTATAAAAGAGGAGTTCGGATTGGACGGGCGATTTCTTGTTATCACTCTCGGGCTGCTTTCACCCGGCAAGGGAGTTCAGTACGGCATAAGGGCGTACGGGCGATTTCTTGCCGAGGCTCTGACTGAAAGTCAGAGGTCACAGATAATGTATTTAATAGCAGGCCAGTGTCACCCCGATTTTATCAAGGCCGAAGGCGGCAAAGCCTACGAGGAGTATCAGCAGATGCTGGAATTAGCTCTGAATGAAGCAAAACTGAGATGGTGCAGAGCCAAAGAGCTAAAAGGCGAACAGCTTCAGGATTTTGATATTGTTTTCTGGGACATTTTTCTCGATGACCCGACTCTGCTAAAACTTTACGGCGCTACTAATGTTGTACTGCTGCCTTATCTTGACAGCGAGCAGATATCAAGCGGTATACTGGCAGATACCGTCGGTTCCGGCAGAGTTGCTATCACTACAAAATTCAGATATGCGCTCGAATTGATTCATTCAAACAGACCGTGCCGTGAAGGTATTGTGATAGGCAGGTTCGCACGGGGCATATTGGTTGATGCAGGTGAGCCGTCGGTTGAACAGATAGCGAAGGCACTTGATTATGTTGTTTTTAATCAGAACAAACGGTTGAAAATGGAGAGGCAGGCACATCAAAGGGGTTATCAGATGAGATGGTACAACAGCGCCTGGGCACTGCTGCAGCATATAGAATATGTTACGGAACAAAAGGAAATTGTCACCGGAAGGGGAGTAAAATTCAAACGTGAAAAAGCAAAGGATAATGATTGTAAATAGTGAGATGGAGCACGATTACTTATGGTAAGGACAAAAATAATAGCGACGTTAGGCCCTGCAAGCAGCACTGAAGCTGTCTTGCGAAAAATGGTTATAAAAGGACTTGACTTCGTAAGACTCAATTTCTCACACGGGACCGAAAAAGAGCATCTGCGGCGGGTCGCTCTTGTTCGTACGATTAATAAAAAGATGAGAAGAGCCGTCAAGATTATGCAGGACCTCGAAGGCTATCGAATAAGAATCGGCAGGGTTGAGCAGCCGATTGTGCTCAATAAGGGACATAAGTTTTATCTTAC
>CAYLMG010000036.1:4010-15384 GCA_964384565.1 uncultured Pirellulales bacterium | reverse complement strand
TGGCCGGTATATTCGGAATGCTTGTCAAAAATCCTCCTGAGACGCTTCCCTGGCCTCAAAGCGAGCTCGACTGGTATTTGTTTACGAACGGTCTATTGGGACTTTTAACCGGTATTACAGGTTTTATCATACTGGCATACATTTTTTCGAAATTCATTCCCAGGTTAGAGTTTCTAAGCGGTTTGATACTCGTACCTACACCTGCTAAAAAGGGCGATGAAGTGGAGCTAAGCAGCACCTGCCCACCTGAGGCCGTTGCAACGGGCTTAAAAGTTGGCGACACCGGCACGGTTATTACAATTCTCAGACCTGCGGGCAAAGCAAGATTCGGCGATGCTACAGTGGATGTTGTAGCTGAAGGAGATTTTCTTGCAGCGGATACGAAAATAAAGATAATAGCGATTCGAGGCAACAGGGCAGTAGTCAAGGCACTTGATAAGTAATCAAGAGGGTAAATAAATGTGGTGGATTATATTAGCAGTTTTTCTTTATTTAGCCTGTGCGGCACTTATCATAACTGAAGTTTTTGTACCGAGCGGGGGTCTGATAAGCATTTGTGCTCTCGGATGCCTGATAGGGGGGGTGGCGATATTTTTTAATCACAGTATGACGACCGGCTGGATAGGTATAGCAATCGCGGTGGTTATGATACCGACGGTTGTTATCATCGCGTATAGACTGTTTCCAAAGAGCAGATTCGGAAAAAGCGTAACTCTCGAACCACCTCAAAGGCGGCCCGGCGATGCCATACCTGATACGGAACAGCTAAAAAAGCTTCTTGGCCGTGTAGGTGTGGTTCTGACGCCTCTTCGGCCTGTAGGAATGTGCGATTTTGACGGACGAAGGGTTGAATGTGTAGCCGAAGGCGGTTATATTGGTAAGGACAAAAAAGTGAAGGTCATAGACGTCGAGGAAACACAGCTTACCGTCCGCTTATTAGAGGAAAGTTAAGGAAAGGGAAAACAAATGCAAACCTTAAATGCGATTTTAGGTACGAGCGAAGCCCTAAGAGTAGCTCTCATAGCTGGGGGAATTGTTGTCGTTATAATAGTACTGGTGCTCTTTCTGCTATTCATGAAGTTCTTCCGGTTATGGCTGCAGGCTAAATTATCTCGTGCCGACGTGAAATTTTCCGAGCTTATCGGGATGTGGCTCAGAAAAGTTGACACCAGGACGATTGTTATAAGCAAGATTACAGCCATTCAGGCTGGACTGCAAGTAACGACTCGTGACCTCGAAAGCCATTATCTGGCAGGGGGGCGTGTACCAAATGTTGTTCGTGCTCTTATTGCCGCCAACAGGGCAAATATTGATTTATCTTTACAGACTGCAACAGCAATCGACCTTGCTGGCAGGGACATCCTTGAGGCTGTCCAGACAAGTGTTAATCCTAAGGTAATTGATTGTCCCGACCCGGAGAGAAGCAGAGGTACAATTGATGCGGTCGCTCAGGACGGTATTCAGGTAAAGGCAAAGGCACGTGTTACGGTTCGAGCAAACATCGAGAGACTTATCGGCGGCGCCACTCAGGAGACGATTATTGCCCGTGTCGGCGAGGGGATTGTTACCACTATAGGCAGTGCAATAACTTATAAATCTGTTTTGGAGAATCCGGATGATATATCCAAGGCGGTTCTTGCCAAGGGTCTCGATGCGGGTACTGCTTATGAGATTCTGTCTATTGATATTGCAGATGTCGATGTAGGCGAAAACGTCGGCGCGCAGCTTCAGGCAGCTCAGGCGGAGGCAGATATGCGGCGAGCAAAGGCTGAGGCCGAGAAACGCAGGGCTATGGCTGTTGCAAGAGAACAGGAAATGAGGGCTCTGGTCGTCGAAAATGAAGCCAAAGTGCCGCTGGCCATAGCTGAGGCCTTTGTGAAAGGCAACCTCGGAATTATGGACTATTACAGGATGAAAAATGTTGTGGCTGATACAAGTATGCGTGACTCTATAGCAAAACCCAAGAAAAAAGAATAAACCTTGATATTCAGGAATACGTATGAATTTCGGAATTCAACAATTTGTTGCTGCGAAGAACGACACCAATTTCAGTGAGATAATATTTATTATTGTAATCGCTGCTTTTTGGATTCTTGGCGCTATCGTAAAAGTAGTTTCCAAAAAGGCTAAAAAAAGTGAAACCATCGCAGAAAAGCAAAGAAGTGTTAAACTATCTCCGCAGCCCATTCAATTTCAAACTAAACAAAAACCACCAGTTCGTGCTCATCGTCCAGAAAGGCTCAAAAAACCGCATGTTGAAAGAATTTCTAAAAAACAGCCTGTTAGTGAAATTAAGTCCGCTTTGCCAGAAAAATCAAAACTATCTATTACAATGCCTGCAATTGAAACCGGTATTGAAGGTATCATTGAAATAGAAAAGAAAAAATCTTCTCAGCCTCCCGCATCTGAATCTCTTCTTAGTTTTGAAAGTGTTGATGACCTAAGGAAAGGTATTCTTTATTACGAAATCTTAGGAAAACCTTTATCCTTACGACAGCAGGAACGTTTGTTTTAAACTAATTGAGCTTTCAATAATCAAAGACAACTTTATTGAAGGCCTCTTTTAATACCAAATCCAACGTCTCATAATATATGTTATGTTTCATTCAGGTTTTTTCAAAAAAGGGGCTTTTTGTTTTATTTCCGGCTTTTAATGGAATTTTGCTATTTCAAGACTAAATATACTTCATTGCAAGATCTGTTGTGTCATTCAGATTTTCCCACATCGATGTTACCGGGTCAAGCAGGCTAAGATTCTGAAGAACTATAGCAATGTTATAAGCGGCATTGCTCGTGGTAAAGCTGGCGGCAAGCATATTTTCAAGATTTATAAGAGAGGAAGCAAATTTTAATTTATCACAATAAAGCAAAGCAGTTTTGTAATGCAAATTCAAGGTATCGCCCTCAAGACAATTCGGACCCTCGATACAATCAAGCGCAGCTTTTTTCTTTCCTGTCTGGAAAAGGGATAAAACCAGCTTATTTCTTGCCCTGCTAAATGTCGGATTTACATCAATCGCATTTCTAAAGGCGACGACGGCCTCATCGAAATTTTCTATGCTCGTCATCAAGATACCCAATCTGTAATATAATTCCGGATTTTGAGGCTGCTGCTCGATTTGACGCTTGTGTGCTTTAATGACACCTTCAATAAGCTTTCCGGAATCTTCCTGCTCCAATGCAAAATTTTTGTAAAGCCCGTTTCTGAACTGCAGGACAGCAGTTTCGGCAAATAAAAAGGAGCTGTTCGGCTCAATTGTCGCAGCCAGCGAAAGCGTATCTGAAGCCTGCTTTTCATTTTCGGCAACTTTTTGAGCGGTTGCCAGCCCGATATAAGCATCAATAACCTGGTCATTTATTCCAAGGGCCTTATTGAACTGTCTGGCTGCTGCAGGCGAATCACCTGTCAGCATATGGTGCGTGCCGAGCTTAATGGCAGCCTCGAGGCAGTTCGGTCGAGCAGAAATCGCCTGCTCATACTGCTCAGTAGCTTCGCCATCCTGGCCCAGCATAGAAAGCACATCTCCGTATCTGATAAGCAAATCCGCCCTTTCAGGCTCCTGAGTAAGCAGCTCTTCAAGCCTTTCGGCAGCTTCTTCGAAACGAGCGTCGAGTATCATTTGCTCAACCTGGTTATCTTCAAAATTAAAATTATCCGGGTGAATCAAAATTGCCGTATTGAACGTCTCAACTGCCTGTCTGTATTGAGCAGTCGCTATGTATAAATGACCGAGCAACACAAGTGTGGGTATGTCATCAGGAGAGTGCATTTTCAGGCATTCGAACTGCTGTATTGCCTTTTCAAGCTGGCCGTTCTTTAAATAAATTGCTGCCAGCCTCTCTCTTGGAAGCTGCAGATAATCCTTGAATTTAAGACAATCCTGATAAAAAGCGATAGCCTCATTCTCACAGCCTTTTCGCTCATAACAATGCCCAAGAGTATAAAGAGCGATTGTATTACCCGGCTGCCTCATATATACTGAATTCAACTCCTCGATGGCGGCATCAATTTTACCGTGTGAAATGCAAATAGCGGCTGCAGCGATTCGGCCGAGATTGCAGGACGGATTCTCAAACAAATACAGGCGAAGCTGTTTTTCAGCAGCCTCTAATTTCCTGTCTTTGAAAGAAATGATAATTTTCTCTAAAAGCTGCGATTGTGAGGCCCCCTCGCTCGACTGACGCGACCTGACTATTTGGAGCCAGTTCCAAATCAAATCGGCGGTATCGACATTGACAGCCCTGCCGAGAATTTCCAGCAACCTGCTGCTCATTCATCACTCTCCTGACCGAAGAAACCAGGTACTTTTGGCGGATATTTCGATAAGCTTTCCGGCCAGTGAAATGTATCGACAACATAGGCTTCTCTGTTAAATTGATATCCTATAAATTGGCCGTCAATTTATAATTTTGTATGGTTAATATGGCGATTGTGTGCCTTGTAGTGGTTGTTACGAATTTCAATTTCGTCGGGATAGTGACAACGGATTCAACACTGTTTATCGGCTGTTACCCTCTTGTCTGCAGCAGACTCTTTGGCTGGAATAATTGGTCTTGTTTTTATGGGGCACAAAAAGACACAGATATGGAAAAATCTATTAAAATATGCCAAGATATAGGCACGGCCGATAAGTCATAATCGTTCGAAACAAATCTGCCTGAATTTATTCAGTCGGCCTCGGTTACCCTGGCCTGCTTTTCTATCTCACTGAGATAGACAAGGGTCCGTTCGAGCTCATCGGTTAAGTGCTTGATTTTTAACATTGTTTTTACGCGTGTCAAGAGCTCAAGCTTATTGACGGGCTTACTTATAAAATCGTCTGTTCCGGAATCGACCCCCCTTTCGATATCAGCAAACTCGTTAAGAGCGGTGACCATTATCACAGGGATGTTCCCCGTCTTCGGGGAATTTTTTAACCTTCTGCACACCTCGAAGCCGCTGATTTTCGGCATCATAACATCGAGAAGAATCAAATCCGGCGCCCCTGTATTTGCAATCTGAAGAGCCTGTGCACCGGCAGTTGCGCCGATTGTCTCGCAGTCGAGGTCCTCAAGATATGCCTGCAGCAGCTCAAGGTTCTGCTGATTATCATCAACAACCAGTATAACCGGCTTTTTATCATCCTGCTTTTCAATTGCGTCTCTTTTCATATTCGCTGCTCCTGATTTTAATCACTCTTTGTAAACCAAGCATATTAAATCATTTTACTGATATGTCAATGATATATTTACAAGGCAGGTCTCATAAATGCTCAAATTGTATGCTTTTCAACCGGATGCTTTATTTTTCTCTATAAACTCTCTTATCTGCGGCTTCAGATATATGCTGTCAGTGTCAACAAGTCCCGAGACTGCCTGTGCACAAATAGCGGCAGATTCGGCAGCAGCAGCCTGGGTATCGACAAAGAAAAACTTTTCACCTTTAATAACACAAAGCCCCCCGCCGCTTCCACCGAGCGGCTCGGTGCGGATTTTGACACTGTTAACCTCCAGAAGAGCTAAAAGCTCTTCTAAAATGTTTTGCTCATTCATCTTTTACCTTAAGAAGCTTTATTTTATCGTCCCCGCCCTTACCGGGCAGGCACTGTTCAAGAAATCAACCGCTTCAGGTCGATATAACTACAGAAAGTTATATTTACTCAACAGTTAACTTCAATATACCAAATATAGAGGCTTTGGTATATAATCAGGTTTTTGCCGGTAACGGAAATTTGACGCCGGATTTTATATCAGGGGCAGAGAATTGACAAGGATAATAGAAAAGCGCCGCTCGTTACATAAGCAGGTGGCAAAACATCAAAAGGAAAACAGGACGTTAAAACTTCATCTTGGCCAGCTCCAGGCCCTTGCAAATATCGGCCTGAATACAACTATGATGGCCCACGAAATAAACAATCTTCTAACACCGCTTACAAACTATGCCGACCTTGCTCTGAAAAATCCTGAGGACAAGGCACTGACAGAAAAGGTACTGCAAAAAACCCTTTACAACAGCCAACATGCTTCAGAGGTTATGGCAAGTATTATTGCAATGACAAAAAAAGATGCGGAAAAAAAGACCGATGTCCGGCTGCTCGAGCTTGTCGAAGAGATTTTTACCTGTTTATGCAGGGACTTCTCGAAAGATTCTATAAACGTGCAGATTCAGATTCCACGCGAGCTGACGGTATACGGCATCGGCATACAGTTACAGCAGATGCTTATGAACCTGATTCTAAACGCCAGGGAAGCAATGCTCGGCAACGGCGGCGTCCTGAAAATCACAGCAGAGCAGAATAAAAACACAGTTATTATAGAGGTTAGTGACACCGGCTGCGGAATATCAAATGGAGAACTTGGTAAAATTTTTGAGCCTTTTTTCACTACCAAAACCAGCAGCGAAAGTCAGCCGGAAATCACAGGTTCCGGGCTGGGGCTGTCCTTCTGCAAAAAAGTAATTGATTCACACAACGGTAAAATCACGGTCGAATCTGAACCTGCGAAAGGCAGCACCTTCAAAATCGTACTTCCGTTTTCAGGACGGGTAATATAAAAAAGTGGAGCCTTTTCTAAGAAATATCAGTCATATCATTTTCCTTATGATTCTGCTTTGTTTTTCGGCTTTTTTCTCCGGCTCGGAGACCGCCTTTTTTAATCTCAGCCGCAGACAAATCAAGCTTATGGAAATATCAAGACACAAAATTCAGCAGTTAGCCGCCCTGCTTATGCGTAAGCCATCTCATCTATTAAGCTGTCTGCTTTTCGGCAATATGCTGGTCAACGTTCTGTACTTTGCCATTGCGAGTGTCCTTACATTCAGAATCGAGGAGTATGCCGGTATAATGGGGGCGGCAATTTTGGCTCTCGCGCTGTTCTGCATATTGGTTCTTTTCGGTGAGATACTTCCCAAGTCATTTGCATATTCAAATTCGAAAGCCATAAGTATCAGCGCTGCAGCACCTGCATATCTTACACTAAAGATACTTTCACCTGTCATCTCGGCTTTCAAATTTGTATTCGTAGAGCCTGCTCTTCGCCTGCTTCTCGGCCCGGTTCAAAAACCGAAGGCAATAACGGCAAATGAGTTCCGCTCTCTTATAGAACAAATCAAAAAAAGAGGTTTGATTACACCCGACCAGAACAAACTGATAAACGAAATCATAGAGCTTGCCACGTTAAAAGTTCGTGACTGTTTGAATCCGAGAGTAGATATGATTGTCGGTAAGGTTACGGATTCGGCGCAGCGACTGCAGCGAATAATGCATCAGCACAATCTGACAAAAATCCCGGTCTATGCCAAAAAAATTGATAATATCGTGGGAGAGATTTACCTTCGCAAGCTGCTTCTCGAAGGCGACAAGACCGTCGACAAACTTGTTCAGCCGGTCCATTTCGTCCCCGAGCAGAAAACGATAGAGTCCCTGCTCGAGTTTTTCCGAAAGACACATACCGACACAGCGCTAGTTGTTGACGAATACGGAGGAATCGCAGGTAACATCTGCCTCGAGGACATAGCTGAGGAGCTTCTCGGCCCAATGGAAGTTACCGAACAAACCGAGCCCATCAAAAAAATAGGCCCCTTCAAGTACCGTCTTTCGGGCAGCCTGCCGATCCACGACTGGGCCGATGCCTTCAATATCGAGCTTGAAGAAACCCGTATTTCAACAATAGCCGGTCTTGTTACCGCCCTTCTGGGAAAAATCCCGGAACAGGGCGACTATATATACCTCGGCAATTTAAAATTTACGGTTGGACAAATGCAAAAACACAGAATCAAGACAGTAATCCTTACGCTTGAGCCGATACAAAATGATAATTAACCTGTTTTTAATTTTTGTAATCATCTTATCCGTTTTTTTTGCCGGCCTTTTCGCCGGTTCCGAGACCGGTATGTATCAAATGAACCTGCTGCGGCTTCGGCTCGGTGTGGAGAAGAAAAAATTATCATTCATTATACTCGGCAGAATTATGCAGGACGGTCCCGGTCTTCTTATCTCAACACTGCTGTGTACCAATCTGTCACATTATATTGCAACAAGCATCATAACCTATCTTATGTTAAGCAGCGTCCGCACTGCACATACAGCCGAACTTTTTGCCACGATTGTCACCGCCCCGATATTGTTTGTTTTCGCAGAGTTGATTCCAAAAAATCTTTTCTTTTACAGGGCCGATTCGCTGATGCCCTATACCTCATTTATATTGTATCTATTCAAAAAAGTTTTCACTGTTCTCGGGATTGTCCCTGCCCTGAAGCTCATCTCACGCTTTATTAGAAGTTTTGGCGGCGCAGTTACACCTTTCCAAAGCAATATTAGCGCTGTCCGTTCGCCATATATAACAGCAATCATCCGGGATACAAAAAGAGAGAGCCTTTTAAGCCCCGTTCAAACCGGAATTATAAATCGAATGGCACATATCGGTCATCTGACCATCAGTTCAGTAATGACTGCTCTTAACCGCGTTGAGGCCGTCGATGTCAACTCCCATAAGTCCTTTCTATTAAAGAAGTTAAGGAATTACCAGTTCACACGCCTGCTCGTTTACAGCCGGTCAAGAGAAAACATCATCGGCTATATAAATATCTACGAAAGCCTGCTTTCAGAAAAGAGCTTCTCTGACTTAAATGCCTTTGTCAGAGAAATCGACACTCTGCCGGCAGATACCATAGTTACGGATGCGATAAATATTATGAGGAATAAAAATCAGAAGATTGTCCTGGTAACAAGACAAAAAAGCGCAAAAACTGCAAGGCCGCTCGGTATAGTGACAATGAAGGACCTTGCTGAAGAAATATTAGGTGAGCTGACTGAATGGTAACAAAAAAAAATATGTCGGGTAAAATAACATATATCATCATACTATTTGCTCTGCTGTTTTTCCTGCTTTGCGTTTTTTCCAACAGTATGTTAAAGCCTCTTTCTCGCGATGAGCATATGTATTGCACAGCCGGCGTTCTGATGCTGCAGGGCAAAACGATTTATAAAGACTTCTCCTACATCGCTCAACTGCCCTATCATCCCCTTCTTTTGGCCGCTGTATATAAAATAACAAATACCTCGCATTTTCTGCTCACCGCCAGGTTGGTCTCAGTCATATGCGATTTTCTGATAGTCTTTTTTTTAATTGCCATATACCGTCTAATCTTCAGGCAGCAGTCTGTTATTGCATTTCTGCTTGGCTTTGCATCTGCAGTTTTGTACCTATTCAATTTTTATGTAGATTATGCTTTCGGCTTTGCGTGGAACCATGATGCAGTAACACTGGCTGTCGTAATATCCTTCTGGTTATTTATTACTGCCGATTTCAAAGGCAAAACTTGTTCCCTGCGGGTCTTTCTCATAGGCGGGATTTTGACGCTTGCGGCCTGTATGCGGATAACAACAGCTGTTATCTGGCTTTTCTTTTTGATTTTTATATTGATAAAAAGCCCTGGTACCTTAAAACGGAAATTTCGAATCACCCTGCCATTTTTACTTGCAACTGTGATTGTTCTCATATGGCCGGCCTGGGTAATAGCACAATCGCCGAAGGCATTTTTCATAAATATATACCGAATACCATCACTTAACGGCAAATTGCTTCACGGGACAGGTCTGACCCTCGATAGGCTCTTTCTAACAATCAATTCCATTACAAGGCCTGAATACTTTTTGCTGATTTTAATCGCCATTTATTTATATTCTACCTGCCTGTACTACAGAAAAAAAACCTCAAACTTTGACATCACTAATTTAGCTTTCGCAGCACTGCTTGCGATTATATTCTTTCTGATAGCCTATATCCCCCCAACTATCTGGATGCAGTATTTTGCTGTACCGGTTCCATTTCTAATATTATCCCTTGTTTTCCCGCTAAGATATCTGTGGCAGTCAGCCAGAATTCATTTTAGGTTCGCCTGTATATTAATTATTGTTTGTGCATTGATAGGTGTCAGCGAAAATTCTTTTATCTTCACAAGAATACCAAAGCTTTTCAAAACCGATAACTGGACCGCCCTTCGTGTTCATAAAACCTCGGAACAGATATCGCAAAAAGTCGACAAGTCAAAACCCGTTCTTACTCTCGCCCCTCTTTATGCTCTCGAAGGCGGATGCGAAATTTATCCGCAGCTTTCCGCCGGCCCTTTCGTCTACCGGGTCGCCGACCTTATGAGCGATGGCGAATTGAAAATTACGAATACCGTGGGCCCGAAGACATTAAAAAAGCTACTTGAAAACATACAACCCTCGGCAATTTTGACAGGGACAGAATCCAAATATTTTAAATGGCTTGATGATTCTCTTGAAAAAAATGCAGGGCCCGGCTGGAATAAACAATACCTTGATAATGGTCTGATACTTTTCCATAAACGGCAGGTCCTTGATATCGGTCTGATTTAATCGAAGATTGTCTTTACAATATCGTTTATTGCATCACGCGTCTCGGCGCTTCGTCCTTCTGTGAGAATTGAAAAAATAAAAGTCCCTTTATCGGTAAAACAGTAACCGGAAAACGAACGTACTCCGGAAATGTAACCGGTCTTACCAAAAATTTTTCCTTTATATTTGTCCTCCTCAAAATATTTGCCTATTGTGCCGTCCCGGCCTCCTACTGCAAGTGACTGTTTGAATAAACTTCTGTTTTTGCTTTCATACACGTCTTGTAAAACCTTCGTTACGGCGTTCGGGCTTAACCTGTTTAGCCTGCTAAGGCCACTTGCATCATCTATATTAAATTCCTCTTGGCTTATGCCGAGTGACAAAAGGTATTCTGAAATAATTCTTTGACCAGCCGGCCAACTTCCGTTTTTACCGCCCTCTCCTGCAGCAGCTATAGTTTTCAAAAGAGCTTCTGCTGCGAGTCCGAGGCTGTCCTTATTGCATCGAGCAAGACAATCCGCCAGACTTGTTTTGTACTCAGCAATTTTTTTGAATCTGCAATCCCGGTCGATTGCCTTCTCTATTAGTTGTCCCTTCGCTATGACACCCGCTGACAGCAGCCTCTCAGCCAGCAGCTGGCCGAAAAAACCTGCAGGCCTTTCAATAGCCACATCGAAAGGCCCCTGCTTCTTTCGGCACTTACCTTTTACGTACAGGGAGTTTTCTTTGCCGAGCTGTCGGTAAGCGCCAACAACTCCAGTACCTTTACTTATAGTTTTTACCTGATTAATAACTGTAACGTAACTTGTTTCAGGCTCGATACTTATAATCACTCTGCCCTTATTATTTTCGACGGTCATCGCTATGCAGTTGTCGTTATAATTCAGTCCGCAGACCTCAGATGCCCACCATTTATTCAAATCCTTCGCTGGCCAGTTCTTGTGAATACGCTGGTCGTCAAAAACTGTTGTATCGACAATGATATCGTTAATTTCATTTATGCCGGATTGTTTTATTTTTTCAGCAATATCATC
>CAYLMG010000036.1:0-3910 GCA_964384565.1 uncultured Pirellulales bacterium | reverse complement strand
AATTGCGTTTTCTTTTGTGCCGGCCGGTTGATTATGGACTCTACGCTCTTCTTCAAATCTGCCTGAGCGACACCTGCCAGCCACAGTATCAATAAACAAAAAAATGGTTTTTTAATTTTACGCTCCATACTGGAAAAGTTTATTACCATAAAAATAAACAAAATTCAAGGTGAACTTTTGAGGAAGGCAGAACATCTGAATCGATAGTTATCGTTAGAAAAAATCTTTTCTTATGCGGAGCTCGGCGAAGACTTCACAGATTTGGGAATTTCAGGATTAGTCTTACTTCAAATCGAACATCGAGTTGTCCATCGGCTCAAACCAGCCAAGCCCAATATCCGACGGTCTCGTCCCGTCATTATTCACACCATCGTATCTGCCCATTCTTTCAGAGCTTGTATGAGCATCGGCCCATCCGACATTGGCACGGTCCCTGTGTCTGAAGTGTATGGAAGGTTCCGGGTCCCACGTGGTGGTTATTTGGCCTCTTGTTACAAAATATCTCGGCTCGGCGAATGAGTACTCCACTAAGCGTCCCTGTCTCGACATAGCGGTATCCGCGAACATCAGCGTCTCCGCAGGATGCATAACCTCCACATTTCTGGCTGCCGCCTTACAGCTAAGAGCCTCGTATCCGCTGAGCCAGATTTTCGAACCAATGTAGAGCAGATTATATCCATACCCACCGCTGCCCGCTTCATAATCAGGCTCTATCGGGTCGAGTTCCATATAGTCAACTCCGACGGGACACTCCAGCTCGCTAAGATTTATATATTCCGCCAGCGGCCCGCTTTGCACATCAAAGGCCTCGCTGATATTTTCGCGAACTCCAAACCATCTGTGCAGATTATCGGTGAAAATATCCGTTGAGCCCGGGACGAAGCTTCCGTCGTTCTCGTGTGCATAGCCGTCATTGGCAAGAACAAGCTGACGCAGATTATTTCTGCAGTAAAGCTGACGGCCTTTAACCCTCAACAGGCCCAAAACCGGAATGGTTATACTGATAAGAAGTGAAATAATTGACATCACCACGAGCAGCTCAATCAGGTTAAAGGCTCTGCACGCTGAAAATCGCAAATTGTTCTCTATAAAATTTCCTCTGCCGCACTTGAAATGATTAGACTGACTTTGCTCTTTTGAACCGCCCATTACTCAATTGCCCCCTCAGACAACCGTATCAGCCATTCTATTCCCACTGCCCTGCTCTTTTTTTGTTTCGGCAGCTTTATTTTTTCAGGCTCTGCAAACTCATCTTCAATCTGCTCAATATCCTGATAATATGTAAAATTCAGTCGTCCTTTCAGCTCGCCATTGTCACTAAGAAACTCTATTCTTTCCACAACATCCGTTGTGACGTCGATAAAATATCTCATTACAGGCCTGCTTTTCGCTGTGTCGGAAAACAGTGTAATCACCGCTTTTTCATACTGGGACTCGTTTGGATTGTAATCAAGCTTTTCCAGACTGAAGCTGATTCTTCTCCTGACGGCATCTCTCCTGACAAGGTCGGCTATGTTCATACCCATCCAGGGCCTGGGTAGCCCCTTGAAAAAACTGCCTGCCGGATAGACCGTCATAACCTCACCGTTGTCCGCGACCGTGTATGCGCCCCGGTGACAATCGATAATCTGCAATCTGCCTGCTATATCCAGCTGAAGCCAGGGCTTATTCTCAACAAGTGCATCGTAAACAAACGGTATCCTGCCCTTTCCGTCAATAACCATATTATCAACTCTTCCGCTGACACTAAAGTAGGTCCAGCCCCGTTTGTGCATCTCATCACGTTCATCCACTACCACCGCATCTTCCGGCCAGGGGTACCTGAACGAATCGAAAGTAGTTTTCTCAAGCGTGTTATATACAATATTATACTCGTAATCATCAACGTTATAGAAACGATTATCCAGAACTCCGGTCAGCAGTCCCGTTTTCGGGTCCCTGTAGTAATTGACTCCGGGAATTTTGCCTTCGACGCTGTCAAGAAATTCTGTAAACTGCTGCGTATCAGTCGGCAGGCGCCTCGTCTGCAGGCCAAGGAGGGGTAAATTATAGTTATTAATGTAAATAGTCTCGCTTCCGGCATTATAATAAAAGTTACCCTCGCTGTTCTGCAGCCAGCCGCATAATCTACCCTTACGCTGCGGGTCCCATCGCTGCATCATCATAAACATAGGACCGTCGACGCCTTCAGGGAAATAAAACCATTGTTCATAGGCTCCCCTGCTCAGGCTTCGTCCACGGCTGAGGTTACGATTGAATCGGCCGGTCGCTCCCCAGTTCTGTTCCATATAATAAAAGCTTCTTACATCTGACCTTCGCAGAGCCGATGAGCCGCCTCCAAATAAAGATAAAACACCGTCAATATTCCCTGTCGTGCTCAGAGTCACCAGACTGAGAACCAATGCCGCCAAACTCGCTGTCACACTTATCCCCAGCTTGGTAAGGATACTACCGACAACCGACGCAGAAATACCTACCTCGATGGCCGGCGCAGAAACACTTATGATTTCCGCCTCACTGCGACTTGTAATCTTTCCGAATAAGACCAGGGCTGACAGTAACATCCCCTTATGCAGTCCCCTGCGCCTCAACTTCTTTTTGAGTGCGTTCTTCGCTCGATAAAACAACACACGTGCGTTGAATTGGCTGCAGCCCATCTCTTCTGCAATTTGAGAATACTCCATACTCTCGTAGCAGCGAAGCACCAGAACCTGTCTTTGACGGGGCTTCAACAAACGCATTGTATCGAGAATAATTTGTTTCCATTCCTTCGATTCTAAAACTGACATATTATCCTCCCCTTCTTTATCTCCAGAGATTTGAATATATTCATTTTCGTCCGCAGACAGGCTAATGGCTTTATGTCGTTTTTCTTTCTTTAACCTGCTGTACATTTTATTCACTGCCATCACACGCAGCCAGGAGAAGAAACTGCCCGCCTTCTTAAGTTTGCCTATGGATTGTACCAGCTCCAGCAGGCTGTCCTGCACGATATCCTCTGAGAGGTTCTCATCCAGTGTAAGCCGGTAAATATATGTGCGTAAATAATTTACACTCAGCTCGGAAAGCCGGCTTAGACTATCCTTATCGCCCTGCTTGGCTTTGTTAACAAGTTCAATATAGTCTTTGCCATTATCCATATCTGTGTCGTATTACTAATATTTAAGATGAGCCTGCATACCTGAATATAACAGTTTTTTTACAAAAAAATTAAAAATTTTTGATACCTCTCGCCTTAGCCGTATTTAAAAATCCTGTTTTATTCATATCTAAACACAAATTATTGTCACTTTTTATTATACCTCTATATGAAATTTTCTGTTAAAATTAAAACTCGAATTGCTTTGTAGAAAAGAACCTTATTAAACTGTCATTCTGCACTTGATGCGGAATCCAGGTATTTAAAAAGATAGATTCCTGCTTTCGCAGGAATGACAAAAGGATTTTTCTTCTACAAAGCAAACTTGATTTTGTTAAGGAACTCAATTATGAAGATTGCTTATTTCGACTGTTTTGCAGGTGCCGGTGGAGATATGATTGCAGCTGCTTTTCTCGATGCAGGCCTCGACGCCGATTTCCTGACCAAGCAGCTTAAAACTCTTAAATTAAAGAAGCTCGATATAAAAATAAGGAAAGTAAAACGCTGCGGTTTTCGCGCCGTCCAGTTCATACCGATCTGCCCGAAACAAAAAACGCACAGAAATCTCAGACAGATAACCGACATCATCAGCAAAAGCAAAATAAATTTGCCTGCAAAAAAGACTGCAATCCATATTTTTGAAAGACTGGCCGATGCTGAGGCTAAAGTTCATAACAAAAAAATAAATGATATTCATTTCCACGAAGTGGGAGCAATAGATTCAATTGCAGATATCGTAAGTGCCTCTGTCGGTTTTCATTTCTTCAGACA
>CAYLMG010000035.1:0-15546 GCA_964384565.1 uncultured Pirellulales bacterium | reverse complement strand
CCTTTCAGCCGGCTGCCAATCTTACAGCCGAATCCAACAGTTTCCTCAACCGAACTGGAAATAAAATCATAATTCATCGCATACTCTAATTAACTAAGGTGTTCATAGCCGGCGGGCTGCAAATCCTGCAACTTTCCATCTGCCGTTTGAATCTGCATTTTCCCTGTATCAGTAACTGTGCCAATCTTTGTAATAGGTAAAGACCTGTCCCAATGCTTTATCAACTTATTAAATTCCTTTTCAGTAAGTGTAAAGAGCAGCTCGAAATCCTCGCCCTCATTCAAAGCCGATTCTAACGGTTCTTTACACTTTCCGGCCTCGTCAGATAACGGAATCTGCTCTGCGTGTATCAGAGCACCTACTTTGCTTTGCCTGCAGATACGGTTCAGGTCGCTGCTTAAGCCGTCGCTTATATCAATCATAGCATTTACTTCTGCTTTAGACGCTATCTCTATCGCTTCATTTACTCTCGGCTCAAAGCACAAATGTTTACCTTGCCCGGAGCCTCCAAGAGAGCCGGTTATACAAATAAAGTCACCCGGCTTTGCACCTGAACGTTTTATCGGTTTATTAGCTGCAGCCCTGCCGAGCATCGCTACAGTGATTGCAAAAGGCTCTTCGCCCTTCCAGCTTGTAATGTCACCACCTATAAGAGTGCAGTGGTATTTGTCAGCCGCCAGCATAATTCCCTGATGAAGCGTTTTTAGTTCTTTCGCCCCGAACCCTTTGGGCAAAGCAACACTTACAACAGCAGCAACAGGTAATACTGCCATAGCCGCACAATCGCTAAGGCTAACTGCCATAGCCTTATAACCGGCTTGTTGTAACGTAGCTTTGCGCAGGTCAAAGTGCACACCGTCAAGGAGCATATCTATAGTGATAAAAACCGATGTCCCCTTGCCGACCTGTATCTGCGCCATATCGTCACCTATACCAATGGGAAAATCGTCGGAGGACAGCCTTCTTTGGGCTGCAAACCAGGCCGTTATTTGGTCTTCTGTCCAGCTCATCGCTTCGCTAACAGCTTCTGCCAGTAATTTACTTGAATTTTTGACTGTTTGGAACCGGCTGAGCCGACTGTCACATATCTTTTCACAGCATTTGATGCACCGAGATGTTCATATACATCCTTTTCAACAGCCGGACAGTATTTCTTGAACTGTTTTATACTCAACTGTGTTAAAGTTTTATTATTCTTTTCACAATCGGCGACCATTTCGCCCACTATGCCGTGTGCCTGCCGAAATGCAATACCTTTACTGACAAGATACTCCGCCAGGGCAGTAGCATCCAGAAAACCTTTATCCAGACCGGCCTTAATTTTATCAATATTGAATTTAGTGTTTGAGACAATCGCACAGGCCATATCAAGCGATTGCTTTACAGTATCAGCAGCACTGAAAACGTGAATTTTATCTTCCTGCAGGTCGCGGTTGTATCCCGAAGGCAGAGCCTTAAGTAACGTCAACAGAGCTACAAGCGAGCCATAAACGCTGCCGGTCTTACTGCGAATCAACTCCAGCATATCAGGGTTCCGCTTCTGCGGCATCATACTTGAAGAAGTGCAGAAACTGCTCTTTATACGAATAAAGTCAAATTCACCGCTCGAAAAAATTACCCAGTCTTCAGCTAACTTTGACAAATGGGTCGCGAGCAGGGCACAATCAAAAATAAACTCGGCGCAGAAATCCCTGTCTGATACGGCATCAATACTATTTCGGCTGATATCCGTAAATCCCAACTGCCCGGCAGTACTTTTCCGGTCGATAGGCAAAGTAGAGCCTGCAACAGAGCCGCTTCCCAAAACTGATACGTTTAACAACTTACTACAGTTACCTAAACGAACAAAGTCACGCTCAAGCTGCTCAACAAAACTCAATAAATATGCCGCAATCACTATCGGCTGAGCACGCTGCAGGTGCGTGTAAGAAGGCATCACGTCTTCGGTATATTTGCCTGCCGTTTCCACAAGAGCATTCTGTAACTGCGTGATTTTAGTCTGCAAAATTTCAATCTCATCGCGCATCCACAGACGCATATCGGTGGCGACCTGGTCATTTCGGCTGCGGCCGGTATGCAGCTTTTTACCGGCCTGACCGATTTTCTCTATCAAAGCCGCCTCGACGGCCATATGAATATCTTCCTGAGATTTATCGAATTTGAAGCTGCCATCCATTATTTCCTGCTCGATTGCCAGCAAGCCCTCCACTATTTTGTTATACTCGGCCTTACTTATTAATTTCTGCTCCGAGAGCATCTTTGCGTGAGCTATCGAGCCGGCTATATCATACTTGTATAAACGCCTGTCATAAGAAATTGATTCGACAAAATCGACTGCCAGCTCATCCGGCTCACAGGTTAACCGCTTTTCCCAGCTTTTGCTTTTTTTTGTCATTTTTCTGCCCCGAAAGCATCTTTACTTTTTGAGCAATTATTGAGGATTTTCCCGATTTGTCAAGGCTGATAAAAGTCCATATCAAGTTGAATAAAGGCGGTATTAATAATCCACCTTACATAGAGAAAGGACGTATTTAAGACATTCACCAATACATATCACGAGCGATTTTAAACTCAGTCGCCATTCGCCGAGTTTTCTTCACTTTTCATTGGGATAATGATGCTGAAGATACTGCCTTTGCCTTCCTCGCTTTCGACCTCTATTTTACCCCCCATTGCATCTATAATGCTTTTACTGACCGAAAGTCCGAGTCCGAGACCACCTGCTACCGTGCCTTCTTTGGTTGTAAAGAAAGGTTCAAACACTTTTTCACGTATGTCTTCTTTTATACCACTACCTTCGTCTCGAACCTTAACAGTTAGAAGGTCACCGGAAATCCTGGCTGAAATACTGACCGTACTGTCAAGTCCGGATGCTTCTATGGCATTTTGTATAATATTAAACAATACCTGCCTAAATAGTCCCTCAGCCAATCTGACAACCAAACTTTCATCGATATCAATTCTGACACGTACACCACATTCCTGAGCGGATATTCTCTGCAGGGTAACAACTTCGCTGACAATTTTAGCAAGGTAGAACTTTGTTGGCAATTGCCGCTTAGGCCTGTACAGCTCCAGCATCTGATGTACAATCCGGCTGACACGGGATATCTCTTTCTCAATCAGCTCCACATATTCGTAATACTGATAATCTTTTGGAACAGCATCCTTGATAAGCAGAAATGAGTTTTTAATTCCGGCAAGGGGATTGTTAATTTCGTGTGCTATCTTCGCTGCTAGTTTACAGGCAGCAGCAAGTTTTTCGCTTTCAAAAAGCAGTTTTTCCTTTCGCTGACGTTCAGCAATCTCGGCCTCTAATTCTCTGTAAGCTTGTGAAAGCTGAGCGGTTCTCTGCTGAACCTTCCTCTCAAGCTCGTTATGAGCCTCTTGCAGTGCCTGCTCCGCCTTCACCCTCACAACAACTCCACCAACCTGAGCCGCAAGCATTTCTACTGTTCCCCGCATCGGCTTTGATATTTGTTCATAACGATGAGATGCCAGATTGAGACTTCCAATAACCTTACCCTTGTGTACTATAGGGGCAACGAACAAGCTTCGCAAACCTTCCTGTTCGAGAATTCCCCTGAAAGCAGAGAACCTGAAATCATCAATTGGGCGGTATACAGTTTCACCAGACAAAACCAATTTAACGTTTGGTTCATCACCCTTATAATGAGCAACCTTTTCTATAAAACCTTTAGACAATCCTTTATGCACTATCAAATCAAGAGTACCTGTCTTCTCATTAAAAAGATATACGCCACCGCTATCAACGCCTTTGATTGCAACGGCAGCTTCCAATATCAGCTCAAGAGCCTCTTTCAGTTCACTTGTCTTGCTAAGAGCAATAGCCAGAGTATATTGTTCGCGTAATCTCTCTTCAGCCTGCTTACGCTCAGTGATATCGAGGCCGGAACTCAGTGTACCTACCACATTGCCCGAATCATCTTTAAGAGCTGTATTATGCCATAAAATAAGCTTTTCTTCGCCACTCTTTGCCAAAACAAAGTTCTCAAAATACTCTTTAGATTTAAACTCTTCTCTCATTCCCGCAGCAAAAACCTCACTAACTTCTTCTTTATCTTCCGGCCGAAGATAATTATCGAACCAGTCTGTGCCGATAATCTCCTGCTGTGTATAACCCAGTATCTCACAACCCTTTTTATTAACCATACTAACCTTTCTGTCGGCTCCAATTGCAACAAAGACTACTCCAGCGATATCCAGATACTTTTGTGCTTTGTCCCGTTCCCTGCGCATCTGCTCTTCCGCATGCTTTAATCCTGTAATATCAAGCACTGTACTGATTATTCCGATTGGCTTACCGAGCCTATTTTTCAGCAAAGAATTATGTATAAAACAGGGAAAAACTGTGCCATCTTTACGCACGTGCAGGACCTCGCCCTTGAACTCGCCGGTTTCTCGGGTTTCTTTGTTAGCCGATTCTATAACTGATAACTGCTCTGAAGCGCGAAAAACAGAATTATCTTTTCCAAGCAAATCGCTCACTTCATATCCATGCATTTCAGCAAAAGATTTGTTCATAAATAACAGCCTGCCCTCCATGTCACTGACTGCCAAACCTTCACGGCACTGGTCTACAACTGAAGCGAGAAGACGCAATCGATTCTCCAGCAGCTTTCGCTTCGTCACGTCACGCATCACACAGTGAGTTTGTTGAAAATTTCCTTTTTCGTCATAACCAATCTTACCGTCGAATTCAACTATTATACGGCTGCCGTCTTTTTTAATCATCTCGAACAGAACGTTATGTACTTCGCCTTCGGCCTTAAAAATATCGAACTGTCTCTTAAACTCATCCTTATAACGAGCTGTTAGAAAATCACCGAACCATTTGCCGATTACCTCTTCTCGGCTATAACCAAAAATATCCAGCCAAGCCTGATTAACTTCTATGATAGAGCCTCTTTTGTTCAACGACTGATAACCGAGAGGAGACCTTTCATAAAAAAGACGAAATTTTTCCTCTCTTCTCTTGAGGTCATCGATAAGCTTTTGGTACTTACTTTCGATTTTATGAAGCTTTTCTGCAAAGTGACCGTCCGCTTTATTTTCTTTTGAAGGCCCAACAGCATAACTATTATTTCCCTTTTTATTTTTCACAATTCCGCCTCTATTGGCTGGCAGCAGATATATACTTCAAAATTTTTTTCGTACACACTACTTCTGTAATATTGAAAAAATGGACTTTGAATCTGAAGAGTAAACACATACCGCCTCTGCTACCCCCTCTGCACCCCGTAATTTGCTTTAGCCAAACCATAAGACACCGGTTAAAAAAACCTGTCAATGGTGTCTTTCTGGAGATAAGTTTAATTTAAGATTAACTTATAATAATAAAATTGATAGTGCTCTGTCAAGCAACTATTATTAAAATCAGGTAAAGAATTGGCCGTTTAAGTCTTGTGTTTTTCTGTATTACCAGGCTAATTCAGCCGAACTGACTCGTAAGACATATCTTCAAGGTCCAGCACCACAACAAAAGATTCGCCTGTAATCCAGTCCGTGGCTTCTCCGGGATTTATAATCAGAGTTTTTTCGACCTTTCGAATATCCTGTTTATGGGTATGGCCGTAAATAACCAAATCATAACTGCCGCTGCTTATTGCTTCATCAACACTGTGGGATTTATGTTTCATAAAAACCTTCTTGCCCGCGATTTGTCCTTTATAGACCTGTCCATAATTTTCACCGCCTATCTCTTCGATTGTACTTTTCAGATATTGCTTTTCGCCGTCACAATTGCCGAAAACAGCTATTAGCTTCGCTTCTTTAACTTCGGCAAAAGCCCTTGCGGTAAATGGTGAAACCATATCGCCGGCGTGAAGTATATACTCCACGCGCGAGGCATTAAAAACCTCAATTGCCTTAAGCACATTTTGATGATGGTCGTGAGTGTCACTTATAATTCCTATTTTCATCTCTATTCAAGAAAATTAAGTCTCAATGCAAAAACGATTTTTATTCGCAGGCAAATAGTAATCAAAGCTGCTCCAGCGATTGATTTAAAATCCTGATATGTCGCTGCTCCTCTTCGATAATTTTATCTATTTGTCCTATCGTAGCGGCATCTTCGGCAAAACTCTTCAGACCGCGATAAAAAACAATAGTATCTTCTTCCAATTTTAATGCCCTCTTGAAAACCTCTTCTTTGTCTTCCAGGCCTACAAGAATCTTACCGGGTTCCGGCCCGACAGCAAACACGGCAAGACTTGCCATCAGCTTCGCATTTCCCGACATATAAGTGTCGGGGTCAAAATTCGCAGCCCCACTGAAACTTTTATGAATCTGCCTGCGCATATCGGTGAAAATTTTCTCGTGTCTAATTTCCCATTCAGACAGGTTAAGAAAAACTTCCCGAATCTGTTCATCCTGGAATAAATCAGCAGCTCTGCGGTAAAACGCAGCTCCATTACGTTCAATTTTTTCCGCTATCTCCAGGACTTCAGAAGCACTATATTTTGATTCCATACTTTTACCCATTCAATTTAAGAAAGAAATCAAATAAATATAAACAAATACACGCCCTTGTCAAAATAAATCGGCCCTGAAAAAACAGCTTAGTAAATTTTCAGTTTCTATCGTAACGAGCCTATGGTATCATAAAAACCAAAAGAGCTTATGAAAATCATTATTTACATAATAGCGGGGCCTCTATTTCTGGCCTCTATTGCAGCATATATATACGTTCAGCTGAGATTGAGAAAAAATTTCGATTCCGACCTCGATGAATATTACTTCGAGTTCGAGAGCCGCCATCCCGGGTATGCAAAATACTTAAAATGGTCAAGGATAACCCTGAGCGCTGCGTGTATTTTTGCTCTGTTACTGTTTCTCTGCGCAGTTATTTAGCCGTTCTACAGTCACAATAAAAAACGGCTTGAGTACATCAATACTCAAGCCGCTTCCAAAGTAATATTTTACAGATTGTTAAGACTTAAATTCAGGTAAAAAGCTATTTTGGGAACCTGATTAATTAAACGCTACGGCAACGCAGATTTTTGCATCCTTTAACATATTGTTTCTTTCAACTCTGACTATCCTGCCGCTTCTTATTCTTGCAAAAGAACCCTTTTCTTTTGCAAGCTGCTCTGTACGCGGGAAATTGATTTCTACAGTGCTGCCTGCTCTAATTGGTACGGTCAACGGCATCTTAAGAAGCACACCGGACCTGCTCACGTTATCACTGCATCCATAAAAAAATCTACGAGCTTCCGGAATCCACATGCTAATCGGCCAGCTAAGTTTTGTTCGTATTTCTCTTCGCTGCTCTGTTGTAGTCGCCATAACTTTTTACCCTTAAATCAAAATTAACGTTCCTTCAACTTTAAATTGTCTATAAATAAAATTATCGACTATGTTAATTTAGGAAGTTTAGTGCAAATGGGCAATTTGTAAGCCTTTATGAAAAAAAATATTTTCTGCAAATTCCTCGTAGTTCTGCCTTTTTTATCGGATGTTTTATAACTTTAGATTGAATAATTTTCCCATTCCGATTAGCAAAGCAAAATTTATTAAGATTAGGACATTAAAATAAACCAGACTATTGCACTGCTTTGCGAGTTTTTTATTAATTAACTTAAACAAAGCGGTACGTTATTTGATAAGTAAGTTGTCATCGTTATTTTTTTCGTGTATTCTTGTAAAAAATGAAAACACAAATTTTAAAGATTGATATATCCGAACCTGACTCGGAAAAAGTTAAAAAAGCCGCTGAACTTATTGATAGCGGCGAGCTTGTCGCTTTTCCCACTGAGACCGTTTACGGAATCGCCTGCCGGGTCAGAAACGATTCATTATCAAATCTTAACAAACTTAAAAACAGAACTTCCGACAAGTACTACACATTACATATTGCAGATAAAAAGAAGATTGAAAAATATGTACCATCCATCTCAATAAAGGCCCAAAAACTAATTAAAAGCGCCTGGCCGGGCCCCCTTACAATTGTCTTTGTGTTGGCCCCGTTTGATATCGACACGCAAAAAAACCTGCTGGAAAAAGAAGTATTTGAAAACTTGTATAAGGACAATTCGATTGGAATCCGCTGTCCTGATAATCTAATTGCTGCAATGCTGTTAAAAGAAACGAACAGTCCTGTTGTCGCGCCGAGCGCAAACATTACCGGCCAAAGCCCCGCAGCAGATGCGGAACAGGTAATATCAAATTTTTCAGGCCGTATCGCAATGCTCATTGACGGCGGAACCTGTAAATATAAAAAATGCAGCACAGTAGTTAAAATTGAAAAACAAAAATTCCAAATATTACGCGAAGGAGTATATTCCAAAGATGACATAGAAAAATTATCGCAGGTTAAGTTCCTGTTTGTATGCACAGGCAACAGCTGCAGAAGCCCTATGGCGGCAGGTTTATTCCGTAAATATTTAGCAGAAAAATTACAATGCAATCTTGACCAGCTCGAACAAATGGGTTATAAGATAAGTTCAGCCGGAACTATGGGTATCAACGGGATGTCGGCAAGCACTGAAGCTATAAATGCCTGTAAGGCAAAGGGCGCTGATATAGCACAGCATAGAAGCAAAGCACTATCCCAAAAGGCTATTGAAGAAAGCGACTTTATATTTGTGATGTGCCGAACGCACAGCGAGCAGGTTATCGCCCTTGTACCTAAAGCTGTTAAAAAGTGCTACCTTCTTACAAAAAAAACAGAGATAGCTGACCCAATCGGCCAGAGTCAGGAAACTTATAACAATTGTGCTGATATAATCGAAAAAGCAGTTAAGGAAAGGATTAGCGAGCTTAACATATGAAAATAGTAATCGGCAGCGACCATCGAGGTTTTGAATCAAAAGAGCAAGTCAAAGCAATTATAAATCAGCTCGGTCACGAATTTGTGGACATTGGCACGAACGACAACAGCCCGGCTGACTATCCGGACCCGGCTTACCTGGCGGCAACTGCTGTAGCAAACGGACAGGCTGACAGAGCAATTCTCATCTGCGGAACCGGTATCGGTATGTGTATAGCCGCGAACAAGGTAAAGGGCATAAGAGCCGCACTATGCCATGACGAATTAAGCGCTCAGATCTCCCGACATCATAACGACGCAAATGTACTTTGCCTTTCCGGAGATATGATAGGCGAGGTTCTGTTAAGAAAAATGGTGGAAGCATGGCTCAATACCGAATTCCACGGCGGCAGACACCAGAGAAGAGTCAACAAAATTACAGCTATAGAAGAAGGCCGCAATCCTGCTGAGGTTAATGCCTGATTTACAAGCCGTTGAATTTCATCCCTGTTAAAATTAACATTTCAGATATGCACTTTTACTACCGGAACTTTAAACCTTTGCAGGACGAGGTCTTGCTTTTTTACCAATACCTTCTATGGCAGCCTTTACCCTGTCTCTTGCAGGTTTAGTCCTGCGACGCAGCTTCTCGGCTACGGTCGTGCCTATAGCCCGAAGTTTTTCATATCGCTTTTCGAGCAGGTTCTCAATCTTGGAACGCCTTAAATCCCGCAGGGTTTTAACAATGTATTGCTCAACATTGTAAACAGCATCGTGTATATTTCGATGGGCACCGCCGAGAGGCTCTTCGATAACTGCGTCAATAAGCTGCAGTTTATACAAATCCCTGCTTGTCAGTTTAAGTGCTTGGGCGGCATCAGCGGCCTGGGAGCCGTCTCGCCATAAAATTGCCGCACAACCTTCGGGTGATATCACCGAGTAATATGAGAACTCAAGCATTGCAAATCTGTCACCTACCCCGATACCCAGTGCCCCGCCCGAGCCGCCCTCTCCGATGACAATACAGATTACCGGCACAGCCAGTCTCGACATCTCCATAAGATTAACCGCTATCGCCTGAGCCTGGCCTCTCTGTTCTGCTTCTATCCCGGGATAGGCACCGGGCGTATCAATAAATGTAACCACGGGAATACCGTACTTCGCCGCAAATTTCATCTTTGCAATAGCCTTTCGATAACCTTCCGGATTAGGACATCCAAAATTACAGGCTATCTTTTCCTTTGTTGTCCTGCCTTTATTTTGTCCGACCACCAATACTTTTTCCCTGCCGATTTGTCCAAGCCCCGTCACAATCGCGCGGTCATCGCCGAAACATCTGTCCCCGTGAAACTCATGAAAGTCCTTTATCATCAGGTTAAAATAATCGCCGAACAACGGTCTCTTGGGATGGCGAGCTACCTGAACAGTCTGCCAGGCACTCAGGTTGGAATAAATCCGCCTGAGCTCAGAGACCTGTTCACGCTGCAGATTGCGAATCTCAGCTGAATAATCAATGCCTTTCACCGAGCTCAGCCTGTACAGCTCTTTTATCTGGCGGTCAAGGTCGCAGACCTTTTCCTCAAAGTCCAGATAGTCGGCCTCGCTCATATTGTTATCACTACTCTTCGGCATTTCTAAATTCGCTTATTAACTGGTCTGGATGCAATAAAAGCTGTTCATATACAGCAAGTTTGCTTACTAAAAAAGCCCACAACACAGCGGGCTCTGCTGCTTTCTGCTTAGCCATATCCATCAGCTCAATTTTTAAATTAATAAAATAATAACATTCCACCGGCATAAATAAAAGAAAAAAATTGACAACTGCACCCGCTTACTATAATTTTTAGCATTATCTTTCTTTCAGAGCTATTTTCGTAAGGTCTTTATTATGAAAGAGTTAAGGCAAATAACAGTAATAGGCCTCGGCCTTCTGGGCGGCTCTTTAACTCTGGCTGTTTCTCGAAGTTTTGCTCGCGTCAAAACTATCGGTTTTACACACCGCCCTGCTACTCGCGAAAAAGCAAGACAACTGGCCGTCGCTGACAAAGTTGTTGACAATATATCAGAGGCCGTATCCAACGTCGATTTGGTTGTGCTTGCCACACCCATACGCGTGTTCGAGCAAATATTTACTCAAATCGCTGATGTATTACCTGCCGGCTGCATTGTCACCGACGTCGGCTCAACGAAAACTCTGCCTCATCGCTGGGCAGAAGCCCACCTGCCAAAAACTGTTCACTACGTTGGCTCCCATCCAATAGCCGGTTCGGAACAGAGAGGGGTCGAGTTTGCAAGGGATGATTTGTTCTATCAAGCCAACTGTATTCTGACAGCTACAAAAAAGACAAACAGCTCTGCAGTTAACAGGCTAAAAGATTTCTGGTCAAAGCTCGGCTGCTCCGTTACAGTAATGACACCGGCACAGCACGATGAAATCCTGGCAAATATCAGTCACCTGCCTCACGTTATGGCGGCAGCTTTGATAAATATCACAAAGTCGGAGCAGCTCAGGCTCGCCGGCAAAGGTTTTATCGACGCATCAAGAATAGCATCCGGTCCGGCAAACATCTGGGCTGACATACTGCTGACCAATGCGGACAATACTTCAAAGGGTATCGATACAATCATTGCTGAATTAGGAAAAATCCAGAAAGCATTAAAAACCGGCGACCAAAAGCAAGTCGAAAAACTGCTCGAAACCGCTCGGAATAAACGTAATACAATGATAAAATACAAAATGAGTAAAAGGGAATTAACGTAGTGAAACAGTGGCGTTTCGAAGTCTTCAATAAACCCGCCTTTGCCGATGTCCACGGAGACAGTGTCTTAGAGAGTATCAGGGAATTAGGTATAAGTTCTCTCGAAGCTGTGCAGTCCGCAAGGGTCTTTCTCGTCGAGGCCGATTTCGATGATTCGTTTGCCAAAAAAGTTGCACAGGAACTGCTCACAGACCCGGTTTGCGAACAGTTCCTTATCGGCAGAAGTAAAGCTCCTGCAGGTCTTGCAAAAGCAACTTTAATTGAAATACACCTTAAAAGCGGTGTCACCGACCCCGTAGCTGAATCGGTTGAAACGGCTATCGCCGATATGGGTGTTAAAGTCGGAAATGTTCGGACCGCAAGAAAATATGTCCTGCTCGGGCAAATCTCCCAGAGTCAAATAGAAACCGTGACAAAGAAGGTGCTCGCAAATGACTGCATTGAAGATTGTATCATTGGTGACGAAGCTGAGCCGCCAAGCCCGCACCTTAAACCGTACCAGTTACAAATAATTCACTCACCCTTAACAGAGCTCGATGATAACGGCCTGTTAGCTCTCAGCAAAGAAAAGGACCTATTTCTCAATATCATTGAGATGCAGACAATTCAAAAATTCTACAGCAACCTCAAAAGAGAACCCACAGACGTCGAGCTTGAAACACTTGCTCAAACCTGGAGTGAGCACTGTGTTCATAAAACGCTGAAAAGCTCTGTCGATTTGACTCACGACGGCAACCAGGTACATTTTGATAACCTGCTCAAGGAAACGGTTTTTGCAGCTACAAAAAAGCTTAACAAAAAATGGTGCATTTCTGTCTTTGACGATAATGCAGGCGTAATTGAGTTCGACGATACTACCGCTGTCTGCTTCAAGGTTGAAACGCATAACCATCCCTCCGCGCTCGATCCTTACGGCGGAGCAGCCACCGGTATCGGCGGTGTTATTCGGGACCCGATGGGTACAGGCCTGGGTGCAAGGCCGATTGCAAATACGGATATCTTCTGCTTTGGCGAGCCGGATAAAAAAATCGAGGATATACCAAAAGGTGTGCTGCATCCGAAAAGAATTATGAAAGGTGTTGTCGCCGGTGTCCGCGATTACGGCAACCGGATGGGAATACCCACAGTCAACGGCGCCGTTTACTTCGACGACAGATACCTCGCAAACCCGCTGGTCTTTTGCGGCAATATCGGAATTATGAGCAAAAAGAAATGCTTCAAAAATCCTCAAACCGCAAATCTGATAATTATGGTCGGCGGACGCACCGGCAGAGATGGAATACACGGAGCAACCTTCTCAAGCGGACAAATGACACACGAACACGAAACTATTTTTTCGCATGCCGTTCAAATCGGAAATGCAATCACCGAAAAGAAAATGCTCGATGTCCTGATTCAGGCAAATGAAAAAAATCTATACGAGGCCATTACCGATTGCGGTGCGGGCGGCCTGAGTAGTTCGGTTGGAGAAATGGGTTCAAATCTTGGCGCCGAAGTTGACCTCGAAAAGGTACCCTTAAAATATGCCGGCCTGAACTATACAGAAATATGGATAAGCGAAGCTCAGGAAAGAATGGTCATCGCCGTCAAAGCTGAAAACCTCGAAACAATAATGAAAATCTTCAAAGATGAAAATGTCGAAGCAACCGTAATAGGAAAATTCACAAACGACAAAAAGCTCAGACTGCATTATAACGGCCAGCAGGTAGCAGAGCTCGATATGGATTTCCTGCACAACGGTGTGCCGAAATACTCAAGAAAAGCTGTCTGGAACAGGCCCGATTTGACTGAGCCGAACCTGCCTGAAAAAGAAAGCTACAATGAAGACCTTCTCAAAATCCTCTCAAGTTACAACGTCGCCAGCAAAGAATGGGTAATACGTCAGTACGACCACGAGGTACAGGGTACTTCCGTCATTAAGCCTTTAACCGGCATAGCCAACGATGGCCCCGCTGATGCTGCTGTTATTAAACCAAAATACCGCTCTAACAAAGGCCTGGCGATAAGCTGCGGTATGAATCCTTTATATGGTGACATAGACCCATACTGGATGGCGATGGCCGGAATCGATGAAGCAATAAGAAACATCATTTGTGTCGGCGGCAATTTCGAAAGGCTCGCCCTGCTGGACAATTTCTGCTGGGGTGACTGCACAAAGCCCGATTCCCTCGGACAGCTCGTTCGCGCGGCGCAGGCCTGCTACGATGGCGCAATTGCCTTCGGCGCTCCTTTTATCTCAGGCAAGGATTCTTTAAACAATGAGTTCCAGTGCGATGACGGCTCAACAATTTCCATCCCCCCCACTTTATTGATAAGTGCTATATCAGTGGCCGATGATGTCAATAAATGCGTAACGATGGATACCAAAAAACCCGGCAATCTGCTTTTCATAATCGGCGAAACCAAAAATGAGCTTGGCGGCTCACATTATTACAAAATTAACGGAGCACTCGGCGCAAATGTCCCCACGGTTGACCTTGAGATGGCTCCCAGAATCGCAAAGAAAATTTCAGAAGCTATCAAAAACGGTCTAACCGAAAGCTGCCACGACTGCTCCGAAGGAGGTCTTGCCGTCGCATTAGCTGAGATGGCTTTCGCAGGCGGTTTCGGTATCGCCGCCGACCTGCGAGGCCTGCCTAAATCAGACGACTGCCTGCGAACAGACACTCAGTTATTCAGCGAATCAAATTCACGATACATCGTCGAAGTTGAACCTGATAAATTCAATGACTTTGCAAAGTTGATGCTCAATCTGCCGTTCGGCCAGATTGGAAAAGTCATAGACGAACAAAAACTTATTATTAAAGCTCAAAATGGACGCGAAGTTATCAACACTGATTTGGATTCATTGAAACGTGCCTGGCAGAAAACATTCGACTGGCACTAAAAAAACTGAAATCAGAACGATGTATTGTACTTGCTGAAAGGAATTGATAACACGATGAAACTTGTAAAGGCTGTAGTGCTTAGGGCAGCAGGTATAAACTGTGATATGGAGACAGAATTCGCCCTGGAGCAGGCAGGTGCCCAGGCGCACAGAGTTCACATAAACAGAATCATCGAAAATAAAAAATTACTCGACGAATTCCAGATTCTCGTTTTCCCCGGCGGATTCAGCTATGGTGACGACGTCTCTGCAGGCAAGATTCTCGCAAATCAGGTTATTAATCATTTAACAGAGCCGCTGAAAAAGTTCATCGATAACGGCAAGCTCGTGCTCGGAATTTGCAACGGTTTCCAGGTTCTGGTCAAGACGGGAATCCTGCCGGGCTTCGATTCAGGCAACGGCCAAAAAGATGTTACGATATCTTACAATGACAGCGGCAAATTCGAGGACAGATGGGTCTATTTGGCCCCACAGACGAAAAATTGTATCTTCATCGAACCTGAAAGGCAGATTTATCTGCCGATTGCACACGGTGAAGGCAAGGTAGTAACCAAAGATACCGCTGTTCTCGAAAAATTGAAAAATGACGGCCATCTCGCTTTCAAATACGTCGACGAAAACGGAAGCGTTGGCCCATTCCCGGTTAATCCGAACGGCTCGGTAGATTCCATCGCCGCCCTGACGGATACTACCGGCCGCGTGCTCGGCCTTATGCCGCATCCGGAAAGATTTGTTCGACCTACTCAGCACCCACATTGGACCCGCCTGAAAGATAAAGCCGACGCGGACGGTATGACAATCTTTAATAACGCTGTAAAATACATTAAAGAGAACTTCTGATTTCGATTCTGCCGAAACTGTTTTTTTGCAATTGATTCATATTCAGAATAAATTATAATATTCTTTGGATGTTTTTCGGGCTCGTAGCTCAGCGGTAGAGCAGTGGACTCATAATCCATTGGTCCAAGGTTCGAATCCTTGCGGGCCCAATTTTAGTTCAAAATTATCCAGATGCAAACTCAACGAGCGACGAGTAACGAGCATCGAGCAACGGATACGGGCGATTAGCTCAGCCGGTAGAGCAGCTGACTCTTAATCAGCGGGTCACAGGTTCGATTCCTGTATCGCCC
>CAYLMG010000034.1:4465-15874 GCA_964384565.1 uncultured Pirellulales bacterium | reverse complement strand
CGCCGAGCCGATGAGGGCTACCAGCAGCCAAGGCTTATGCGGAATTTCAGAGGTCAGCGCCGCAACAGAGGACCTGTAGATGAAGTGCCGGCCATTCGAAGGCAGTTGCGACAGGAACGGCGCCGGCGTTTGAGAATGCAGGATATGCCGGACAGGCAGCTTCGAAGACCGGCAGAACCGCCTACTCGCGGAGCTTGTCAAAATTGCAACTGCGAAAAATGCAAACAATTAAGAGCCAGACAGCAACGTCAGCTCGGGCGTCCCGGGGCTGAAGGCAGAGGGCGTGACCGTTTCGGCCCTTATGAAGAAGGGGGCTTTCAACAGAGACGCTTTCGTCGGCAGGGGCCTTGGCAGCAGCAACAATGGCAACCAAAGGAGAATGTACCGGAAAATGAGGAATTGGATTTTGACTGGGATTGGTAATATTTATTGCCTTGACGAATAACAAGAGCTGCGTTCCTTTCAGGTTCGCAGCTTTTTTTATATTTGCATTAAAAGGGAACAGAACCGTTTGAGATGTTTGTAAGTCCTTGTTTTTGCAGTCCTTATCTGCAATTCGCTTTATTGCCAGCCGCCCGGATAGTATACCGATTCAGTCTTGATGTCGAATTTGCGGCTCAGGACTTCTACCAGTGCCGTTAATCTTCGCCGCTGATAATTTGTTGGGCCGCCGCTTTTGGCGTCTGATATTAAGCAGATGCGAATTGTCTGTCCGCTTCCGTACCAGGTTGCAGACGGTGTGCTCGACCATTGTCTTTGCCATTTTTCTGTGGGCTCTATCCGGCCGTTCTCGCCCCCCAGGCCGTTGCAGATGCAGAAGTGGCAATTGATATCCTCAGGATTGGATAAGCCCTCCAGAGAAGCCAGTTGTTCAATATTGCCGGCCCTTGTGCCGCTATAATATATCTCAATGCTGTTCCAACGCTCAGGCGATTGGGGAGCTATTGAATCTATTGCTTTCTCTATAGGGTCAAGCCTGGTGTATGCTGAGAGTGAAAAAGGACCTGCCAGAGGTGCGTTATTGCCCAATGCCATCAAAACTATGACACCGATTGTCATTGAAACAACAAGTGCCGATAATACTTTAATTACCCGAGGCTGGTTCGACATTTCTTTCGTCCATGAAGAATTTCTGAAGCTTGACAGTGACTCTCAGGAAAACTCAACTATATGTTAAACATCGGCGCTTTCCAACAAATCGCTTCATTTTTTTCCGGAAATTTTTTCTTTTATCTAATTATCGCTGAGCTTAAAGACTTTAAGTCCCTTGATGTCATTAAAAAGTTTGACCGGATAAATTTTTTATGTTACAAATTCACTGTTAGATTTTCATAGGAGTGAGCTATGTCCAAGCTTGAGGCTGTTAAAGAAATCGCTGAAGCAGCTCTTACTATCCGTTCTCATCCGGGCTGTTCGGACTTTTTTTTCTGGGAGCGGGCAAAAACAATGGCTGATAATGCCTGCTGCATCTATGCTCTGCCCGAAGTGGTCGATTCAGCCGGTGCCCTGGACTCTTTTTGTCTGTTGACCGCTGCTTACTTCCACGGCGCCGGCCTGGTGCAGTATCTGAAAAGCAAAAATGGTCAGCTTATACAGCTTCTTTCATCGGCTAATTCCGACCATCTTCTCGACTTGTGCACTGAAGTGGTTGCCAAAAGGCTCGCCGGCGTTATTGCAAGCCGAAAAATTGACAAAGTTAACCGAATCATCGCTGAAAGCTACAGCAATACGACCCAGGTACTTGAGGCAATGGTTCTTTCCGATGCCTGCAATCTCGTCGAAATGGGGGCATTTGGCGTCTTTAACGAATTCAGAATATATCTTATTGCCGGAAAAGGTATTGATAACGCCCTCAAAGGCTGGAAAAGCAAGCTTGATTACGGATATTGGAGGACACGTCTGAAGGACGATTTTCACTTCGAATCCGTCAGAAAACTCGCCGAAAAACGCCTTAAGGCCGCTGACTTTTTTATGAAACAGCTCAAAACAGAAACAGAAGCGCAGGATATCCGGAAAGTAATTCACAGAGGTAACAGACTTAAGCCCGGCTCCCAGAGGGACTTTAGCAGAAAAGGTGTTCGTAAAAAGCCTGAGTAAAATAAACGCTGAAGTCTAAGTCAAAGCGCTTTATCCTGTAATTACCATATGTATTTAGTATTACACATACGCATCATTAGATATACTGATAATTTCTATTTATATTTGGGCACTTGTGCATTACCATCTCAATTTGGTATATTCTCCGGATTAGAACCTGTTTGCTAACCGTTCTTTTACAGGTTATGCTAAAAGGAAGCTTGCTTTCGGTAAAGCCCGGCGAGAGCTGAATATAAGGAGAAAAAATATGGCAGGAAAATTCCGCCCATTATCTGCTGAGGAGATTGACCGACTGGTGAGCCAGGGATGCAGCTGCTCTGATTGGTCTAAAGTCGGCGTAGCAGAAGATTTCGAACCCTCTCGAATAAAAACAACGAACTTTTCAGGAGATGTCCAACTGGGCTCTTTCAATAAGGAGGTCGCTTTCTTCGGCGGCATTACAAAACCTGCCGGTATTACTAATGCTGCCATCCATAACTGCCGCATAGGTAACAATGTATACATCAATCACGTAAAAAACTATATCGCAAACTATATTATTGAAGACGATGTCCTTATCGAGAATATTGACCTGCTGGCTGTAGAAGGAGAAAGTGCTTTTGGTAACGGCACGAAGGTCTCGCTGCTTGACGAGACAGGAGGAAGAGAAACGCCCATTTACGACCGTCTTTCCGCACACGCCGCTTACATAATAGCATTCTACCGGCACAGACCGAAGGTAATTGAAAAGCTCAAGATGATGATTGCCGACTATACTGCCTCGGTTACTTCTTCGGTTGGTATTGTTTCCAGAAATGCGAAAATCATCAACTCCAGAATTATAAAGGACGTAAAGGTCGGCCCGGCAGCCATTATTGAAGGGGCAACCAGGCTGGAAAATGGTTCAATCAACAGCAGTCCCGATGACCCCGTATATATCGGCCCCGGTGTCTTTGCTGAAAACTTTATCTGCTGCAGCGGCTCAAAGGTCTCTGATGGAACTATAATTTGTGAATGTTTTGTGGGACAGGGGACGGTCCTCTCGAAACAGTATTCCGCAGAAAAGTCGGTCTTCTTTGCAAATTGTGCCGGTTTTCACGGAGAGGCCTGTGCCATCTTTGCCGGTCCTTACACCGTAACACATCACAAGTCAACTCTTTTGATTGCAGGCCTGTTCTCATTCCTGAACGCTGGAAGCGGCTCAAATCAGAGCAACCATATGTACAAATTAGGACCGGTTCATCAGGGCGTTGTCGAGAGGGGTTCTAAAACCACCAGCGATTCCTATATCCTCTGGCCGATGAAAATCGGGGCCTTCACTGTCGTTATGGGAAGGCATTATAGAAATTCCGACACCTCCGAGTTGCCTTTCTCGTACCTTATTGAGCACGAAGATGAGAGTATTCTTGTTCCCGGGGTCAACCTGCGAAGTGTCGGAACAGTACGTGATGCCAGAAAGTGGCCGAAACGTGACAGAAGAAAAGACCCTCATAAACTTGATTACATAAACTTTAAGCTACTCAGCCCATACACAATTCAGAAGATGCTAAACGGGCTGGGGCTGCTCAAAAATCTAAAAGAAACTTCGGGTTCAACTTCTGAATATTTTACATACCACAGCGTGAAAATTAAAAACGACTCTCTGGATAGAGGCATCGAGTTTTACCAGATTGGTATTAACAAATTTCTCGGCAATTGTCTGATTAAACGGCTCGAGGGAAAAAATTTCAAAAATGTTACGCACCTGCGAGAGGCACTCAAGGCCCAAACTGACATCGGTACTGGTAAATGGATTGATTTGGCAGGACTTTTTGCTTCCCAGCAGTGTGTTGATAAGCTTCTTGATGATATTGAGACAGGGACAATTGACTCGCCCGAGAAGTTAAACGATGCCTTTCGCTCGATATATGAGCAGTATCCTGTTTATGAGTGGTCATGGGCTGCTTCGATTCTGCAGCAGCAGCTCGGGAAAAATATAGATAATATAACTGCAGAGGACATAATCGAGATGGTAAACAGATGGAAAGAGGCTGTCGTCAATCTCGACCATAAGCTTTATGCCGACGCCAAAAAGGAATTTTCTGCTACCGCACAAACGGGTTTCGGCCTTGACGGCGACCAACAAACAAAACAACTCGACTTTGCTGCCGTCAGAGGTGTCTTTGAAGAAAACAGCTTTGTCAAGGAAATCCAACAGCATATCAGAAATAAAACAGAACTCGGCAATGAGCTTATAAGCCGGCTTGAGAAATGCGGATAAGGCAATGCTTGCTTAAGATTTTTGCCAGCCGAATTTTAACAATATAATTGCAGGAGAATTTTATGAGAGTAATAATTGAACCGAACTATGAACTTGTCTCTAAATGGGCCGCTAATTATGTGGCTAAAAAAATGATGGAATTCAGAGACGCTGAACCAAAACCGTTTGTTCTGGGATTGCCGACCGGCTCTTCCCCGCTTGGTATGTATAAAGAACTTATCAAATTGCACAAGGCAGGTAAAATCTCTTTCAAAAATGTCGTTACCTTTAATATGGATGAATATGTGAATTTGCCTGAAGACCACCCCGAAAGCTATCACTCTTTTATGTGGAATAACTTTTTCAGCCATATCGATATCGTCAAAGAAAACGTCAATATTCTTGATGGAAATGCACCCGACCTTGAGGCTGAATGTGTGAGGTATGAAGAAAAAGTTGAACAGACTGGCGGCGTTCGGCTTTTTATAGGCGGCATAGGGCCCGACGGCCATATCGCTTTCAATGAGCCCGGCTCTTCTTTATCATCAAGAACAAGAATAAAAACCTTAACCTATGATACCATCGTTGCTAATTCCAGATTCTTCGATGGTGACATTAACAAAGTGCCGAAAAACGCCTTAACCGTCGGTGTGCAAACCGTTCTTGATGCTCGTGAAGTGATGATAATCGTCAATGGCCATAAAAAGGCACGCGCCCTGCAGCAGGCCATCGAGGGCAGCGTAAATCATATGTGTACCGTAAGCGCACTGCAGATGCACCCGAAAGGGATTTTAGTCTGTGACGATGAGGCTACAATCGAATTGAAAGTCGGGACCGTTAGGTATTTCAAGGATATAGAGTCGAAAAATCTTGACCCTGCAACACTATTGAAATAAGGTGACTGAATTGTCTTGACCGCTGAAAGTAATTCAATAGGCGATAAACCTGAATATACGAAAAGCCGCAGAGAATATTCTCCGCGGCTTTCCTGCTTCGCTCATAGGGGGGAATAATTCTTTTTTATCCTGGATAAATTCTGTTATTCAAACAGAATTTAATTCAAAACGAATCCTTCCGCACGCCTCGCCGTCGATTTATATCAGCGTTTATTTATCGGCTCTTTTTTCTTTTCGTCAGCAGACTCAATCCGCCCAGGCCAAGCAATGTAATTGTTGTCGGTTCCGGTATACTCTCACACGCAAAAACTGAATCAATAACAAGCTCCTGACCACCGATTGAAAATATATCAATACTACCGTTGATAACCATCATAGCACCGAAGGCGCCGTTACCAACAACTTTTACGGTGGCACCGCCGAAGTTCTCCGGGATGTCATAAATGCTTAAATATTCCCCTCTCGTCCCGTTGATTCCTAAGTTGACTTGTCCTTGCTCATAGCCGAAAAAAAGAGAAACGTAACCGCAGTATAGACAGCCGCTGTCACCTAAAAGAAAATGAAGATTGACATTATCTAACTCAAGCTCGTTGCCAGACATTCCTGCAAGACCACTGTTTCCGACGGAAACTTCACCGCCGGATATCGGAACACCGCCGCCATACGGGTATAACACCCCGACCAGAATCTCTATTCCGGACGCATAAAAGCTGTTAGGTTCGTTGTAGGTGTCGCTGTAATCCAAATCTTCAAAATCCATCAGCACCGCATTGGCGCTCTGTACAGAAAACGCTATAAAAAGCACCAGGGGCAGCCATAAATATACTTTTTGCATATTATCACCCTTGTCTCTTTAAATTTGTCACCACCTCAATTTTTTTGTATCTCCTCGTATTTATTTTCATCACGGTTCTACCGTGTCGATTTACGCGCCGGGTTTGCAGTAATTACTTCCTGCAGGAAGTACAAACCCAGCGAAGAAGGAGAAGAAAGAAACTGTTAATCCTTTTATATTCATCGTTACAGCTTTGTTGTGAATGCTCCTTAAGTAATTATTTTAGATACCACCTCTAATTACGTATCCTCTCTATCGAAGCGCGCACATTTCCCGCTCTGTTTAGTTTGAGTCTTCTCGCCGATGTTCCTCACCCCCACTCCATAACTCTAAAGCCGCCTTTATCCGTGCAAAATCTCACCCAAATACAATCTGCACAGAAAAGTAATCAAATGGAGCAAATAAAATAACACCTTCTGTTATAGAGTTTTCTCATCACCCCCAAACTGGTATGCGTATTTAATCAGATTATTGTCCGCAAGTCAAGCCTTTTTTTAAATTTTTTTCTTATACATTTACCAATCCCGGCTTTGTGTACTCGGAAACCCGCTTTGCGAAAAGAAATTGAAGACTTTATTGGAAATCAATACTAAAAAAATTTGTTCCCTGCTTTGTTTGATGTAAGATTTTTAGCTCTGCGGACGGAATATCCTGAGGATAGTTTTTCCGATTCGGCTCATACTTCTGCCGACCCTGGGCAGAAAAATGCCTTTTGTTACCCTTTTTTCATAGCCTTTCTTATCGGCTTTTGCTGTATATATCTGCTGATATTGCGAATCGCCTGGCGAAGCCGCTGCTCGTTTTCTACCAATGCTATACGCATATAGTCCTCCCCGTTTTCGCCGAATGCCCTGCCTGGTGCTATCGCTACCTCTGCGTGTTCCATCAAATCCATCGCAAAATCGATACTTCCCTTGCCTTTGGAGTGTTCTTTCGGCACTTTTGCCCAGACAAACATCGATGCTCGCGGCTTTTCAACCGACCAGCCAAGCCTGGCAAGAGCCTCGCAAACAACATCTCGCCTCGATTGATATCTTTTGTTTTGAGCGATTATATTATTATCGCAGCTTCTTAGAGCGATAATACCAGCTATCTGAATCGCCTGGAATATCCCGTAATCATAATAGCCTTTTATCGTCGCAAGGTAATCAATCATATCTTTATTGCCGGCCACAAATCCTATTCGAAACCCTGCCATATTGTAGGCCTTGCTCATAGTCGTAAATTCTGCACCAACCTCCTTGGCACCTTTGGCGGAAAGGAAACTCGGCGCCTTATAGCCCTCGAAGCAACTTTCACCATAGGCGAAATCGTGCATCACTGCTATCTTAAGACGTTTGGCCATATCAACTATCGTCTCGAAAAAGCCTTTATCGACCGTCATCGCCGTTGGATTATTCGGGTAATTAAGAATTAAAATTTTAGGACGCGGATACAGATGCTCAATAACTTCTGCAGCGTTATCCAGGAACTTCTGGTCATTTCCCAGCGGCACCGATATCACATTCGCACCTGCCAGGGCGACTGAGTAATTATGTATCGGAAAAGCGGGGTCCGGCACGACCACCGTATCACCGGGCCCAAGCATCGCAAGGCACATATGGCTGAAACCTTCCTTGGAACCTATACACGCCAGTACCTCCGTCTCCGGGTCGAGCTCCACGCCCCAGAGCCTCGCATATTTTTTGGCCATCTCTGCCCGAAGATTCTTAATCCCTTTTGATGCGCTGTAGCGATGGTTGCGGGGGTCCTGCGCCGCCTCGCAGAGTTTGTCTATCACAATCTGCGGTATCGGGTCGTTCGGATTACCCATCCCTAAATCTATAATGTCGGAGCCCTGCTGACGCTTGGCCAGCTTCAGAGCGTTTAAGCGTCCGAAAAGGTAAGGCGGCAAACGTTTTATTCGCTCCGATGGTTCTATCTTAAATTCTGCCATATTTAGCATCCCGCAAATTACATTTTTTTTAATACAATCGGACAGTTTACCGCGAACGGATAAATTTTCAATCTATTTTATCCTTGCAATAATATCTTCGGTATGGCAAAAATGCTCCTCCGTAAGAAGGTTAGCAATAAATATTAATTTTAATTACTGTTCGGGGCTTTGCAAAATGCCTCAGTCTGTGATTGCCAGGGGTCTTATACTGGTAAGCGATACAATGCTTTCCAATATCAAATGGTTCGCAGCTATCGAAAAAGACCAGCGGGATAGACTGGCTGATTGTTGCGAAAAAATCGCAGACTGCCTTTCGCGAGCCTGCAACGAGCTCAAAACCGGTTTCATCCCGCACGGCTGCTGTGCCGAAATAGACAGCTATATGTGCCATTTGCACGAGACGCTCGAAAAAAATCTCAAATCTGAAGACTTTGCAAAACTTTTTGATGCTCTTGTGGCAGCTTATGATGTGGAGCGTCTTCATAAATACCTGATAGATACCCCCGAAGATGATACTAAATTCGCTGAGCTTGATATGGCAGCCGGAAAATTCAGAGCTGTCGTGAAAGGACTTCGTTTGTAGAATTTTTAATTCCGCTGGCGCCCGTCAGAACTGTTTGACCAGTGTAACGCCTGTTATCGCTCCTCGCGAGCTTACTACATACGGCATAACCTTAAAACCCGCCACTTCGAGCTGTTTATGTTTGCCTGCCACTGTATGCCCCACTACCCAGCCTAAGGTAGCACCGAATACGACGTCACTTCCCCAGTGGTCTTTCTGGTCCATCATCCGAAGTCCGACCAGGCTCGCAGCAGCGTAGGCTGGGATACCGACCTTTGGACCGTAGAACTCGTCCAGCACCGAGGCAACCGCAAAAGAGCTGGACGTATGGCCGCTCGGCCAGCCCCAACCATTACCTGCAGGAGTTTCGTTATCCCTGATAGCTTTCAGCCCAACCGTCGTCAGGCTGGTTAAGGACAATGCTCTTATCATTGTCCACGCCCTATTCCTGTTGAAATCATCGCTTGAATCGACGCTCAGAATATACCAGATGCTCGCACCGGCAAAATGTATACCCGGCCCGCCGAACAGCTTCAAACCTCTGTCGGAAGCATTGTGAAAAACCTCGTGTCTCTCGAAATACCCTGCCAGATTATCGTCTGCCCCCTGATGCATCGCAATGCTCGCTCCGCCCGCGAGACCGAGCAGTATCTGATTGTCTCTTTCAAAAAATGTGTCTTTTGAATCCTTGATTACATCTTCCGGCAGACCGACAATATCATCCCACGTTGTTTGAAAGATATTGTCTGGTGAGCTTCTCGCCCCATTGCTGCAGCCCCCGGCAAAAATCAATAATATTCCAGAAACAAAAAGAATATATCTATTCACTTGTTGTAATCCTCTCCTGTAAATTTATCTAAACGCGATACACATCACTCAATACGCGATACGAATAATCATTCCCATTCTATGGTTGCAGGCGGCTTGCTTGATATATCATATACCACGCGGTTAACTCCTCGAACCTCATTGATTATCCTGCTCGATATCCTGCCGAGCACTTCGTGCGGAATCTGTGAAAAATCAGCCGTCATAAAATCCTTTGTCTCGACCGCACGAATCGCCGCCACATTTTCATAGCTTCGCTCGTCCCCCATAACGCCCACTGTTGATATCGGCAGTAAAACCGCAAGCGCTTGCGAAATCTTCCTGTAAAGCCCGGCACTTTTTATCTCATCAATCAATATTTCATCCACAGCTCGAAGCGTCTCAAGGCGCCCTTTCGTCACCTCACCTAAAATTCTGACTGCGAGTCCCGGGCCCGGAAAAGGATGTCGCCATACTATATCTTCCTGCAATCCCAGATATTCACCGACCGCTCGCACCTCGTCCTTAAATAAATCCCGAAGCGGCTCAATTAGTTCGAAGTCAAGCTCAGCCGGCAGCCCGCCTACGTTGTGGTGAAGTTTTATATTTGCTGCCGGGCTGCTTTTCCCCGAGCCGGACTCTATAACGTCCGGATAAAGTGTCCCCTGTGCCAGAAATTTAACGTCCTTAATCTTCATCGCCTCGGACTTAAAGGCGTTTATGAATTCCGCTCCGATTATTTTTCGCTTCTCCTGCGGCTGCGTTACATTCTTAAGCGCCGACAAGAACTGCTCCGACCGATCGACGACATGCAAATCAAGCCCGATATGGTCACGGAAGGTCGAGACAACCCAGTCGCGTTCATTTTTACGCAGAAAGCCGTTATCTACAAATATGCAGACAAGCTGTGAGCCGACCGCCTTGTTTACCAGGCTTGCTGTAACGGATGAGTCCACACCGCCGCTCAAACCGCATATTACCTTCGCACCACCTACCCGCTCCTTGATGGCCTTTGTGGCCTCAGCTACAAAATCGCTCATCTTCCAGTCGCCCTTACAGCCGCAGACATCGTACAGAAAATTCTGCAGTATCTGCGCTCCCTTTGGCGTATGTGAGACCTCCGGATGAAACTGGACACCGAAGAATTTCGTTTTTTTGTATCTTACTGCTGCAAATGGACAGTTCGCCGTCTCAGCCAGCTTTTCGAAGTCGCCCCCTAATTGCCCAACCTGGTCGCCGTGACTTGCCCAGGCCATAATCGTATCAGGCAGATTCGTAAATAAATCTTTCTTCTCGAGGATGCGCAAATTCGTCCTTCCGTATTCTCTCGCCTTTGCCGCCACGATATCCGCGCCGAGTATCTGGCAGCCTAATTGCATCCCGTAGCATATACCCAGAATCGGCACACCCATTTCGAAAATTGCTTCATCGCATCGCGGCGCATTTTTATCCCTGACGCTCGCTGGCCCGCCCGAGAGTATCAGCCCCTTCGCACCCATCTTTCTCAATTCATCAGCCGAAATGTCACCGCTGCAGATGAGTGAAAACACATTTTGCTCGCGAACACGTCTTGCTATCAATTGTACGTACTGGCTGCCAAAATCCAGAATTGCTATTGTCTCGTGACTCATCGCAAATCCATCAAGGTCCAATTTGCCCCTCAACCAGAATAAATTTAATCAACAAAATGCTCCATCGCTGAATAATTCGGTGATTCTTTTGTAATCTGAATATCATGAGGATGTGACTCGGTGATTGAAGCCTTGCTTTGTCGCACGAATCTGCCGTTCTTCCTCAGCTCCTCGATATTCCTCGCACCGCAGTAGCCCATCCCCGCTCGCAGCCCGCCGACCAATTGATAGACAAACTCGCTCAATGTCCCCCGGTAGGGCACTCTGCCTTCAACACCTTCCGGAACAAGCTTCTCTTTTGCCGCAGAGCTTTTCTGGCCGTATCTTTCCGCAGAGCCTTTGACCATCGCTCCCAGGGAGCCCATCCCTCTGTATTCCTTGAATTGTCTTCCTTTAAAGATAACAAGCTGGCCCGGGCTCTCCTTCA
>CAYLMG010000034.1:0-4365 GCA_964384565.1 uncultured Pirellulales bacterium | reverse complement strand
TTTCACCGTATCTATAACGTTTTGCGAATGTCCGTGAGCGGTATCGACCACAATCACATCCACGTCGGCGCCTATTAACGCTTCAATTCGTTCATATTCATTAACTCCGACCGCCGCCCCCGCTCGAAGTCTGCCCCGGCTGTCCCTTGCCGATAAAGGAAACTGCTGAACACGGTCGATATCGCGCATTGTAATCAAGCCGGCCAGCTCGCCATTGTCATTAACCAGCAGCAGTTTTTCCACCTTGTGTTTCTGAAGTATCACTTTTGCCTGCTCGAGTGTTGTCCCCGGCGGGCCGGTTACGAGATTGTCCTTTGTCATCTCGCTGCTTATCTTCACATCGTAGTCTTTGAGAAACTTCAAATCTCTGCTCGTAATTATCCCTACCAGCTTTTTACCTTCGACAATCGGCACTCCTGAAACGTGATACTCAACCATCAGCTCTCTTGCCTTTTTCACCGGCTCATCAGGCGTTAATGTCACCGGGTCCAGAATTACTCCGTTCTCGGAGCGTTTGACCTTTGCAACCTCGAGTCTTTGGGCATCAATAGTCAGGTTCTTATGAATTATCCCGATACCACCTTCCTGTGCCAGTGCAATCGCAAGGGCAGCCTCGGTAACCGTATCCATCGCCGCCGACACAATCGGAATATTTATCGATATATTGCTCGTAAGCCGGCTGCTCGTCTCCGCCTGGCTCGGTACAAAATCGCTCTTGGCGGGTATCAGCAGTACGTCGTCGAAAGTTATGCCTTCTGCTGAAATCTTCTCCATATTCATCTTTATCTCCATATTTTGCGTTTTTAATCCAGCAAGTATAATAACGCCTGATATGCCCGTCAAACCTATTTTCTCGTAGCACAGGCTTCCAGCCCGTGCAGGCTGATAAACTTTGAAAAAAGAAATTGACGCAGCACACCTGCTGCTGGTAGAATTCCCTGATTTTTTGAACGGTCAGAAAGTTATATATAGCGGCGGAGCCCTTTGATGCCCGAATCAGCCGGAAAAACAGAACGAGACTTGGGAGGAAGAATTCTAATATGAGTAAAGTTAAAAACTTTCTGAAAGACAAATTATCAGCTGAGCATTACGAGAGACTGATATCGCTGGATAATCCCAAAATGCACCAGTTCATCGCCGATGCAATTGAGCTGGCAGCTCCCGAATCTGTTTATGTCTGCACCGATTCGCCTGATGATGCGCAATACATTAGGGACCTCGCAATAAAAACCGGCGAAGAAAGACATCTTGATATCAAGGGACATAGCTGTCACTTTGACGGGTTTTATGACCAGGCTCGCGATAAAGTCAGAACTAAATATTTGCTATCGCCCGGCTCACAGCTCGGCGAGAGTCTCAATTCCATCGACAAGGAAAGCGGCGTGCAGGAAGTACGCTCCTTTTTGAAGGATTCAATGGTCGGCCGGCAGATGCTCGTCTGCTTTTTCTGCCTCGGACCCATTGATTCCGTCTTTTCCATACCCGCCGTTCAGATAACCGATTCACCTTATGTCGCTCACAGTGAAACTATCCTCTACAGAATGGGATATCAGCAGTTCAAACAAATTGGCTCATCACCTCACTTCTTCAGATTTTTGCACTCTGAGGGCGAGCTCGAAAATTATGTCAGCAAAAATATCGACAAACGCCGCGTTTATATCGACCTTGAAGAAGACCTTGTTTACAGCGTCAACACACAGTACGGCGGTAACACCATAGGCCTGAAAAAGCTTGCTTTAAGACTTGCCATTCAAAAGGCCTCGAATGAAGGCTGGCTCGCTGAGCATATGTTCGTTATGGGAGCTCACGGCCCGAACGGCAGAGTTACATATTTCGCCGGTGCCTTCCCGTCGGCCTGCGGAAAAACCTCAACCTCTATGATTCCGGGACAGACTATCGTCGGCGATGACATCGCTTACCTGAGAAAAATAGACCGTTTAGCAAAATGTGTCAATGTCGAAAAGGGAATTTTCGGAATCATAAGGGACGTCAACGAAGAAGATGACCCCGTCATTTACCAGGCTCTTATCAATCCCTGTGAAGTAATCTTCTCGAATGTCCTCATCGCTGAAAACCAAAAGCCCCACTGGCTTGGTATGGGAAGCGAATTACCGGAAAAAGGCGTCAATCACTCAGGCCAATGGCATAAAGGTAAAAAGGACGACCAGGGCAGGGAGATTACTGCGTCCCACAGGAACGCACGATACTGTCTTAATATAGATGAGCTTTCTAATAAAGACCCGATGATGGACGACCCTTCCGGCGTGCCCGTAGGCGGCGTCATTTATGGCGGCCGAGATAGTGACACCTGGGTACCTGTCGAGCAGGCCTATAACTGGGCTGAAGGAATAATTATAAAAGGAGCAGCTCTCGAATCAGAAACAACCGCCGCTACACTCGGAAAAGAAGGCGTCAGAACCTTTAACTTGATGTCGAATCTCGATTTTCTCTCTATCCCTCTCGGCCGATACATCAAAAACAATCTCGATTTCGTTACCGGTGCCGAAAAGCCGCCGCTGATTTTCTCTGTCAATTACTTCCTCAGGGGCAAGGACGGAAAGTACCTCAATGGTATGGCTGACAAAAAAATCTGGATACTGTGGGCGGAATTGCGCGTAAATGGTGACGTTGATGTGGTTAGAACACCAACAGGCCTGATACCGAGATACGAGGACATCGCAGAATTATTCAAGGCAAATCTCTCTCGGCAGTACTCGAAGCAGGATTTCATAAATCAGTTCACAATTCGTATACCCGAAAACCTCGCGAAGCTCGACCGCGTCGAAAAAATCTACAAAGAAAAGGTAGCAGACACTCCTCAGATTCTATACGACACTTTCAATGATGTTCGAAAAAGACTCAAAGCCGCTGCCGAAAAGTGCGGTGATTATATTAGCCCCTTTGATTTAATTGATAATCCGCAGGATTAATAAATACCTGTGTATTACTGGGAATTAGGATTTTACTTTTCTGCAAAAACACTCTTTTTTACTGGAAAACCAAAGAATTTTTGTGAAATCTTTTATACAAGCGGAAGAAAAATGCTCCTAAAGCGTCTTGAGATAAGAAGTAAATCCATAAGATCTTTATTGACAATAACTTATAAATATTTTTTACACTTCCTGACATAATTATCTCAATGTCGATATCTAAAGTCATTTCCAGCCGAAATCAGATCAAAATCATCTCACCTGCCTTCAGTTTTGAGGAAAATAGAACAACGTCCTATAATTTCCTTGACTTAGCTATGTTAAAATAGTAAAATTTTCAATAGGTAAATTGTAGGTGAAAGCTCATTATCGTGTATTTAAGGCGGTAAGAGGTTGAGCTATAGTTATATTTTAAGGGCCATTGTCGCCCTACGGTTGAGTTTTGGCAAGAAGAGATGAGAGAATCCTTTAGTAAAGACTTCGATTCAAGCCAAGCCGGTATAAGTAGGCGCGGAGGTCGCTCTGCAGGTCGGCTTGAAAAGCGTAATTCCTATCAAAATGAAGTTGATGTTTTTATAGGAAAATCTCCTCTCTTTAAATCCATTCTTGATACCATTCAGGCTATTGCCGCAAGAAAGTGTTCCGTGATAGTAGTCGGCGAAACCGGTGTCGGCAAGGAAATTGTAGCACGCCGGATACACAATGCAAGTGACCGCGCAGACAAAGTTTTTGTCCCCGTCGATTGCACAACACTCACAGGACATCTCTTCGAGAGCCAGTTGTTCGGCCACACAAAAGGTGCTTTTACCGGTGCTGTTGACAGTACACTTGGTTTCTTCAGAGCTGCTAATGGTGGAACAATCTTTCTCGATGAAGTAAGCGAGATACCGCTTGAGCTGCAGGCAAAGCTTCTGCGCGTCCTTCAGGAACAAGCTGTAACTCCACTCGGCTCCACAACATCTTTTCCTGTCGACGTTCGAGTTATTTCTGCCAGCGCCAAAGACCTGCGGCAAATGGTCGAAGACGGCACCTTCCGCTCCGACCTCTATTATAGATTAAATGTCGTTACTGTTGAGGTCCCGCCTCTTAGGCAGAGAACCGAAGATATCATCCCTCTCGCCGAGTTCTTCCTCGAGAATCAGGCCGACTTTTATAATGAACCGCCGAAAGTACTCTCTCAGCAGATAAAAGAGCTTCTCGTAAATTACTCCTGGCCCGGAAACATCCGCGAGCTCGCAAATGCAATTGAAAGGGCTTATGTCCTAACCATCGGCCGCGAGATTCAATCAACTTCTCTTCCGTTTGATATTATCGTCGCAGAGTCCGAAACTTATCCAAAAAATGAGCTGCCTACTCTCGATGAGGTCAAGCGAAAGGTTATTGTTAAAACTCTTGCATACACCGGAGGCGGAAAACTTGCCGCCGCAAGAATCCT
>CAYLMG010000033.1:5039-16122 GCA_964384565.1 uncultured Pirellulales bacterium | reverse complement strand
CCTACATTTCAATCTTATACTCAACAGGCAAAAGAAGCCACCGCCAAAGACCATTTAAGAACGCTGCGTACTATTATAGAAATCTATGCAGCTAAAAATGAAGGCGTCGCTCCGGGCTATCCTGAGAATGACGAATCAAAAGTGCCTACTGAAGCTGTTTTCAACGAACAAATAACCGTCGCAGCTGGTGAAGGTAATCAGCTAAAAAGCAGCATTCTCGAGTGTCCGGAGAATCCTTTCAACGGCAAGAAAGCTGTTAAAGTGATTGATAACCTCGAGGCATTTCCCTTAGAGCCGGTCCAGACAGATATTTACGGCTGGGTATATAAGCCTGAAACAAAAAACATCCGCTTAAATTACGGCGGCACCGATTCAGAGGGCGTTCGTTACTTCGATTATTGATTCCTTCTCCACGTTTTTGGTATCAGCCCTCAAATCAGATTCTTGTCCTTTACATCTATTATAATTTTTGTTAGAATTCCAGGGCTTGGGATGTGTATTTCGAGCTTATGAAATTGCTCTGATATCGGCTGCGAGATGTAAAGGGCAAAAATGGCTGGCAAGATAATAATCGATACCGAGCGGTGCAAAGGTTGCGGCTTATGCGTTGTATTTTGCCCCAAAGGCTGCATCGTTATATCAAAATGCTCCAACAAAAAAGGATTTTTCCCCGCAGAAACAAATAACACCGGCTGCACAGGCTGTGCCATTTGTGCACTGGTTTGTCCTGATGCTGCGATTAAAGTTCTAAGAGACGATAAAATAGTCTCGATTGATGCAAGGAATAAAAAAAAAGTTAAATTCGTGAAGGAAAAATTATGACTGCCGAGAAGGTTCTGATGTGCGGCAACGAAGCCCTCGGCGAATCGGCCATTTTAGCCGGGGTTGATGCTTATTTCGGCTACCCCATCACCCCACAAAACGAGGTTACCGCCTATATGTCGAAACGTATGCCGGAAGAAGGCAAAGTTTTCGTGCAGTGCGAGAGCGAGCTTGCAGCGATAAATATGGTCTTTGGCGCTTCTGCCACCGGCAAAAGGGCAATGACGAGCTCATCGAGCCCCGGCATCAGTTTAATGCAGGAAGGCATAAGCTATCTTGCGGGAGCGCAGCTTCCTTCTGTCGTCGTAAATGTTATGCGCGGCGGCCCGGGCCTGGGCAATATTGCGCCTTCGCAGGGCGATTATTTCCAAGCTACACGGGGCGGCGGTCACGGTGATTACAGAACCTTTGTGGTCGGGCCATCGACTGTCCAGGAGCTGGTGGATTGTATGCTTTTGGCTTTCGATTTGGCAGATGAGTACAGAATGACCACAGTTGTTCTGGCTGACGGCATCCTCGGACAGATGATGGAGCCCGTGATTTTCGAAAAAAAACCCGGCAGGAAATTACCGCCCAAAGACTGGGCACTTACCGGTGCCGACGGCAGGGACCAGCGAATAGTTCGCTCGCTCTGGCTCAAAGAAGGCGTTCTTGAGCAGCTAAACTATAAGCTGCAGGAAAAATATCGGCTGGCTGAAAAAAATGAGGTCATTTGCGAACAACACAAGATTGAAGATGCTGATATTATTGTGGTTGCTTATGGCGTGGCAGCCAGGATAGTTCGTGCAGCCGTAACCAGAGCAAGACGCGAAGGGATAAAGGCCGGCTGGATAAGGCCTGTCACACTCTGGCCTTTCCCCACCGGAGAGATAAGCAAAGCCGCCAACGAATTCAGGATTTTTCTTGTTGTAGAGTTCAGTTGTGGCCAGATGGTAGAAGACGTCAAACTGGCCGTTGCTGGAAAAGCTCCCGTCCTTTTTTATGGAAGACCCGGCGGCGGAATACCAACCGTCGAGGACGTCCTGGATAAAATCGTACAGTTAACGCTCAATCCTGAACACTTGAAAAATAAGGCTAAGGTATGAAAACGGTTTTTGAGAGAACGCCAACGTTCAAGGATTATCCAACCCACTATTGTCCCGGCTGTGGCCATGGTATTGCACACCGGCTCATAGCCGAGGTAATTGATGAGCTTGACATTCGCGGCAGAACCATCGGCATCGCTCCGGTAGGCTGCTCGGTCCTGGCGTACGATTATCTGGATGTCGATATGGTCGAGGTCGCTCACGGCAGAGCTCCTGCGGTGGCAACCGGTATGAAGAGAACAAATCCTGAAAGAATAATTTTTTCATATCAGGGTGACGGTGACCTTGCGGCAATAGGCACCGGCGAGATTATCCACGCTGCGAACAGAGGTGAGCAAATCACCGTTATTTTCATCAATAATGCGGTGTTTGGAATGACCGGCGGACAGATGGCGCCGACTACTATGCTCGGCCAGGTTACTGCCACAACTCAGCGGGGAAGAGATACAGAAGCTAATGGGTATCCCTTGAATGTAGCGGAGCTGCTCTCGATTCTGCCCGGAGCCACTTATGTCGAAAGATGTGCTCTCAGCGGCCCGGCTCGAATTCGCCAGGCAAAAAAGGCTGTCAAGCACGCCTTCGAGCTGCAGATAAAAGGTGCAAAAGGACTTTCGCTTGTCGAGCTTCTCTCAACCTGTCCGACTTACTGGCGGATACCGCCCGCCGAGTCGATGCAATGGATTGAGACGGAAATGATAAAAGTTTTTCCGCTCGGCTGTTTAAAAGATATCGCAAAACCTGATTAAATTAACACGGCCGACTCGACTGAGCTCGCCGAAGTCATCCTGGCCGTGTTAGCACGGGCTGGAAGCCCGTGCTACCTGTGGGGCTGAAAAAAATGACGGATAACGGATTTTATGAAGGAGTCATCATAGCGGGTTTTGGCGGCCAGGGCATTATATTGGCCGGCAGGCTTCTTGCCCAGACTGCGATGAAGGCCGGCAAAGAAGTAACTTATATGCCCGCCTATGGCGCAGAAGTTAGAGGAGGCACTTCAAATTGCACCGTCGTTATTTCCGAAGAACCTATAGCTTCGCCTGTAATCTCCAAACCCGATTCCCTAATTATTATGAATAAGGCTTCACTCGAAAAATTCGCTCATCGACTTAAAGAGGGCGGTCTGCTTGTTTACAACAGCTCCCTAATTGATGAAGTGCCTAATCTTAATAAAACGATAGATGTTTTGGCAATACCTGCTGACGATATTGCCGTTGAGCTTAAAAGTCAGAAAAGCGCTAATATGGTCGCACTCGGCGCATATCTGAAAAAGCGCAAACTCTTTGACATCGACACCGCTGCATCCTGTCTTTCTGATGTGCTCGCTGAGCGCTATCACAAGACCATACCGGTCAATACGAAAGCCCTGCTTGCCGGCTTTGAGTTTGAGTAACACGGACATCTTGTCCGTGTTAACACGGGCTGGAAGCCCGTGTTACTTTAAAGAGACGACACTATGGAAGGTGACGGCATACAAAAAGACGCTATAAGACGCTTTTTCCCCCGACCGAAGCGCTCTTTTGGTCTGCGGATGGCACCGCTTATAGATTTGGTCTTTTTACTGCTGATTTTTTTTCTGGTAGCGGTCAAGTGGCGGCCGCAGGAAGATTTTATTCCCCTAAGATTGCCTGCTGCACAGGCTCAAGTTCCCGACATCGGACGGCCTGAGCCTTTGCGAATATATATATCTTCGATTGAAAAGGGCTGCCTGGTAAGAATCGGCCTGGACCAAACCGTTCAAATCAATAACCAAACAATGGAGCGTGACCTGGCCAGGTTGATGGAGAAAATCGAACAGGTTTTAGCGGCCCAGGAGCGGCTGACATCCGACCCGATAGAGATTATCTGCGAACCTGATGTGAAATCCGAATTCTGGGTGAGGATATGCAATGTTTTCTATGGTATGAGAATGACCGATATAACATTGGCAATGATACAATGGCAGGGGCCCGACGAGTGAAAAGTTTGCGGGACAATTGCAACGAAATTCCGCATTCCAGGGTATTTTTTTTGCTCCTTTGCTTCTTTTTCCTTTCCGAACCTGTCCGGGCAGCAAAGCAAATACCGGCAGCCGAAGATATCAACAGTCTTTCGACAAAAAGTCAAAAGATTTACGACGATTTTTTACAGCAGAGTTTCGAGCTTCGACTCAAATATGAATTCAACAATAAGTTCACAGATAAAGCTGACAGCGAAAAGCTGTACAAGCTCGCAAAAACAGCATCGGATGAACTTGCCGGTTTGGAGCAGGAACAAAGAAAACTAAAGCAAATTATAGAAGACTATGAGTCAGACGACTGGGACGCCAGGTACGGCTCAACGGGACTCTGGAAAAAATTATCCTCTCGTCTTTACACTACAGCCTTAAGCAGAGCCGAGACCGATTTCTTCGCGGCAGTATCATCAGCTCAAAGACAGAGAGCCATCGAGCTATGCCATAAAATAATTGACCGACTGGATACGCTGGAAGAAATTTACAACAGTGCATATTTGCACTTCATCAAAGCCAGAGTCTATGCACTGCTCGCTAAAGATGATTCGCTTTACAAAATGCTGGCGAAAATGGAATTCGACTGGCTCTCGGAACGCTCTGATATGGCTCAGTCGCTTGCTTTCAGAATAAGAATAGAGCGTAACAAATTACCTGATGAAGAGAAGACTGACCGTCTTGATATAATTGAAAAGGAACTCGCAAACAGTAAATGTGCCGATGACATTGAGCTGGTGCTATCTTTAGCTTTTCTAAACAGAAAGCTCGGCAGAAACAGTAACTATGAAAAAATTTTAGAACAGCAGCCACAAGCCGGCGACTTCGTCGGCTCACTACTACTCTCAGAGCTTGCCCCTCAAATGAGCGAGCGAGAACATTTCGCCAAAATTTTGCAGGATATTACCGTTTTTGAAGCGGAGCTTGTCGCAAAATTTTTATGGAAAAGCGAAACTGGGCAGCACACAGAACTTCTGCAAAGTCTTGCAGCCTTGGAAAAATTTCATACTCCTTTGATATTATATGTTACTGCGATTAAATCCGCCGAAACCGCGCCAGGTAAAGCCATAAAGTTACTTATCGAGACAAGCAAGCTACAAAAGCAAAAGAAAAGCGAAACCCTTGATATCGAAGCCGGACAAATCGCAGAACAGGCGGCTCAGTTTGCTTATGAAATGTATATAAAAGGTTCTGTGGATTGTCGGTGTATTCTGGAGGCTTTTAAAAATTATAATGAGATATCAGAAACAGAAACAAATGAAGAGCTTCAGTACTATTACGTTTATGTTCTAAGCGATTGTAATCGTCCTGAAAAGAGCAAACAGGTATTGCGAAACTTGGCTAACAAAAATAAAGGATACTGGCCCGGGCGTGCAAAACTTGATTTGATTAAGCAGGACATAGAAACTGATAGAAGCGAGGACAAAGTCATCTCTGACGAACTACTCACAAAGCTAAAAAATCTTATCAACGAATGTAAAACTGAAGATAAACAACTTAAACAGCTAAAGACCGAGGCAATTGCTATTTATTGCAGACTGCTTCTCAAGCGGAATGACGAAAATTCCACTCAGCAGGTTGTAGATATTCTTACCGAAGACAACATAGACGAGCCGAATTTATATGCCTTCAAATCAACGGCCTTACAGAGACTGGGTCATTTACTTGTCTCAGCAGAGTATCTGCTTAAAGCCTGTCAAAAAAACAGCTGCCGTTATACACACCAGGCTATGTTGCTACTGTCGGAAATTATTGAAAATATTGATACTCTGCAGGTTCAGCAGGATGACTTCATCCAAGCCGCAGGAAATTGCAGAGAGCTCGCACAAATCTGCTTTGGGTGTCTTAAAGACTTACAGTCCGGCCTGTTCCTCGCTGAGATATCTGTTTTTGCTGCAAACAGAAACGATGACAAGCTTGCTGAAATTGAAAAACTGCTTGACAGCCTGACTGCCGAAGCAAGTGAACAAAATATAGACATAATACGCTGCAGGGCAAGATTACTCACCGAACAACAAAAATATGAGGATGCTGCAAAACTATGGTCACAGATTTGCAGAATTAGAAGAGAGCAGGATTTCGATTCAAACACAAGAAGCTTCCAGTGGTGGCGGGCCAAGTATTATGAACTCCTCTGCTGGTCAAAATCACCAAAAACAGAAAAACAGCAGGTTTTACACACGATAGAGGTACTTGAAAACACATTCGATAACATACCATTATTATGGGCTGAAAAATTAAAATCCCTGAAGCAAAAATGCAGCAATACCTCGGCAGCCTCGGATAAATAGCTTGAATAATAAGCCGGCTGTAATTATAATATAAACAGTCTAAAAACCGGTCTTCAACAGGGGAAAAACAATGGCTAAACGTTCAGGCGAAAAAAATTCAAAGATAATATGCAGCTTTTGCGGCCGTTCTTCAGGCCAGACCGATACATTCATAGAAGGACCGAACGATGTCTATATATGCCCTGAGTGCGTCGACCTTTGTTATGATATCATCACCCAGAGTAAGAAGCGATTCAAAAAAAAGCATATCAACCTCAAGCAGGTCCCGAAGCCGAGGGAAATCAAGGAATATCTCGACCAGTATGTAATTGGCCAGGAACACGCCAAAAAGTATCTTTCTGTAGCTGTTCATAATCATTATAAAAGGCTGCTGCATCTTGACAGCGACAGTGATATTGAAATTGACAAATCGAACGTTCTTTTAATAGGCCCTACCGGCTCAGGCAAAACACTTCTTGCACGTACGCTTGCGCGTATGCTGAAAGTGCCCTTTGCGATTTGTGATGCTACAACCGTTACCGAGGCCGGTTATGTCGGTGAGGACGTCGAAAATTTCCTGCTAAGATTGATACAGTCTGCGGACTTCGATATAGAAGCCGCTCAGCAGGGCATTGTCTATATAGACGAAATCGACAAAGTCGGCAAAACAACTCAAAACATCTCGATTACTCGTGATGTCTCCGGGGAGGGTGTTCAGCAGGCCTTGTTAAAAATGCTCGAGGGAACCATCGCCAATGTCCCGCCCCAGGGCGGCAGAAAACACCCCGAGCAGGCCTACATACAAATCGATACGTCGCATATCCTTTTTATCTGCGGAGGAACGTTCGTCGGACTGGAAAATATCACCAAAAAACGACTCGGCAGAAAAATGATAGGTTTTGATTCTGAGCTGACGGGCCAAAAAGATGCAAAGAAAGATTACAGTGACATTATATCACAGGTTATACCCGAAGACATTATTGAATATGGAATGATACCCGAAATGGTCGGAAGACTGCCGGTCATCACATCTCTTGGTACTCTTGATGAAAACACTCTCATAGATATACTGACAAAGCCGAAAAATGCCCTGATAAAACAATACCAGAAATTCTTCGAAATGGAGGATGCCGAGCTCAAATTTACCGATGATGCCCTGCACGCTTTAGCACAGAAGGCACTAAAACGCGACACCGGCGCCAGAGCCCTGCGCTCGATTGCCGAACAGCTTATGGTTGATTTAATGTATCTGCTGCCTGAAGAACCGAAGGGCTCAAGATACGTGATTACTCCTGACATAGTGGAAGGCAAAGCAGATTTACTTACAGCCAGAAAGTCCGCAAAGAAGGAATCAGCGTAAGATTCAGCCCTGCCGGCTGGTCAAACCATTCCGTCACCAGAGTCAGAAAAATTATTCACTATCAGACCGTTTCTGTTTTAATACGGCAAGCTGAATGTTTGTAGCCTGGCTCTTCGCAACACCTGCCAGTGCGTACTGAGCATCATCAAAACAAACATCTTTGTCGATTCGCACAATCACAACCCGGCCATCCGACGGCAGATGCAGCAGGTATGAATCTATCGATTGAGCAATTTTCGTAATCGCCTCATTATTATTGAAAGGGGCGATTTTATCCTGGCCGACGGCAAAATCAATTTTTCCCTCCTCGTTTTTCATAACTGTTACCGTTGCCATCTGCGTTTGCGTATCTGCTTTTTCTTCGGCGAACTCGCAGTTGTCGGTGACGGAGACCTCAAAGTTTTCTGCCTCGATAAACTGGCATACCACCAGAAAGAATATAATCAGCAAAAAAACGATGTCTATAACAGCTGTCATATTGAAGCTGTGATTACTGCTGTCAAAACGACTATTTGTTTTATGAAGCATTCGGACGTTCCTCGCCTTTATAATTGGGCGGTTTGACCTGTCGGCTTTGTCTTTTTGCTTTCGAACTGCTCGATGCGCGGCTTGATTTGTTCTTTCTTTTTCAGTTTCGCCTCGATTTGTTTTTTCATATATCGTCTTATCGGCGGCATTATATCCTCAGCTTCAAGCACTGCATCGCCAGCCAGCTGTTCAATCCGGTTCCTTATCACACCGTATATTGCCAGAGCAGGTATTGCAATAAACAGGCCCCAGAACGTCGTTACAAGGGCAACTGAAATTCCATTAGCCAACTGTGCCGGGGCAGGCTGGCCACCCGCGCGCACAATAGCATTGAACAGCTTAATCATTCCGAAAACCGTCCCGAACAAGCCGACCATCGGGGATACATTGCCAATCAGATTGAGCCATTCGATTTTGCGAAACAGCTCTGACGTCTGGTCCTGCAGCGATTCTGCGATAAGGTTTCTCATCCTGAAAAAATCTGCTCCTGCTTGTCTCAAGGCTCTTGATACTGCTTTACTGACAAAATCATCCCTGCCGGCGATTTGCTCATCTAATTTTTCAAGCCCGAACTGCTGTATCGTCTCGATGATTTGCTCATTTATACCATCAGGTAAAAGCCTGCTGCGCCGAATTGCAAGTAGCTGCTCAGCCGCCAAGAATGCTGTAATAAGAGACATCGGAAGAAGAACAAACCAGACAATAGGGCCGCCGCCTATGAAGAACTGTTCAAGAAAAGTCTCAGTATGTGCTGAGCCTGCATCATTGGTTTTCAACTGAGCTCGGATTGCAATTACAAAAGCCAATATACAGCCGAATACAACCAACAGCAAAGCTGCTTTCAACAAATGTCCTCTGCGTTCCATAGCATCCTTTCTTTTGTTTGTCAGTTGTAACACGGGCTTGAAGCCCGTGTGAACACGGCCAGGATGGCCGTGCTACCTTTCTTTAGAATCTTTTTCGTACTCATCTGTGATTATGATAAACTGTCCGCCGCTTTTTTGGGCTATTGCCTCGAGCACCCTGCGGTCCTGCTCTTGCGGCCAAAAACCTATAGTATTAAACTGTGTTGATGGAGCGTAATCTTTTAGGTAATTTGTTATCTGCTGTTCAGACAAAACGCTGTTCTCGTCTTCAAGTTCAAAACCGTCCGTTAGAAAATAAACAAGCGAAGGGGGCGAATCTGCGGCGTCACTTGTCTGAATTGCCGCCCTCAGAGCCGAGAAAGCATCAGCTTTACCGGCAGGCTGAACTGAGTTGATGAATTCGACAGCTGTTTGCTTTTTTTTATTGCTCGCACGAACAAGCTTTCCATCACCAAACTTGAAAATTTTATCATTGCCGAAAAAAATAATACAAAAGTACTGGTCCTGCTCTAAGTTTTCGATTGATTGCTTGAGCTGCTGCCGCACCCAGCCGAACATTCCGCTCATACTGCCGGAACAATCTACAAGATAGCATATCCTGCGGCTGCTCATTCGACTTCCAAAAAAATCACTCTGCCGACTAAATCCAGAATTGCTTAAAGGAGAAACAATTTTTGCAGAGACTAAAGGCCAGGGAAAACCGTTAAAATCCGCCTTTCTAATCCTTGCCCGGGTAAATATTCGACCTGAACTTAACTGTTGGCTCTTTTGACTCTCAAATCCTCCGAACGCCGGTGCTTTTATCTTCGGTTTCGGACCTTCAGGAGTTGTATGAAGAATTCTTCTGGCCTGTTGTATTTTAGCCGTCGGAACAGCGCTTCGCATTTTTTCGGCACCGGATGGGGAAAATTGAATAATCGCTAATACACCGAGTACGATTAAATGGATTGCAGCTGAAATTATCCAGGCCCAAAATGTTATACTCCCTTTTCGTCTCACTTGAACCATCCCTTGGCTGTAACACGGACATCTTGTCCGTGTTATCACGGGCTTGAAGCCCGTGATAGCTAAATTCCTTGTTTTAATCCACAACTTTTACTCTGGAATCAACAGGCACAAGTAAATCATAGACAAATATTACATCGCCGTTATGTAATCGGATGCATCCTCGTGAACTTGCCTCGCCAATTGTCTCCGGGTCCTTTGTGCCGTGAATACCAAAGCCGCCTCTATCTTTTGTATTCTCATCGATGCCTTCAAGGCCTATCCATCTTGAGCCAAGCGCGTAGTCAGGGTCCCCCGGATGAAGGATTTTATTGGTAATAGGATGCTTCCAGGGCGGCTCTATAAGTTTCCCACCTTTTCTTACTCGCCAGAGACCTGTCGGTGTTTCCAACCCTGGCTGGCCAATTCCAACTTTAAAACTTCTAACGAAAGTATTTTGAAGGTAGATATCCATTGTAAAAGCCGAGAGGTGTACTGTTGCGTGGAACGGGCCTTCGATAACCTTTATCGTCTGGCCAGCCTGAAGAGCTTCTGCGCGGGGAATATTATTAATCTGCATAAGCATTTTATACGGTACCTTATACTTACCACCTATATCGGAAAGGATTTCTCCAGGCCTGACTGTATAGCTGCTGCATAGAGGATCTGACGGGAAGATTTTTCTGCTGAACAGCCACTCGTCCGCGAGTGCAGAAAGCTGCTCTTTGACTATTCTCTGCTGCTCTGCGCTCATTGTAAAGGCCAGTGCCTCATTCAGCTTGCTGCGAGCCTCGATAATCCTGGCAGGTTTTGCATTGATGCACTCCATAGCCTCAGTGATAAGCTTGGCTGCCTGCGGGTCAGTTTCTACGCTGGGCTCCGGTATTGTTACAAGATTAGGCTCCTTTTCAACAGGTATCGGCTCAGCTTCAGTTTCTTTTGTTTCTTCTGTCGGCTCATCATCAATTTCGAGTCCGACTTTGCCGGATCCCGTGTCTTCTTGCTGAATTATGTTTGTCAGCGGTTCAGCAGGTTCCTCTTTGCTGAATGGATTAAATCTGAAAATTGCAGCGATAGCTACGCCTACAATAATAACTGCAAGGACAATATAAAGCCACCTGCCGCCCTGATTTCTTTTTCTTGCATATGGACCTAAAGGATAACGAGCCATCATAAATCTCCTT
>CAYLMG010000033.1:0-4939 GCA_964384565.1 uncultured Pirellulales bacterium | reverse complement strand
TCAAAATATAAAATCTGTTCATCTGTTACGAGAAAATCTATGGGTACATCCGTCGCAGCAGCGGGAACTAAATCCGTTTCTAAAACCTGTTCTGCAAAACCAAATCCGCATTTTTTCGCCCTTAACTCAACACTACCGAAGAATCTATCGTAGAAACCGCCGCTTCTGCCTATCCTGTGCCCTTTTCGGTCAAAGCCGAGTGCAGGCGTGACAACAAGGTCTATTTGCTCAAGCGGAACCGACTCTGCTGTTAACGGATTCCTCAGACCTGAAACTTTAGTTGAGAAACTATCATTGAACGAATTTATCTTTACCGGTATCATATATTTTTCTTCCCAGTACACCTTAGGGACGGTTATTGTTTTACCCTCACGCCAGCCGTACCGTATGGCTTCCGTCGTATCTATCTCTTCAGGCAGCGATAAGAACATCATAATCACCGACGCGTGCTGGAATTGTGGCGTAGAAACCAGATTCTGACAGGCCTTTTCGCTTTTCTCGGCTCTTTTTTTCTCATCGATTTGCTTAAGGCAATTTCTTAATTTCTGACGCAATAAATCCTTCACCATCTTTATACGTAGCTTTAACTGCCTGAATAATCTTATTTTTTTCTCTGTTTTTCCTTGCTATCTTGTATCAATCTTTGCAGCTTTTGTAAATAACGCTTAATATTTTTTTCATAGCCTGCATCTTTAGGAATATAGTAATTTTTCCTGAATTTGGCCGGCAGGTATTCCTGTGCCACAAAACCTTCTTCGAAATTATGTGGGTATTTGTAATCAGCTCCGTAACCTGCTTTTTTAGCGGCGGGGTAATGGCTGTCTTTCAAGTATTTCGGCACCGCTATGGTAGGTTTGTTTTTAACATCGGATACAGCCTGCCATATAGCGTTGGCAGATGCGTTCGATTTTGGTGCACAGGCCACGTAAATCGCAGCCTGTGCCAGCGCCAGTTGAGCTTCCGGCAGTCCTACAAATTCCGATAACTGGACAGCCGCAGCCGCGAGAACCGTCGCTATTGGGTCTGCGTTTCCAACGTCCTCTGCTGCACATACCGCTATCCGCCTCGCAATAAATCGTATGTCCTCGCCTCCGGTGAGCATGCGTGCCAGCCAGTAAACCGTCGCATCAGGGTCACTGCCGCGCATACTTTTCTGCAAAGCACTTGCCAGGTCGTAGTGGGTATCACCTGTTCCATCATATACTATCGTTTTCTGCTGGATTGAGTCCTTGGCAATTGCTACATCAAATGTGATTTTTTTACCTTTCGAGGCCTGTGATAAAACTCCAATCTCAAGAGCGGTAAGCGCTTTTCTCGCATCACCATCACTCGAAACCACAAGGAATTTTAGAGCCTTTTCTTCTGCTTGAATATTGTATTTGCCGAGCCCACGCTGCGAATCACTTATAGCTGTCTTCAATAACTTTCTTATATCGGCTTCGGTCAATGGCTCGAACCTAAACACGGTACTGCGGGAAATCAAAGGTGAATTAATTGCGAAAAACGGATTCTCAGTCGTCGCACCGATAAATATTAAAACGCCCGATTCCACATCATCGAGAAGGACATCCTGTTGAGCCCGATTGAAACGGTGTATTTCATCGATAAAAAGCACGGTTCGGCCTTTGCCGACTGCGAGCCTGTCTTTGGCGGCGGCTATAATCCGGCGTATATCGTTAACGCTGGCTGCCGGGGCACTTAGGTAATGAAATTCGGCATTTGTATAATTGGAAATCACGACGGCAAGCGATGTTTTTCCGACTCCAGGAGGTCCGTAAAATATCAGGCTGCTGAGTCTGTCAGCCTCAAGCATCCTTCTGAGAAGCTTTCCCTGCCCGAGAAAATGCTCCTGACCGACGAATTCCTGCAAGCTCTTCGGCCTCATTCGAACCGCCAGCGGCGCTGCAGAGGCAATATTGGCATCTTCAGACCGGCTAAACAGCGTCTTATTGTTTTTACCCTCAACCATTATAAGGCTATTATAATTGACAGCTTCAGCAAGTTCACGATTGTTTTTAACCTGCACTGTTAACTCATAATGTTGCCAACGGAGCAGGCCGCTTCAATCAGGGCCTTTTTGGCCTTGCTGTCTGCAAAATCTGTTATTGATTTGACGCACTTTTCGGCGAATGTTCGAATCTGTACACGGACGTATTCTATACCGCCGCAGGCCTCACACATACCCTTAATCTTTTTGGAATCGCTTTTTTCGGCATTAAATTCTTTTATCAATTCGCCTCTTTCTTGCTCATCCAGCCGGCCCAACAAATAAATAAGCGGCAGCGTAGGTTTGTTTCTATCAACATCGCTACCGAGCGTTTTACCGCTTGCGTTTTCGTCGCCTGCGATATCAACCAAATCATCTGCGATTTGGAAGGCGATGCCGAAATTCAATCCGTAATCGGATAGTGACTGAATTTGACTTTCCTCTGCACCAGCTAAATAACCTCCAAGCCGGCAGCAGGTACTGAAAAGAGCTGCGGTTTTTTCAGTGATTATTTCAATATATTCGGCCTGGCTTAAACTCCAGTTGCGCTTATGAACCGTCTGCCTCAGCTCACCCTCACAGATTCGAGCGGCAGTATTAGATATTATTTTTATAATTTCGGATTCAAGAAAGCTGCACATCTTAAAAACACGGCTGAGCAAAAAGTCACCCAAAAGCACAGCAGCTTCATTTCCAAAAACGCTGTTTACGGTTGCCTCGCCCCGACGAATTTGCCCTTCGTCTATAACATCGTCATGTAATAATGTCGCGTTATGGAGCAATTCCATAATAGCTGCTGTTTGAATATGCCTGTCGGTAATCTGGCCGAAGCAGGCTCCGCAAAGCAGCAACAGTGCCGGCCGAATCATCTTGCCGCTGCGGATATTAAAGCTTCTAATCAGCCTACCTAAAGATTCATCAGACAAGAGCATATCGGTTTGCTCAAAGATTATATCCCTGACCTGCTCTAACTCGTTAGCAACGAGCTTAAAGTTATTGGATATATCCGTTTGAGCTGGTACTTGCATTACAAATAATGTCTCGCTTTTTCATTTCCGGTTTAAAATGCGGAGCCTGTTAAACACGGCCAGGATGGCCGTGTTACGTAGTCGTCGATTATTTACCGTGGGCATAGTTGTAGAATTTTTCTCTTAGCAGCTTCGTTAAGGGGCCGGGTTTTCCGTCACCGATTACTCTGCCGTCAACGTCAACAACGCCGATAACCTCAGCCGCCGTTCCGGTAAGAAACAGTTCGTCACAAACGTACAGGTCAAATCTTGTCAGGTTCTTTTCAACCACTTTCAGGCCCTCTTTTTCTGCTAACTTGATAACGACATCACGAGTTATACCTGTCAGAGAGCCTGCCTGAACGGGCGGAGTATAAATTATACCATCTCTTACAATGAAAACATTATCACCTGTTGCTTCCGCAACGTAGCCTTCGTGGTTATACATAATGGCTTCAGGGACATTTCTGTCCAGAGCCTCTATCTTGGCCAGGATATTATTCAAATAATTGAGACTTTTGACCTGTGGCGGCACAGAAAGCGGATGATTGCGAATCGTCGCTGCGCTAATCACCGTCAAGCCTTTCTCATAAAGCTCTTCCGGATAAAGCTGAATACTGCCGGCTATAACAAAAACCTGAGGCTCTTTGCAGACAAAAGGATTAAGCCCCAGCGTTCCAACACCGCGAGTGATAACAAGGCGGATGTAACCGTCAACAACATTATTGGCTTTGACACACTCCTGCATAACTTCAACAAGTTTTTGCCGGCTTAGTGGAATCTCAAGCCTAATTACTTTGGCAGATTCGTAAAGCCTCCTTATATGCGCATCCAGCTCGAATATCTTTCCGCTATAAACCCTGATGCCCTCGAATACGCCGTCACCGTAAAGAAGACCGTGGTCAAAAACAGAAATCTTTGCATCTTTTTCGTCTATAAGTTTGTCATTAAGCCAAATTTTCATCTGTAACAATTCCTCAAGTCTCTAATAAAAAAAATAAACTTTTGCCTCTTAGCTCTTTACGTCCGTTATTCTGCCCTCAGCCAGCCTGACAACCCTGTTAGCCCTTTCGGCAATTCTCTGGTCGTGGGTTACCATAATAATCGTCTGGCCGGCCTTATTTATCTCATCAAAAACCCGCAGTATATCACTTCCTGTCCTCTGGTCAAGATTTCCCGTCGGCTCATCGGCTAAAAGAACTTGCGGCTCATTCATCAATGCCCGGGCGATTGCAACTCTTTGCCTTTCTCCACCAGATAGCTGATACGGCTTGTGCCTGAGCCTTTCACTCAAACCAAGCCGCTCGAGCAAAGTCCTTGCTCTTCTTTTGGCCTTACCTCTCTCTGCCAGCCAGCCGAGAACGCTCGAGCCCGCCATCGCAGGCAGATAAACGTTTTCAAGCATATTCAACTCATCAAACAAATGATAAAACTGGAACACAAATCCAACACCTCTGTTCCGAAATCTGTTCAGCTCCCTTGAGCTGAATTGACTTACATTTCGGCCATTGAAGCTGACAGTGCCACTGCCCGGTTTATCGAGAGCTCCTAATATATGCAAAAGTGTGCTTTTCCCGCTGCCCGAAGCACCAACCACCGCCAGAAACTCACCTTTGCTCACTGCCAAATCAACACCTCTCAGAACGCTTACTTCAGCGGTTCCCATTCGATAAGACTTGCAAATACCTTCCGTTCTTAATATATAGCCATTGCTCATAATTTACTCACCCTTAAGGTCTCAACCGGTTGAAGCCCGCCCGCCTGTCTGCTCGGCAGAAAAGCACCTATCAGACAGGCTAAAACAGCAGAAAGTATGATAGTGACAAGAACACGCCAGTCAATGCTATTTGGGATATCGCCAATAGCATATAGTTCTCGGTCCCACAGTTGAAACTCAAAATGCTCAAAAAGCCAGTCTTCTATCTGGTTTATATGCACCAGAAAC
>CAYLMG010000032.1:12345-16277 GCA_964384565.1 uncultured Pirellulales bacterium | reverse complement strand
GAAGTTTTAGGTCTGATTATTCTTATACGCGCAACGATTTCACGAGATTTAACCTTTATCACCGGTGATAGAGAGTTTTTTGGAGTTGTGGTTTCGCTGGTAATTGTATTTGTTATATTTCTGGCAGGGATACATGTTTTTGATGACACTTTGCCCGAGTTCGGCTCTCCTGTTTTTGCCGAGACGGAAGGTGCGGCTTCACAAACATATATCAAGGATGGGATGAAAAAAACAGGGGCTGCGAATCTTGTGGCGTCGGTAATTTTGGATTTCAGGGCGTATGATACGCTCGGTGAAGCAACGGTGCTGTTTGCCTCAATTATCGGCGCGACTGTTGTATTAAGAAGAAAAAGCAAAAAGCTTCTGGAGGAAATCGACAAATGAAGGGAATGACGGTAATAGTGAAGACCATAGCGAGCTGGGTTAAGGTTCTGATATTTCTGTTCGGTATTTACATTATCATTACCGGGCACCTGAGCCCGGGAGGCGGCTTTGCCGGCGGTGTGATTATTGCGTCATCATATGTTCTGCTTTTGCTTGCTTTCGGCAGGGAGTTTGCGGAAGAGAATATGCCTCTCGGAGCAGCTTCGAGAATTGATTGTGTCGGTGCTTTAATGTTCGCTGCCATAGCGGTACTCGGTCTGACGGCAGGCGGTGTATTCTTTACGAATTTTTTATACCAGAGGTATCTGCCCGGAAATGCACTTGAGCTTGTAAGTGCAGGCAGTATTCCCCTTTCGAATATAGCGATTGGTTTGAAGGTGGGAGCATCGCTGTTTTTGATAATTCTTGTTCTTTCGATTTTCTGCCAGGATTACAGGTGCAAAGGACGTATGCGCGGTATAAGGGGCGACGAAAAAAAGGAGAATAACTGATGCTTTACGCGTTGTGTTTTTTGCTGTTTACGACCGGCTTGTATTGTGCCGTTGTCAAAAAGAATATGGTCAAGATAGTGCTCGGCATCCTCGTGATGGAATATGCGGTGAATTTGTTTTTGATAATGCTCGGCTATCGAGCCGGCGGCGTAGCACCGATTGTGTCAAACGAAGATGTAGTTGAGGCAGGTGGAAACTTGAGCAGTATGTTTGTAGGTAAATGCGTTGACCCGTTACCACAGGCTCTTGTGCTTACTGCAATCGTTATTAGTCTGGGCTCTTTAGCGCTTATGATTTCGATATGCATCAGGACATACGAGAAATACGAGACCTTTGACATTACAGAGATAAGGAGACTCAAAGGATGAGCTTACCGGCGGTGCCATTGGCTACATTTGTTGCAGTTCCTCTGGTTGCTGCATTTGCGCTTCCTCTTTTCGGTAAGAAGGGCAAATCCGCTGCAACTTTCTTTGCGAATGTGGTAACGATTTTTCTCTTGTGCTGCGCGGTTGCATCAATCGGGCGAACCGCCGTTTATGAAATAGGTAGATGGCCTATACCACTCGGAATCAATCTTGTACTTGACGGTTTGAGCTGTTTGATGCTGCTTGCCATATCAACCGTAAGTGCGGCAGCAATGCTTTTCAGCACAAGATATATGGAGCGATATACAGCCAAGTCAAAGTATCTGTGTTTGTTTATGCTTATGGTTGCGGGTATGAACGGTGTGGTGCTGTCAGGCGACATGTTTAACATGTTCGTATTCCTTGAGATTGCATCAATATCTTCGTATGCACTGGTGGCATTCGGCTGTGAGCACGAGGAGCTGGAGGCGGCATTCAAGTATATGGTTCTGGGCAGCATAGCATCGACGTTTGTCCTTTTCGGTGTCGGGCTTATTTACGGCAACACAGGTACGTTAAATATGGCTTATATCTCGAAGGCGATTTCGGAGAACGGATTAAATTCGGGTTTAACTTTCGCATTAGCTCTTTTTATTGCGGGCTTCGGCCTGAAGGCGGCCCTGGTGCCGTTCCATGCGTGGCTTCCGGATGCTCACCCATCGGCACCTGCTCCGATATCGGCGATGCTGTCAGGCGTGATAATAAAGGCGCTTGGAATTTACGCACTGTCCCGAGTGGTCTTTAACGTGTTCGGTATAACAATCGAGGTCGGCTGGCTCCTAATGATACTCGGGATTTTGAGTATGATAATCGGGGCCTTTCTGGCGATAGGTCAGTGGGATTTGAAACGTCTTATGGCGTATTCGAGTATAAGTCAGATAGGCTATGTAATGCTCGGCATAGGTTTCGGCGGTCTTTTAATAGCAAAGGGTGCAAAAGCACAATGGTCAGCTTTGGCGATTCTTGGCGGCCTGTTTCATCTTGTCAATCACGCCGTCTATAAGTCACTTCTCTTTTTGACGAGCGGCTCGGTCGAGATGTCAACAGGAACCAGAGATATGAAACAATTAGGCGGCCTGGCAGAGAAGATGCCTGTAACACGAACGACAGCTACGATTGGCTCGGCAGCGATTGCGGGAGTACCGCCGTTCAGCGGTTTCTGGAGCAAACTGATTCTAGTGATAGCAGCAGTAGGTTCCGGTTTCTACTGGATCGCAGCTTTAATTGTTTTTGTCAGCCTGTGTACATTGATTATGTACCTGAAAGTCCAGAGATATGTATTCTTAGGTGAATTACCGGAGAGCCTGAGAGAAACCAAGGAACAAAAGAACAGTATGCTGATAGCTATGGGCTTTCTTGCGTGTTTGAGCGTTGTGATGGGCCTGCTGTTAGTGCCGTCGCTTCGCAGCAGCATACTGGAGCCTGCTGTCAGGGTGCTGACAGATGGTGTTTCATATTCAGCCAACATAATTGAGATGGTCAAGGGAGGTGTATAGCTATGAGACGAATAATCTATTTTATTCTGGCATTTATTACGTGGGTGGTATTGACGTGGTCTGTAGATATACAGTTTATCATAGCAGGGCTGGTTGCTTCGGCAATAGTCTCGATTCTGTTTCATGAGATGCTGCCGAAAGAACATCATATATTTATTTCGCCGGTTCGAGTTTTCTGGTTTCTGGTTTATGTTCCGGTTTTCTTCTATTATATATTAATGGCCAATTTCGACGTTGTGTACCGAGCTTTACATCCTGCGATGCCTATAAAGCCGGGGATTGTAAAAATAAAAACGAAACTAAAGACCGATTCGGGCATTACCGCACTTGCAAACTCGATTACACTGACACCCGGCACGCTTACAGTAGATTTAACCGACGACGGGTATCTGTACATACACTGGATTAACGTGAAAAGCGACGACGTCGAAGAGGCAACAAGGTATATTGCCAAAAGGTTTGAGTGGTTTTTAGTGAAGATTTTCGAATGAGGTAATTATGATAACTCTTTTTTTTATCGGATTGTTACTTTCGTGTTTTATGTGCCTATACAGAATCGGCCGAGGTCCGAGCGCCCCCGACAGAACAGTGGCTATAGACATACTCGGAATCATAATCGTTGGTTTTTGCGCAATTCTGGGTTTGACAACAGGAAAAGATTTTTACCTGAACATCGCCCTTGCGTGGGCACTATTAAGTTTTATAGGAACGATAGCATTGGCGAAATTTTTGGAGGGCAGAAGTTTCGATGAATGAGATAATCGGCTACATTTTGATAATAATCGGGATACTGTTCGACGTTTTCGGGTGTATAGGGCTGGTCAGGTTTCCTGATGTTTACAACCGGCTGCAGGCATCGACGAAATGCGTGACGTTGGGTACGATATTTCTTTTGATTGGCGTTGCCGTAGCCTGCGGTTCGGGAGCAACCAGTGCGAAAGCAATTGTGTGCGCCGTATTTATCCTGATAACGTCGCCTACTGCGGCACATGCGATTGCCAAGGGTGCGCACATTTCAGGTGTGCAAATGTGGGAGCAAAGCGTTGTAGATAAATACGGAGAAGAGGTTGACAGAAACGTATTGGGACAGAAACAACCGAAAGAAGGAGATTAAAATTGCGTTGGCCTAAATTAAGAGAATTAAAAGAAGCGGTGAC
>CAYLMG010000032.1:9053-12245 GCA_964384565.1 uncultured Pirellulales bacterium | reverse complement strand
AAGCTGTCACAAATCTGGGACCTGGCCAATATGGACAGGTCAACTATGACGGAGACATTCGATTTTGAGCTCCAGATGTGTGAGAAATGCGGTGCGGTAATAGGGACAAAAAAACACTTGGCGTGGCTGTACGAAAAACTCGGGCCTCTGGCATATTCGAATCCATCGGTGCTCTTCGCCAAAAGCGGCGAGTTGAGTTTGGAAGGACCGGATATCGAACATAAAGCCGTAACAGAAAAGAGTGCTCAGACAAGCGATTTTATGCGTGTGCTTTGCCCGAAGTGTAAATGTGAATTGAATATCCGGCTGTAATCGAGCCGGCGATTAATATTTGATAGGTCGTGAATTGACAGAGGTTCATTTTTTCTGCATCCGAACTCACACTTTTTATTATGACTATCGATAAAGAAAGTCTGAAGCTGCTAAGGATTCTCGGCGGGAAAAAGACAGTCATTCTGGGGCTGGGTAACAGCCTCAAAAGTGACGATGGTGTGGGCCCGTTCATATGCGACGAGCTTTCGAAGGCAGCTTTAACAGCAGAGATTATAAATGCAGGGACCGTTCCTGAAAATTATATACAGCGTATCATAAAAAAAGAGCCCGAGAATCTAATCGTTATCGATGCAATAGATTTCGGCGGCGAAGCAGGCCAGATACGGCTGCTACAGCCTGAACAATTGAACAAAAGCGCTTTTTCAACACATACATTGTCGCCGCATCTTTTCATCGAAATGATACAACAAAGCAAAAAGGTTGACGTTTATGTTATCGGGATTCAGCCGAAACAAATAAAGCTCGGAGAGGATATATCAGAACAGGTAAAGCAAACGGCTGAACAACTGGTGAGGGAGCTTGCCGAGATATTCGCAGCTGAAGAGAAAAGCTGAAGCAGATGAAAGTTAAATATTTACAAAGGCGAGAAGGTTTGATTACGAGGCGAAAAATACTGATTAACGGCCGGGTCCAGGGAGTGGGTTTCCGCCCTGCTGTCTACCGTCTTGCGAAATCGCTGCATCTGGCAGGATTCGTATATAACGACAGCAAAGGAGTTACAATTGAAGTACAGGGAAAAGAAAAAGTAATAGTAGAATTTGTGAACAGACTGCGAGGTAAAGACAAACCAGCCCTTTCTCAAATCAAAAACATCAGTATGTCTGGTACAGATTTAATCGAAGGTGAAGATAAATTTATAATCAAAGAAAGCAAACAAACCGGCGCGGCTATTTCGGAAGTGACAGCGGATATAGCAGTCTGTGAAGACTGTTTGTCGGAGATGCGGGATGGGGAGGATTTTCGGTACAGGTATCCTTTTATAAACTGCACGAACTGCGGACCGAGATACTCGATAGTAAAAACGATACCATACGACCGGTGCAATACAACGATGTCGGTCTTTGCGTTGTGTGAGAAATGCGCTGAACAGTATAATGATATGGCAGACAGACGGTTTCATGCCCAGCCGGTGGCCTGCAAAAAATGCGGGCCAAGGGTACGGCTAAGTGACAATAAAGGCAAAGAATTTGAAAGCGACAGTGGTAAGACGATAGCCGAAGCTGCAAGGCTGCTTTTGGAAGGAAAGATTCTGGCGATAAAAGGGGTTGGCGGATTTCACCTTGCCGCTGATGCGCTAAATGAGTCGGCTGTGCAAAAACTGAGATTGCGAAAAAGAAGAGACCACAAGCCGTTTGCACTGATGGCAGAGACGATAGATAAAATCAGAAGACACTCAATTGTAAGCAAGAAAGCGGAAAGAATTCTAAAAAGCCCCGAAAGCCCGATTGTTTTATTACCAAAGAAAAAAGACTCTTCAATCGCACCATCCGCTGCTGAAGGCGTTGATACATTCGGCTTTATGCTGTGCTATGCGCCGTTGCATTATCTGATTTTTTCACAAGGTCTGGAAGTTCTGGTTATGACAAGCGGCAATATCTCGGATGAGCCTTTGATATGCAAAGATGAAAAGGCGGCTGAGAAGCTTAGTGACGTAGTGGATGCGTTTTTAATGCACGACAGGGAAATTTACCGCCAGATTGATGACTCGATTTTGCATTTTATAGAAGATGAGCCGGTACTGCTCAGACGTGCAAGAGGTTATGTGCCGACGCCCTTTGTAACCGAAAAAACCGCAACGCAGGATATCCTGGCGGCCGGTGCTGATATGAAAAATACGTTCTGCTTTGTCAAGCAAAACCAGGTTATCTGCAGTGAGCATATAGGTGACCTGGAAGATGCGGACGTTTACCATCATTATATAAATTCAATCGAGCATATGCGCAGGCTCTTCGAGGTCGAGCCGAAAGTAATAGCGTGTGACCTGCATCCGGGATATTTTTCATCTCAATACGCGCTTGGCGTTCCAAATATAAAAAAGATTCGGATTCAACATCACTGGGCACACATAGCGTCGGTGCTGGCAGAACATAATACGGACGGGCCTGTAATCGGTCTTTCCGTCGATGGGACAGGTTACGGCAGCGACGGTGCAATCTGGGGCTGTGAGTGTCTAATAGCATCGCTTAAAGGTTTTGAGAGGTTCGGCCATCTGGATTACTACACACTGGCCGGTGCTGATAAGACAAGCAAAGAAGCGATAAGGGCCGTATTAGGACTGCTGACAAAAACCTACGGCAGTGACTTTGAGTTAAAGAGATTCAGATGGCTGCTTGAGCGAATCGAGCCAGATTACAAAAGAACAGAAATCATCTCAGAGCAAATTGACAAGCGAATCAATACAATTGAGACATCGAGCATGGGCAGAGTTTTCGATGCGGTTGCCGCTATGGCCGGTCTGGGAAGCTATAATTATTTCGAAGCGCAATTGCCGATGGCACTCGAGGCGATTATTAAAAAAGATATTGAGCAGGCTTATGATTTTGAGATAGTCGAGAAAAAGAATGAGCCTTTGAAACTGGATTTGCACAAGATGGTTCGGCAGGTTGTTGATGATGTTAAAGGAGGCGTTGAGGTCAGTATCGTATCCGCGAAGTTTCATAATTGCATAGCAGAGGGGCTTTTTGAAATGGCGCTAAGAGCAAAGAACAAAACGAAACTCAACACAGCAGCTCTTAGCGGGGGCGTATTTTGTAACCGTTATCTGACAAATCGTTTGATTAAGCTCTTGAAGAAAAACGATTTTTACGTATTATTCAATAAACAAGTGCCTTCCAATGACGGCGGGATATCCCTTGGTCA
>CAYLMG010000032.1:0-8953 GCA_964384565.1 uncultured Pirellulales bacterium | reverse complement strand
ATGAAAATAAAAGACTACAAAGAATTAAAGATTTGGCAAAAAGGTATTGAAATAGCAGAAAAGGTATATTTAATTACTGATGACTTTCCTAAATCTGAGCTGTATGGTCTAACTTCTCAAATGAGGAAGGCCTCTGTGTCAATTTCATCTAACATAGCAGAAGGATTTGTAAGGCAATACAACAAGGAATACAAACAATTTTTATATATTTCATTAGGGTCATGTGCAGAATTAGAAACTCAACTGATACTTTCTAACAGAAGAAATTACCTTACAAAAAATAAAATACAGGAATTACCCGAAGATATAAACCATGAAAGCCGTATGCTTGTGAGTCTAATCAACAAAATTTGATTGCTAACGAGTAACGAGCGACGGGAGACGAGAGACAAATTATGTGTTTAGCGATACCGGCGAGAATAGTTGAGCTTGAAGGTGACAAAGCTGTTGTCGATGCTATGGGCAACCGTTATAAAGCTAAAACAACGCTTTTAGAAAAGGTAAAACTGGGGGATTTGGTTTTGGTACATGCCGGCTTTGCCATCTCTTTCGTCGATGAAGAAGAGGCTACAAAAACGTGGAGCCTGATTGCAGAGATAAACGAATTCAACAGGAGTTCAAAAGAGAAACCAGGATAGGCAGGATTTATGCTTGAGAGAATTTATAAAGCACAAAAACAGATAGCCGAGGCCTGCAGGGTCCTGGGACGCACTATAAATATAATGGAGGTATGCGGAACACACACCGTAGCGATTTCCCGAAACGGGATAAAGGCAATACTGCCCAAAGACCTGAAGCTTCTATCCGGGCCTGGCTGCCCGGTATGTGTTACCGACCAAGGCTATATCGACTCTGTCATAGAACTGGCACAGCGAGATGATATATTGATTGCAACGTACGGCGATATGGTTCGTGTGCCGGGTAAAGGCGGCTCGCTCGAAACTACAAATATCAATAACAATGTGAAAGTTGTTCTGAGCAGCGAGGATGCACTCCAGCTTGCACGAGAAAACCCGAAAAAAACGGTTGTATTCGCTGCGGTGGGATTCGAGACGACGGCACCAGCGACAGCGGTGGCGGTACAGGAGGCTGAATCGGAGAAAAATAGTAATTTTTGCGTTTTGAGCAACCATAAGCTGGTCGTGCCTGCGATGCGAGAGCTATTGAGCGGCAGGAACAATAATATCAACGGCTTTTTGTGCCCTGGCCACGTCAGCGTGATAATAGGTTATGGTGCTTTCGAGCAAATAACCACTCGTTTTCACCGGCCCTGTGTGGTAGCAGGTTTTGAGCCGATTCAGATAATCAAAGGACTTGCAGAGATATGCAAGCAGATAACGGAAGGCAAGGCCGAGGTGAAATCAATATACAGAGCTGTGGTGACAGAAGAAGGTAATAAAAAGGCACAACAGATTATTGAGAAATGTTTCGATGTAAGCGACGGCTGGTGGCGCGGGTTCGGCAAGATAGCAAATAGTACACTTAAACTTAAAGCAAAGTACGGTGAATTCGACGCATACAGGCGGTTTAATATCGTGGAATCGAAAGGATATGAGCCGGACGGCTGCCGGTGCGGCGAAGTTTTGAGTGGTTTAATAGAGCCGACGGAATGCTCACTGTTCGGGCAAAGCTGCAAACCGCAAAAACCGGTTGGGCCCTGTATGGTAAGCAGCGAAGGTGCATGTTCGGCATATTTTAAGTACGGTCAAAGATAAAGGTGCGGGTAATGAAGAACAAAGACAAAGCTAAAATCCTGCTCGCACACGGCGGAGGCGGCCAGCTATCGGACGAGCTTATCAGGGAGACAATCCTAGCGAAACTTCAAGGAGAAAAACAGGTTGCGCTTTACGATTCTACAAATCTGGATATAAGTTCGAAGTTGATTTGTTTTACAACAGACAGTTACGTCGTCAAGCCCTTATTTTTCAATGGTGGTGACATAGGCAAACTGGCTGTCTGCGGCACCGTCAACGATTTGGCAGTTTGTGGTGCAAGGCCTATAGCATTATCGCTTTCCTTGATTATCGAGACCGGTCTTGAAATAGAAACACTCGAGAGGATACTCGAGAGTATAAGAAAAGCGGCTGATGAGAATGAAGTAAGTATTGTCACAGGCGACACCAAAACGGTTGAGACGGGTGGGGCTGACAAGATTTTTATCAATACTTCAGGTATCGGTGTTAGATTAGAGGGCGTGGAGTTGGGTTTTGATAAAATCGAAGCCGGCGACAAGATAATTCTGAGCGGCACTATAGGCGACCATGGTATGACTGTTATTTCTCAGCGAAAAGGGATCGCTTTCGAGAGCGAGCTGCAAAGCGATTGTGCTTCGATAGCTGAGCCGGCGTTAAAGATGCTTGAAAAAACCGACGGTGTGAAATTTATGCGTGACCCGACGCGAGGAGGACTGGCAGCCACGCTAAATGAGATTTCGAGAGAAACCGGCCTGAGTATTGAAATCCAACAGACTGCCATACCGGTAAAAGCCGCGGTGCAGGCAGCGGCTGATATGCTCGGCTTCGATGTTTTAAATGTAGCCAACGAGGGCAAATTCGTAGCTGTGGTCTCGGCTCAATCGGCTGATAAATGCCTGGCGGTTTGTAAAGAACACCCGCTCGGAAGACATGCAAATATAATAGGCGAGATAGTAAAGGTCAGGGATGTGCCGACAGTAGAGATGGTAACATCAATTGGCGGCAGAAGGATTGTGCAGATGCCTTACGGCGAGCAGCTTCCGAGGATATGCTGATGCATGAGATGAGCGTGGCACAAAATCTTCTTGCGACAATATCGGCTGAGACGACGAAGCAAAAGTCGAAGCCGACAAGAGCAAAGATAAGCTGCGGAATACTCAATGCAATTAATGATGAGCTGCTTATCGAGGCGTTCAGTGCGATCAGCAAAGGGACAAGCTGTGAAGGAACAAAGCTTGAGATAGAGCATAAACCGATGCAGGGACTGTGCAAAAAATGCGGCCAGAAATTCGAAGTTGATTTCTTAAAATGCCGCTGTGCAGGCTGCGGCAGTGTGGATTTTGAGCTATTAGAAGATGCTCCATTAATTCTGGAAGAGATAGAATTCGAAACGGGAAAAATATGAAAGTCAAGCTTGGTAAAAAGATTCTAAGTGCAAATGAGCAGTATGCCGAACAGAATAGAAGATTCTTTGCAGAACGCAGGATTTTATGCCTTAATATGATATCGTCGCCTGGCTCGGGCAAGACAAGCATTTTGACAAGAACGATAAACGAGCTTAAAGACGAGGTGAAAATTGGTGTTATTGAAGGTGACATTCAGACCGACTACGATGCACAGAGAATAAAGGCGACGGGAGCAGATGTTGTTCAGATAAATACCGAAGGGGCCTGCCATCTGTCCGCTGCACAGGTAAGCGGTGCTCTTGAGAAACTGGGGACTTCGAAGCTGGAGGTGATTATCATTGAGAACGTCGGCAATTTAGTATGCCCGTCAGCTTTTGAGCTCGGGGAAAATGCAAAAGCAGCTGTATTATCCGTGGCAGAAGGCGACGACAAGCCAGCCAAGTACCCAGCCCTGTTCGCAAAGTCGAAGGTGCTTTTGATAAACAAGATTGATTTGCTTTCATCGGGAGCGGCTATTGACTTCGATATCGAAAAAGTCAAAAGCGAAGTTCACAGGCTGAATAAAACGATAGAGATTTTCAGTGTATCAGCGAAAACCGGAGAAGGATTTGACGGCTGGTGTCATTGGCTTGCTGAGCAGGTTAAAAAGACAAACGCGATGAACCGCAAATGAATAATCATTTGAAAAGAGCAGGTAAAACAGTTATTATGCTTTCCGATTTGCGCTCGTAGCTCAGTAGGATAGAGCATCGGTTTCCTAAACCGGAGGTCGCAGGTTCGAATCCTGTCGGGCGTAGTTGAGCAAATTGTGAAGGCCGACATAAAAAACCCCCTCGCAATTGAGGGGGTTTTAAACTTTTAATTTGCCACTAAATCAAAAAACGGATGAATTATCCCTCACCGCCGTCATCCATCGAGGCCGGCGAAGATTGCTGTGTTTGTTTTTCACGAGGATGAGCACCATCGTAGACATCCTTTAGCTTTTTCGTGTTCAGGTGTGTGTAAATCTGAGTTGTCGAAAGTGACTGGTGGCCAAGCAGCTCCTGCACACTTCTCAGGTCCGCACCATTATTTAACATATGCGTGGCGAAGCTGTGCCTTAAAGTATGCGGGCTGATGTTGGGGTCGAGGCCGGCCATCTTTAAGTACTTATCCATCTTGCGTCGAACACTTCTTGTGCTGAGGCGGCCGCCGTGCTTGTTTACAAAGAGGACCTTCGTGTCAAAATTGGGATTGCTCTGCGAGCGTTTGTTTCGAAACTCCATATAGTGCTGGATAGCCTGCAGAGCAGAAGTGCCGATTGGAGCGATTCTTTCCTTTTTGCCCTTTCCTCTGATATGTATAACTTCGCCAAGGAAATCGATATCACTCATATTCAACGCCACGAGCTCGCTGACCCTTATTCCCGTGCTGTAAAGCGTTTCCATAATAGCTCTGTCCCTTGCGCCAAGCCAGCTGTCGGCCGGCGGAGTTTCGAGCAGCCGTTTTACCTCTTCGTACTCAAGGATACGCGGCAGCTTTCTTTCCTGTTTCGGTGTCCTGACGAGCATAACGGGATTTGATTCGACAAGCCCTCTTTTAACCAGAAACTTATAGAAGCTCCGCAAAGTAGCGAGCTTGCGAGCCAGGGTTGCTTTTGAGTGCTGCTTTTCATTGAGGAAAGCCAGATAGCTTCTGATGGAATCGACGTCGACCGTTACAAACAACTTATCCAAATCGGTATCGGTATACTCCTTTACGGCGGTAACGCTGCCGCCCTGCTGCTGAGCAGACGAGATGCTCCGCGCATTCGAGAAGGTGCCTTCAGGAGCACCGGCGAGGAACTCACAAAATTGTCTAAGGTCAGCACCATAACATTTTGCGGTATGTTCAGAAAATCTTTTTTCGAAACTCAGGTAGTTAAGAAAGTCCTGTACAATATGACTGTTTTCCATAATAGTATATCCTAATCAAAATAGTTAACCTGCCTCAATTCGCATATCTGAATTTTCAGATTCACGTAAAATTTCGTCAGCCTGTCCAATAAGTGACTGAGTAAGTTTAAAGCTAAGAACAGCAGCATCGAACCAGTCAAAATTTGTTCTTCTGTCTTTGGCCTGCTCAATGAGCGCATCCAGGAGCTTATCCTCGCAGCCGCTTTCGTAGCGAAAGATAAATTTCTCTTCTCCCCTATTCAAGACTAATTGTCTCTTTATACCTTTCATAACTTATCAGGCCATAACATTTATAGTTATCGGTCTAAGAACATGGCACTTAAGTAAAAACTTAAAAATAACTGGAAAATACGATAAAATCGACATCTTCCGAATAGCTACAATGCTTTTATCGGCCAATCATTGTACTGCCTTTACAAAATTGATTGCGAATAATGACAAAAAAACGGTAAATTTTAAGAATTTTATCGCACTTTATGAACAGGCGATGAAATGGTTAAGTCAAATTGCCTTGTAAAAAATGATTCCGTTTTTGCGTTCGGAACTTATGAGCCTGCTTTGTTCAAGACAGGTCAGATACTTTACAGCCTGGTTGCGATGAATTCCGAGTGATGAAGATATATCATCAAGAGAGCAAGGCCTGCGTTTTAGCATTGATAATAAGGTTTCCATAGCCCGGGTATCGTCAGCAGAGAATTGAGCAGATTTTTCGGCAGTGTCTTTGTCGCCGCTATCCGGTAAGGGCAGCTTCGCCATGTCGGCAATAATTTCACATTTCGGTCCAAAAAAATCGGCTATGTCCCGGAGCCTGCGGGTGTCCGGCGGCTTAACCGAAGCATCTGCGGTCGGTCTAACAGCAGTGTTAAGCTGGATTTTGTCGGGACAAATAAGCTCGACAGCCCGTTTGATGCTGCTAAGCTGCTGGGCTTCGGTATTTATCGAGTCGACGAGAAATACCTCGAGCCAGATTTGGCCGGCGAACTGCTTTCTTAATTCGCATAGTCCCGAAATAACTTTTTCAATATTGATATCAGGGTGAGGACGATTTATCTTTTCGAATGTCTTCTGGTCACCGGCATCGAGAGAAGGGATGATGAGGTCGGCGTTTGAGCAGTCATCCCTGACGTCCGGCCTGTAAAAAAGCGTACCGTTCGTCAGGACGGCCACGGGGATTGTTGTGATTTTTTTGACCTCTGAAATCAGCTTGCCGAGCCTTGAATTCAGCGTCGGCTCACCGGAGCCACTGAAGGTTATGTAATCAGCAGTCAGGCCTTTAGCAATTCTTTTCTTCAGCTCGGAGAGGACATCCTTAACCGGCACAAATTCCTTTCTTTCGATTGATTTTTGCGTGGTTCTTCCGAGCTGACAATAAACACAGTCGAGGGTACATACCTTAAAGGGGACAATATCAACACCCAAACTCAGGCCTAACCTTCGTGAAGGCACAGGACCATATAAATATTGTTCTTTATGTTCCACTTTTTATCTGCGAATGATATCGAAAATATTTTTACAAACTTTCAGAAGCTCCTCAAGCCAGTCAATGGGCATAATTGAAGCGGCATCTGATTTTGCTTTGTCGGGGTCCGGATGAACTTCAAGGAACAGGCCGTTAGCGCCTGCAGCGACGGCGGCTCTGGCAAGGATAGGAGCCATATCGCGTCTGCCTGCGCTTTTATTCCCGAAGCCGCCCGGCTGCTGCGTGCTGTGCGTGGCATCGAAGACTACTGGACAGCCAAGTTTTTTCATAGTATCGATAGCGGTCATATCATTGACAAGACGGTTGTAGCCGAAAAACGTCCCTCTTTCAGTAAGGATTATTTTTTCGTTTCCACAGGATTTAATTTTTTCGACGATGTTTTTCATTTCATCGGGGGAGAGGAACTGACCCTTTTTCACATTGACTGGTTTTCCGGTTTCGGCACAGGCGCAAAGCAGGTCTGTTTGTCTGCAGAGAAAAGCCGGGACCTGAAGGCAATCGACAACTTCGGCAGCGATTTCAGCTTGAGCGGGTTCGTGGATGTCCGTCATAACAGGCAGTGAAGTCCTTTTGCGAACCTGTGCAAGAATCTCAAGGCCCTTCTCAAGACCTGGTCCACGGTAGCTTTTAATACTGGAGCGGTTTGCCTTGTCAAAGCTGGCCTTGAAGACAATGCCGACATCAAGCTTTTTACTTATTTCACAGAGCTTATCTGCAATACCCAGACAGATATCTTTGGATTCGATAACACAAGGGCCAGCTATTACGAATAAGGGTGAATCAAAACCAATTTGGACAGCACCGATTTTGAAAGTCACTTTATTATTCCTCTATAAAAATACTTATAAATTTTTGAATACGATTTCTGATTCTTAAATTTAGCCTATAGCTCTGATAAGTCTGGTTCGCACACCTGCAGGTTTTGCACCTTCCGGGACCATTACATTAACAGCATGCCGGATTACATCAATCCTCACGGGCAAAGCCGGTCCCGGGTCGCCGTCAACCTCGGTTGCCAAATCCGGGTTCTCGGAAGAAACAATTATATTTTTTCCCTGCCGATAAATAACATCACGAGAATTGCTGTGATGTTTTAATACGGTCAGGATTGAATGTTTAACCAGATGCGTGCGCGATGCACATTTGTAAATACAGATATCAAGCAAGCCGTCACCGAAGTCTGCGTAATGCAGTATTTCGAGGCCGAGAGCATACCGGGATATATTTCCGACAAAAACCAGGGCGGGACCATCAAAAATAACTTCTCCGTCGAGCTCAACTTTTAAGCCGTCAAATCTATAATCCCAGAACGTTCTCCAAACAGGCCAAAGGTAATCAAGATGGTCTATGTGGCCTGAACGAAGCTCGGCGACACGTTTAATGATGAGCCCATCGAATCCGAAACCGGCAATGGAAGTAAAGCATTTTCCGTTTGCACTACCGAGGTCGAGCGCTCTTGTAAAACCACCTTCAAAAGTTTTTACGAGGGTTTGGAATTTTTCATCGAAGCCCAACTCATTTGCGAGCAGATTTTCGGTACCCGAGGGTACAATGAGCATAGGTATTTCAGTATTTCTGAGGCCGTCGGCGACTTCCCTGACCACGCCATCCCCGCCGGATGCAACAACCAATGCGCAATCAGCAGATTGAGCGGCACTTTTGGCAAACTCGAATGCATCTTCGAGAGAGGCTGTAAGCATAGCATTAACCCTGAAGCCTTTACCAAGAAGATATTTCCTGAACTGACGGCTGATAGTCCTCTGGCTTCCGGCACCGGCTTTCGGGTTTACGATATAAGCGATATAACCATCATCCGGTTTCATTCACTTAGCTTTCAAAGATGACTTTGTGTTTTTAGCCATAAGCTCGGCATAACTTTCTCGTATGTGCCTGATATTTTCAAGGCCAAGTTTCTTTTGGACCTCCGCAATTTTCGAGTTATCCGGCCCTTCTATTTCTACAAAACAGCCCAGTGAAGGCAGATTATCAAGAGCCACGAAACAGGAGCATAATTGCCATATTTTACGTTTTTTTTCAATAACGAGCTTACTCTTATAACCCAGAACAGAAAGCAAATTCTCAGCCAATTCGACGTCACTTACCTGGATTTCTATCTCGAGTCTCTTTTTAAAATCGTCTTCTTGCTTCGGGCCTTTATAAGTTAGAAAAGTTGTTTTGTCGTTTCCGACCGACTGCAGACGTAACCTGAGGCATTTGTCATTTTTTACAAAGGACGACTTCTCATCGTCAAAATAATAGTCGATTTGACTCTGCTGCTCAACAAATTGTGCACCAAGCATTTGAAGCTGTCTTTCGACACTCTCAAGAGAACCAACTTTTAATTTAGCTTCGATTTCAGTACTCATTACAGTCAACAAAAACGGTTAAATAACTATATTTACCAAACGTGACTTTATAACAATGATTTTTTTCGGTTCT
>CAYLMG010000031.1:15034-16453 GCA_964384565.1 uncultured Pirellulales bacterium | reverse complement strand
CCCATATAGAAAACGATTGTGCCTTTGAATTTTGCGAGCAGGTGCCAGTCGATATTCGAATGCTGTTTATCATCAGCCTCCCGGCCGGTGACAAAAACGAGCTGCGATACGTAGTTTCGGTCGGTGAGCAGGACGCCGGCATAGGAAGCGGCAGCGACGGCAGCAGTTATTCCGGGTACGATTTCGAAATCGATACCGGCCTGCGAAAGTGCGGCAGCCTCCTGTGAAACTCTGCCGAAAATGCAGGGGTCACCGCCTTTTAAGCGGACGACTATTTTTCCGGCCAGTGCCTTTTCAACCATTAACATATTGATGGTGTCCTGAGTGACAGAGGTGCAGCCTGTTCTTTTCGGGGTGTGGATTATCTCAGCTTTTTGTTTTGCGTATTTAAGCAAGGCGGGATTTGCGAGCTTATCGATGATGATGCAATCGGCGATTTTAAGTAATTCAGCCGCCCTGATAGTGATAAGGTCCGGTGCGCCCGGGCCTGCACCGACGAGATAAACTTTGCCACTATTTTTTATTGTTTCAGCCATTATTATTTTTTATTTGTTCCAAGATTTTTTTGCCGCCGGCATCGAGTAATTGGCCTGCGAGTGTGTCAGCCAAATTCAGTGCATTTTTGCTTAGGCCTGTAATCCGACGCTTTATAAAATTTTTGCCCTCAGTATCGGAGATAAAGGCAGTGATAGTTATATCATCTGCAAAGATTTTTGCAAAGGCCCCGACGGGAGCGTGGCAGCCGCAGCGTGTCGCTGTGAGGATTTGACGCTCTGCGAGGGTCTGGATTTCAACATTTTTATTGTTTAAGGGCAAAAGAAACCGGTTTGTAATCTTATCATCGGCTCTTGCCTGAACAGCAAGAGCACCCTGTGCGGGGGCGGGTAAAAATTGTTCGGGGTCAAAACAGAAACTGATTTTACGGGCGATGTTTATTCTTTCGAGTCCCGCCCTTGCGAGAATGACGGCGTCGAAGTGTCCGTCATCGACTTTTTTTATTCTTGTAGTGACATTTCCGCGAATGGGGGCAACTTCGAGGTCGGCTCTTAATCGTTTAATCTGTACAGCCCTTCTTAAGCTGGATGTCCCTATTTTTGCTGCAGTTTTGAGCTGACTGAGAGAGGTAATTTTTTCGGCAGAGACGATGCAGTCTTCGGGGAAGCTGCGAGCGCAAACGGCGATAATTTTAAGGCCTGTGGTCTGTTTTGTGGGCAGGTCTTTGAAGCTGTGGACGGCGAAATCGGCGCGGCCGGCGAGTAAAGAGTCTTCGATTTTAGAAGTAAAAAACCCTGTTGATTTCAGCTGCCAGAGGGAAGTTTTTCTGTCGATGTCACCTTTTGTCGTTATTTTTTTGATTTTTATTTTTAAGGCGGGGTGAATTTTTTCAAGGAGACGAATAATAATCCGAGTCTGCGCCAG
>CAYLMG010000031.1:9566-14934 GCA_964384565.1 uncultured Pirellulales bacterium | reverse complement strand
AATTCATTAACGAGCGCTTTTGCCTCAAGTATTTCGGCGGAGCGTTTTTGTGTGCCGGTTTTTACGAGCTTTTTCAAGTCGTCGATATTATAAAGGCGGACAGATTTAAGACGGCTGATTTTAGGCTCGATGTCCCTGGGGACAGCGATATCAATTATCAGAAGCGGTTTTTTTCTGACGGTTAAAATATTTTTTACCGATTGATACGTTAAAACCGGCTTTCGAGAAGCAGTTGAGCTAACCAACACATCAATATCAGGTAAGCAATCGAGGAGGCTTCGCAAAGGGATAACTTTTGTATTTTCGTACTTAGATAAAAGAGACCTTGCTTTTTCTGGAGTTCGGTTTGCAATTGTCAGGCTTTTCGGCTTCGATTTAAGCAGATATTTTGCGATAAGCTGCGCATTTTTTCCTGCACCTATGATGAGAATGTGAGAATTTTGCAGTTTTGTTTCTTTTTTTGCAAGCTCGACGGCTGCGAGAGCGACCGAGACGGGGCCTGTGGATATTTTCGTTTTCTCTCTGACAGCTTTTCCTACCCTGAATGCGCTGTGAAAGAGGCGATGTAAAATCATCCTGCTCATTTTAGCATTTATTGATTCGGTGTACGCGGATTTGAGCTGGGCGAGAATCTGATTTTCGCCGAGAATTTGCGAATCGATGCCTGCGGCAACCTCGAAAAGATGACGAACGACGTCAAGACCTTCGTAAAAGCGATGATATTTTTTCCAGATATTGAGAGCACGGGGATTGAACCTGCTTACAAGGGGAGTCAGGAATTTCAGGCAGTCGAAGTTTTTTTTTACATAAAGATAAAACTCGGTTCGATTGCAGGTCTGGAGCAAGAGAGCTTCGCTGACAGAGGGGTTGGTGTGCATTTTACGCAGGATGGATTTTCGCCGGTCGGCTGATAAGGAGAGCTTTTCCCTCAATTTTACGGGACAGTTATGATGTGTAATACTATACGCAATCAGCTTCATATATATGCAATTGCAGGTTACAAAGTTACAATTTTAAGATTCATTCGACGGCAGAAGCGTGGGTCGAATACAATAGCAAGCAGCTGCGATAACTCGGGTTCTAAAGAAAGAGTTATAAACTAAATTTTACGCCCTTTTCATTTAACTTTTTTAATAACGTTCTGAGCTCCTCGAGCATAAGATTCAGCTGCTGAGAATTTTCGAGCAGGTTTTCATAGAACTTGGCATCGTTAACCAATCTTCCGAGAGTTCCTTCGCCGGTATTTACCTTGTCTAAAATGAGCTGAAGTTTAACAATTGTCTTACTTAAGTCGCCGGCTGTTGTGGTTGCGGCGGCGAAAAAGGACTCAAGCTGTTGTAGTGTTTGCGTGGCCTGATGTGTGGTACTTTTCAGATTATGCAAGGAGGCGCTGATGTTTTGCCTGTTATTGGGGTCGCCGATAATTCTGTTAGCATTGTCTATCATAACATTTAAGCTTGTGAGAAGCTCATCAAGCTGTTTCTGGCTTTGCTCGGGGAAAAATTCGCTTGTCATACCGGTAGAACCCTGCAAAAGCATACCATTACCCAGAAAAGCAGTTTCGGGCTTGTTGGGGTCGAGCGGTGTCAGCGGCAAAGAGGGGTCAACAGAAAGCTCGATATAGCTGCTTCCGAGGCCTCGAATCATCAATTTAACGTCAACGTTGGATGGAATAGTTTTATAGTCTTCATTGATGCTGAGCACGGCAGCTATTTGATGATACTTCCGGCCTGTAATAAGGTCTCTGCGAACTTCCGGCGCGAAGACTTCTGTGACTCTTCCAATCTGGTAACCGCAGAAGCGTACGGGAGTATCGACCTGAATACCGGGAGCGGAGGCAAACTGGACGTAAACGTCGAAAGCATTGAGTTTGCTGAAAACCGTCGGCAGGTCACCGAATTGAAAGATGAGCCAGCCGAAAGCACAGAGACCAACTATTACAAAGATACCAACGGTGATATTCCGGATTCTTTGTGTGGTTTCATAATCACTCACTTTTGCGTCCTTTCAAATCCAGCTTTGCTTCGAGAAACAACTCTCTAATTTCCCTGAGCGGATATCCTGTTTTGTTCAGCTTTTTAATAATTTTGACCCGCTCAACAACCTTTTCATCGAAGAGTCGTCTTTTCGTCTGAGTAACCCGGGTAGGCTCAATGAGTCCTACCATAAGATAATATTGCAGAGATTGTCGTGAAATTCCAGCTTTTTTTGCAGCCTGCCCAATAGAGAACAATTGCGTTTTCTTCTCTGCCATTTTCTTTATTGTACTTTCCGGGTGCGGTTTTGTCCAATGCGGTTTACAAGTTTCAAAAGAGAGTTTTCGACCTGTTCAAAGGTCATTTTTTTTACAATCTGCTTAGGTCCGGAAGCCTTTGCGGATTCTGTAAACCGGGCTGAGGTCATAACCAGATAATCGAAGCTCTGCGGTATGTCGTGCTGGTTTTTTCTAAAAGCCTCCCTTATTAATCTTTTTAGGCGATTTCTGATACCAGCGGGGCCAAGAGCTTTTGCGACAGACAGGCCGAGCCGCGGACGGTTGAGATTATTTTCGGCCATAAAGACAGTAAGCAGCCGGTCGGAAGAGCGCATATTTCGAGCGAGGACAGCCTTGAACTGGCCGTTTTTGAGAAGCCTTGCGGATTTTGGAAAAGATAAACGCTTCATAAGAACAAATGCAAAATATTATTCCACATTTTTCCTTTTTTTACAACTACGAACTATCAGCTATTTGTCTTCTGCGCAGGACTTCCGCACTTATTTTACGCATAGTCTTTCGATAATCAAGGACACCAACGAGCCTGTCATTATGTTCGCTCTCCACAACAGGCAAATTTTCCAGGCTGAATCTATTCATATGCTCGATAGCCTCTTCGAGAGATTTCTTCGGAGTAGTTTTGTCGAGGACCGGTTCAGCAACATCACAGGCGAGCAGCCAGCCGGCGACATCCTGATTCGCAAAGACCTGCTTGATATCGGCGACGGTTATTATACCAATAATTTTCAAGTCGTTATCAATGACAGGATAATAAAGGTTTTCAGTGCTGCTAAAAACCTCAAGGATTTGATGGAGGGGCAGGTCCTGTGTGATAGTGACAGGATTAGTATCCATAACATCCTTGAGGGCATAAGTTTTTATAAGGTCCTCCTCGGTAACATTGAGGCCGATTTCACCGGCTTTAGCGACGCCGGTTTTAACCAGGATTGGGCCGAGAATTTCCATAGCAAAGATGGCAGTCATAACAATCATAATAATGGTATGTCCGAGAGCTTCTCCGAACTGCCTGCTGGCGAGAATCGCCAAGCCAATAGAGACACCGGCCTGCGGCAGCAAGCAGATTCCGAGGTACTTCTGAACCACCTTAGGAGCAGCAGAAAGCCTTGCACCAAACCAGCAGCCGAGGATTTTGCCGCCTGCCCTGGAAAAGACAAAAACCAAAATCATAGCAATAACGGGTACGGTGAGTTTATCGAACTGCATATGTGCACCGGCAAGGACGAAAAATGAGATGTAAATGGGCGGCGAAAATTTCTCCACGAGCTTGAAGACAGCCTTGCTCTGTCGCGGCATCAGATTTGCGAGGGTAAGACCTAAAACCATAGCGGGCAGAATAGGGTCAATTCGAGGTATCATCGATACACCAACGACCAATAAAAGCGAGGCGAGAGTAAATTCGAGGATTTTGTCCTCAGCCCTGACAATCTTTAACAAATAAAATAAAAACAGAGCGGCAAGAAAGCCAAGCAAAACGGCACCGACAATTTCTGCGAGCAGTAAAAATGTACCGGCCAGAACAGAGTCATCAGCGGGGCCTGCGGTGATTGCCTTTGCACCTGTGGCAGCAGCCCTGTAGAGCAGAAGCGCGAGTGCATCATCGAGGGCGACAATAGCGAGAATAGCAGCAGTCAAAGGGCCCCTCGTTTTGTGCTCCCATAAGACATTAGCGGTGGCGGCGGGAGCGGTGGCAGAGGCGATAGCTCCCAGGACCAGGCCGAGAGCGACAGCGGTAGCGGGCTGTTTTGTTATCAATAAAGCTGCCAGCGAGGTCCCTGCAGCGACAAGTAAAAAGGCGCCAAGACCCTGCGAAAAAAGTATGGTAAAAAACTGTTTGCCGTATTTTTTGAATACTTCACTTCGCAGCTCTCCTCCAATCATAAATCCTATCAGACCGAGAGCGAACATTGTGAAAGGTTCGAGCTTTTCGATTGTTTCGGGTTTTATAAGGCCTGAGACGTCACCGAGCAATATACCGATGAAGACAGCACCTACGACCTGGGGGACGCGGATTTTTTGCGAAAGTCGAGCACCGAAAGTTCCGCTGAGAATAATCAGGCCGAATAACAATGCCAGATTTAAGAAGTTATCAGCACTCGCTATAACAGACGCATAAAACATAACAAATTATTGTCCCGAAACTTTAGCAAATTATTCAGATTGAACGCTGTGTATATTATCAGCTTTTTGCTGTCTGGACAATACTTCTGCACTGATTGCACGGCGGACAGCACGGCAGTTTAATACGCCGAGCAGTCTGCTGTCATCGTCACCGGAAACAACGGGAAGATGCTCGATATCAAGCTGTCTTGCCTTTGCGAGAGCATCGGAGAGATTCGTTTCGGGTGCAACGTGGTCGATAACGGGCTCGATGATATCGAGAGCAACCAGCCAGTCATTTACCTCCTGAGTGGCAAAGGTGGTCCTGATGCCGTCGAGAGTAATGGCCCCGAGGAGCCTGTTCTCGGAGTCAATAACGGGATAATAAAAGCTGTCGGTACTACTGACGATTTTAATGACCTCGCTCAAAGGCAATCCCGGTGCGATGACGGGCATTTTGCTGTCCATCACGTCACTGACCTTATAGGTTTTTATGAGGTCATCTTCTGTAATATTAAGGCCTGCTTCACCGGCTTTTTTAACAGACGCTTTCACAAATACAGGTCCGATGAGCTGAAGCACAAAGACGCCGATAACTATTACGGATAACATCGAGTCTCTAATTTCGCCCTCGAAGCGCCGGCTGGCCATAATGAGCAAAGCGATTGCGATTGTGCCCTGCTGATAGAGGCAGAATCCGAGATACTTTTTTATCGTGGGAACGGCTTTAGAGTAAACAGCTCCCAGATACGAACCGGAAGTCTTGCCGGCTACGCTGGCAAAAATATAAGCGGCAGAAAGAATGGCTATATGCGCGCTGAAGCCAGAAACGTTCAGGCGAGAGCCAATGAGGACAAAAAACAAGACATAAACGGGCGGAGAAAATTTTTGAACAAGGTCGAAACTCTTAGAGCTTCTCTTGGGCTCGGTATTAACAAATGTCAGGCCGAAGGCCATCGAAGATAAAATTACATCGAGCTCAAGCGTTTTAGCCAG
>CAYLMG010000031.1:7769-9466 GCA_964384565.1 uncultured Pirellulales bacterium | reverse complement strand
GTGAGCATAGAGGTGAGCGGGCCTCTTGTTTTATATTCCCAGAGGACATTAACTGTAGAGGCGGGGTCTGTGGCGGAACAAATTGCGCCGAAAACAAGGGCAACAGCCAAAGCGAGATGCCACTGGAAAAAGAAAGAGGCTGCGAGAAAGGAAAGTAAAACAACGAGCAAAAAGGCGGTCAGGCCTTCAAAGAGCAAAATCCAGAAAACCTGCTTGCCAAAGCGTGTGAAGATATCCCTTTTGAGCTCGCCGCCGATAAGAAAACCGATTATGCCCAAAGCAAAAGCATTGAAAGGCTCAAAAGTGCCGACAACAGCCGGATTTATGATTTTTAAGACGGGGCCTAAAAGGATGCCGATTGTAACATAGCCGACAACCTGCGGTATGTGGAACCTGCGGAAGATTCTGGCACCGGCAGTTCCGCCGAAAATGGCAATGCCTATAAGCAAAATAAGGTTCAGATGCCCGCCTTGCGATACGATTGAGGTCAGAAGCTCATTCATCTCATTTCAACAAAAAAACAGTAAAAAAGACAGCTACGAACATTTACAGGTTAAAACCAAAGCCAACAGGCCAAAAAAGATAATGGTAATCTGCTGATTTATTTTGTCAACGGATTTTCGAGTTGACAGCAGAGTAAAAAGTTCTTGAACTTCTGATTTGGATTGATAAAATACTGTTTTTTACGATTGAATATAACAGGCTAATTTAGGAGAAAATGAAATGTATCCTTTTAAAAAAACAAAATGGATGTGTTTGATAATTTTACTGTTCGGAATTGTGGGACTAATGTGCCCGTTAGGCTGTGGTAAGAAAGAGGAGGCGGAGGCTGAAACGACGACAACAAGCAGCCAGGCAGAAACAAAAGAGGATTATGAATCAACAGCCCTGCAACAGCCGGAAATAGAGCATCAGCAACAAGAAGAGCAGCAAGCTGTCGAAACAGAAGAAAGGGGTGCCGGCGATGCTGCAGAGGCGAAGGTGATTGAAAAGGGCGAGGCGGAAAGCGGAACAGGATTGAAAATGGATGAGCTGCTCAAAGACGCTTTTCAGTGGAAGCTGCTGGCGAAGAACTGGTACGGGAAATGGGCTGGTGATTTTACATTGACGGATATCAACGGCAAAGAACACAAGCTAAGTGACTACAGGGGTAAGGATGTAATAGTTTTATCGTGGGCGGTATGGTGCCCGGGGTGCAGGAGCCAGGTGGCAATTTTGAATGAGATGAGAGAGCGGATAGGCGAGGACAAGCTGGCGATTCTGGGCGTATGCTATAATACTAATACAGGCAGAGATACGTTAGAGATGGTCAGGGAATATGCTACGAAGCACAAGATAGGGTTTCCGGTTTTTTATGTGGGCCTGGACGCGGTGCCCTCTCCGTTCGATATGAATTTATTTGTGCCTGCGAGCTACTTTATTGATTCGCGCGGCAATCTTAAGCTGGCAGTCGAGGATATCTTATCAATTAAATACATCCAGAAGGTTCTGGAGGCCAGAAGGTAAAGCTAAGAGGGGAGTATTTTTTTCTGGACAAGGTCGGCCTGATGATGTAAAATGCTTTTTTATAGAAGATAAATTGATTTAGAGGTATTTGAAAAATGGCACATAAGAAAGGACAAGGCTCATCAAGAAACGGCAGAGACAGCAACCCGAAATACAGGGGCGTTAAGCTGTTCAGCGGACAAAGTGCACAG
>CAYLMG010000031.1:4491-7669 GCA_964384565.1 uncultured Pirellulales bacterium | reverse complement strand
AGTGTCTATTTCGAGACAGCCGACAACCTCGACACACTGCTGGACTTTGCCGGCAGGCATCACTGGAAGGCAGAGAACGGTAAAGACGGCGAAGGCGGCAACAGACACGGAGCGGACGGCGAAGACCTTACAATAAATGTGCCGGCGGGGACGCTCATCTATGACGATGAGCTTAATCTTCTGCTGAAAGATATGGATAAGGCGGGTATGAATGTGCGCGTTTGCATCGGGGGCAAAGGCGGTAAAGGCAATAAGGCATTCGCGACGGCGACGAACCAGGCGCCGAGAACTAAAACAGACGGCAAAGAGGGTCAGCAAAGAAATATCCGGCTGGAACTGAAACTATTAGCCGACGTCGGGCTGGTCGGCAAACCAAACGCGGGCAAAAGCACACTTATCTCGCGCTGCTCTGCTGCAAGACCAAAGATTGCAGATTATCCATTTACGACTTTGGAGCCGGTATTGGGGATAGTCGAATTGAGCGGCTTTCGCAGGTTCGTGATGGCTGATATTCCGGGTCTGATAGAGGGCTCGCACGCCGGTGCAGGGCTTGGTTATGAATTTTTAAGGCATATAGAAAGGACTACGATAATTGCTCATATTCTTGATATAATGCCAGTGGACGGAACGGACGCGATTGAAAATTACAAAGCGATACGAGGTGAATTGAAGGCTTACAGCAAGGCACTTGCGAAAAGGGCGGAAGTTATTATCGCCAATAAAATCGACCTTGACCCGGACGGCAAAATCGTTGAAAAACTGAAGAAGAAACTAAAAAAGAAGGTTTATCCGATTTCAGCGGTTACAGGCGAAGGAGTAAAAGAACTGGCTGAAGTTTTGTGGCAAAAAGTTAAAAAATCAAAGACTGAAAAGTGAATCAATACAAACAAAGCTCTCTCGCTCGGTATGTATAAAAAGTTTTTAACGCAGCAAAAGAGCAAATTCCGCATTCAAGCTCAGGGAAGGTTCTCAAGGTCAGCGAGGTCACTGTTTCTGCCCGCGGCCTTTTTGTTAATCTTCAGATGCTCCAGGCTAATCAGGTTAACGGTGACGTCATCGAGAACATCCTGCAGGCGTTCTTTGTAACATTCATCGAAATCAACGCCGGAGATTGTCGTTGCAAGTTCTATCCTGACAGGCGGAACACCCAGACGAATGATTTGCCATTCTTTTAGGAACAGTTGCGGAGATAAATGGGGAACGTCAAAGCCAAATTCCTTGAGGGCTGCAACTATCTTCTTGGCGTTTTCGGGATTCATTGCAACCCAAATATCCATATCGGCAGTAGCGCGCGGACAACCATAATAACCGACTGCATATCCGCCGATAAGCAAATACTCAACCTGATGAGCGTTGAGTAACTTCAAGAACTCTTTGAAGTCTGGTGACAGACGGATCATAGCCATAAAAAGTTTGCCTCATTAACTCAAGGGCCTGCAGGCGTTCATAAGGAGTGCGGGAAAACCAATACTCCCTTTCATCTGAACGGTCAAAACCTGATGTTACCTGGAAAACATCCTTTCTTATCTTTGGAAAATTGAAGCTATCCATATAACAAATATACCAAAAAGAGACCGGTATGTAAACAAAACTTACCAGCTATTTTAGTATTTTCACTTTTAATTTTTGCATTTTCTGCCGCTTTGTTCCGGATTGACATCGGCATAAAAATAAAGTACAAAAGATAAACTGATAACCGGAGCAAGAAATATGAATCTAATAGCGGTTGATATAGGCAATACGAATATTCGGCTGGGGCTTTTTCTCAAAGGTGAAGAAAAAGAGGTTGTATCGGCGCCGGGCGGCTCAGAAGCTTTGCTGAAAAGAGAGCTAAAAGCGATGTGGGAGAAAATTCCGATATCTAAAGCATCAAAAGAAAAGAAGCACAACGGGGTGATAATCGCCAGCAGCGTAAAACCGGCCTGGACGAAAACGATTCGTAAAATCGCAGAACAGCTCGGCGAAAAGATTCGCCTGATAGGAAAAGATATCCCGTTCCCGATGGATTTATCGGTTGAGAAAACGTATAAGGACAGAATAGGGACCGACAGAGTAATTACAGCGGCAGCGGCTTATGCGGTCGTCGAGGATGCCGTTGTTGTGGCGGATTTCGGCACGGCGGTGACAATAGATTTGGTCGACGAAAAAGGTGTCTTTTTGGGAGGCGTGATAGTTCCGGGCTTCGAGGCAAGTGCTCAGGCATTGAAGGACTGTACCGTTCAGCTTCCGAAAATCAAAGTCAACAAACCGAGTAGCGTGTACGGAACAAATACCGAGGAGGCGATAAACTGCGGGCTGTATTATTCGGCGATTGCGACACTGCAGGAGATTGTAAGACGGTTCGCAGAGACAATCGGCAGATGGCCCCAAACGATTATAACCGGTGCTGCGGCGGAATTGATAAAGGACGACTGTAAATTCATCGACAACTATGTCCCCAACCTCGTAATCAAGGGAATTGCGCTCGCCTACAGAAAACATATCGAAAGCAAGGTGTAGCGATTTACCTAAGATAATAAAATGGGATTTGCCTCATATAAAATTTTGTTCAATATCTGGTTTTACCTTGGTCTGGTGGCAGCAATTATCACAATTAATTATTTCTGGGGAAAACCCTTTGTGGTATCGAAACCGGGAAAGTTCTTTTCAAAACACGAAGAAACAATTAGAAAAGTTCTGGATATAATCATTATCTGCCTTATTATTTTTATATCTCTTACTATGATCTACTCAATTGAAATGTTCTTAGAATCTTTAATAGATTTCAACGAAAACCAAACATCAGATCGCACTTTTGAATCTTCTATTTTACCTTTCGAATTGTCTATTTTGCTTATTAGTCTAATATGGTATTCAGGCATTGCTGGCTTTTTTACTGGCTTGTTATCAGTATTTCAAAAAAATATTAAAAAAACTAAAAGAATTATCCTTTTAATTATCAGTATTCTGCCAATATTTTTTACTATTTCGTTACTAATAATCTGGCCTAATGAAAATCGCTGGTCAACTATACAATTCGGATTCACTCCCTCTATTTTCTGCTGGTTTATCAATGGACCTGCCATTATTCTGGGGCAGCCGTGGATAAAATTTTGGTTTTCAGTTATGCGTAGATTACGAATAGTTTCAGGAGAGCTTGCGGAATAAGTTTTAGCCGATTATGAACACTATTGCAGCG
>CAYLMG010000031.1:2588-4391 GCA_964384565.1 uncultured Pirellulales bacterium | reverse complement strand
GAGCTTTTCTGCGAGCTGATTGACACAGCCGGTCTTGATAAAAGTGTTAAGATAAAAGGTGCAAAAACAATTGAAAAAGCAGCTCAGCAAAAAAGTCTTGAGATAATAAAAAAAGCAGACCTCGTACTGCTTGTGCTCGACAAAAGCGCAGACTTAGAGCAGCTTGATGAAAAGGTAGTTGAGAAGATTTCAGGCAAAAAGGTCTTAACCGTGCTGAATAAAGCCGACCTGCCGACAAAGCTTAATATATTTAAGCTGCCGAAACAACTGCGTAATTGCGTAACAATAAGCGCAAAAACCGGCGAGGGTATTGAAAATCTTATCACAAGAATATCCCAAGTCCTGGGCGTTGCCGAATTTGATTTGCACAGAGCGGTATGCGTAACCGGCAGACAGGAAAAAATAATCTCAAAAATCGCCGGTGCAAAATCGAAACAAGAGATTATTAAGCTTATAACAGAGTTGTTAAACAGCCGGCTATAGGCGGGTTTCATCTGTCAAAAAGCGGTGGCCGGAGAACTGTAAAAATGCCGAAAACTGCTCAATTTGTTGGAAATAATGCCCTGATATCGGAATTATGATAAAAAACCTGTATTTTTAAAAATTGGGTTTTGACATTAAGGTGTTATAATGTTATAATGTTATAATGTTAATATTGAGGTGATTTATGAAAACACATACAAAAAGAACAACAATTTATATGGACCCTGATATTCATCATGCATTGCGGATGAAAGCCGCAGAGACAGAGCATTCTATGTCAGAGCTGGTTTCTGAAGCGATAAGATTGTCATTAGCAGAAGACGCAGCCGATATAGCAGCTTTCGACGAGCGCAAGAAAGAGCCAAGCCTTTCATTTGACAATGTCCTGAAGAGGCTCAAGGCAAATGGCAAGATATAAAATAACCGTCAAGAAGTCCGCTGCGAAAGAGCTAGAAAATATTGGCAAAAAAGACCTTCGAAGAATAGTCAAACGAATCAAATCACTTGCTCACAATCCGAGAGCCAAGGGTTGTGAGAAGCTATCGAGACAAAGCCTTTACAGAATTCGTCAGGGCGATTACAGAATAGTTTTTTCCATCGATGATACAGATTTTGTAGTTGATATAGTCAAAATCGGGCATAGGCGGGAAATCTATCGTTCATAAGGATTAAAACAGCGCCCGGCGAGCTTGCTGAACTTCAAAAGCCATCTTAAAATATATAAGCGGTCTTTGTTAATAATTTCTGTATCATGACGTTAATCCATTTATCGCTTTAGCAATCCTCAAATCAACCTCAAATCCTTCCCAGATATTGCCAGAATTGATAGCGCCTAAATCAATAGCTTCGTTGTAAAGCTGCTCATATACGGCCAGAGCCTCTTTATAGGAGAGCTTCTCAGCGGCCTCTAATTTCAAATAGAACTTTTCCAATTTACGTTTGTTTCGTATCATTATTCTGTTTTTTTATCTTACCTTTTTTTTCATCGGCGTAAAGAAATAAATAGAGAGAAGCTGTTAACTTGTTAAATGAGACAGTTTGGGTATAATCAGCAATTATGGCAGTACAGGATGAAAAGTTGACGCCGGCGATGAAGCAGTTCGCCCACTTCAAGCAGAAATACCCTGATTGTGTATTGTTTTTCCGGATGGGCGACTTCTATGAAACGTTCTACGAAGATGCAAAAACCTGCTCGAAAGTTTTAGGTTTGACGCTTACCAGCAGGAGTAAAGCCGACAATCCAGTTCCCTTGGCGGGAGTACCCTACCACGCCGTCGACGGATACCTGAAAAAGATGCTTCAGGCAGGCTATAAGGTTGC
>CAYLMG010000031.1:0-2488 GCA_964384565.1 uncultured Pirellulales bacterium | reverse complement strand
TGACCGGTGCGATTATAACGGAGCGGCCCGGCTGGTACTTCGATCCCTATCAGGCAAAACAAAGGCTTTTGAAGCATTTCGGAGCGGCAACCTTGGAGGGCTTCGGAATCGGTGATGGCGACATTAGCATCTGCCCTGCCGGAGCGATAATTGAGTATCTCAATGAGACACAGAAGACGGCGCTCAGCCACATACAGACGTTGAAAAAAATCGAGCGCAAAAATTATCTTCAGATTGACGCGACGAGCCTGGGCAGCCTTGAGGTTCTGCGGACGATACGGACAGAAAGCCAGAAAGGCTCACTGCTGGAATGTATCGACCGGACGGTGACGGCAATGGGCGGGAGGATGATAAGAGGCTGGCTCTGTATGCCGCTGTGCGAGGCCGGGGCAATCGAGCTTCGCCAGGATGCGATAGAAGAACTGATAGGTAGTGACGAAGGCTTAAGCCGGATACGCGGGCTTCTTTCGAATATATCCGATACTGAAAGAATCGCAGCAAGGGTAAGCACATACCGGGCTAATCCGCGTGATATGCTGGCGCTGGTTGGGACATTGCGAACGGTACCGAAGCTGCGGGAAATTCTGCAGAGCTTCACAGCCGACCTTCTGCTAAAACTTGCGGGAAAAAGCGACTGTATGGATGAGCTTGCGGATTTGCTCGAGGCTGCGATTGAGCCGGACTGCCCGGCGCACCTGCGTGACGGCGGAGTGATTCGGGCCGGTTTCGACGAAAAGCTCGATGAGCTGCGGTCGGTATCAAAGGACGGGCAAAGCTGGCTGAGCAGATACCAGAAAGAGCAAAGCGAGCGAACAGGAATTTCGAATCTGAAAATCGGTTTCAATAAGGTGTTCGGCTATTACATCGAGGTAAATCATTCGGCGGCGGATAAAGTGCCGGCTGACTACGTTCGCAAGCAGACGATAAAAAATGCGGAGCGCTACATTACCGAAGAGCTGAAAAAATTCGAGACCAAGGCGCTCGGTGCGGAAGAAAAATCGCTCGAATTGGAACAGCAGCTCTTCGAGCAGCTTCGTGCGCAGACGGCAAATTATGTTCCGCGTTTACAAAATCTGGCTGATACGCTTGCACAGTGCGATTGCCTGGCGGCTCTGGCGTATCTTGCAAAAAGGCGTAACTATGTTCGGCCGAAAGTTACAAATACAAACGAATTTATCATAACCGAAGGTAAACACCCCGTGCTGGCTGAGACCTTAGGGGCTGAATTTGTGCCGAACGATATCGAGCTTGGCGAAAAGAAGGCGGATTTGCTGATAATAACCGGGCCTAATATGAGCGGAAAAAGCACTTATATCAGGCAGGCGGCTCTTTTAGTGCTTATGGCACAGGCTGGCTCGTTCATACCTGCTAAGGCGGCGACAATCGGGCTGGTCGACAGGATTTTTACAAGAGTGGGCGCTTCGGATGAACTGGTGCGGGGACAATCGACGTTTATGGTCGAGATGACGGAGACGGCAAATATAATAAATAACGCTACTGAAAAATCGCTGGTAATCCTGGATGAGGTCGGCAGAGGGACAAGCACATACGACGGCCTGTCACTGGCCTGGGCGATAACAGAGCATATCGCAACGAAAATCAGGTGCAGAACGTTATTCGCAACGCATTATCATGAGCTAACCGAGCTTTCCGAGCTGTTCGACAATATCAAAAACTGCAACGTCGCCGTACGCGAGTGGGCGGGCGAGGTAGTATTTCTGCACAGGATACTTCCCGGCGGGACGGACAAAAGTTACGGCATACATGTTGCAAAACTGGCGGGGATACCGAAAACGATTTTAGCGCGAAGCGCTGAAATATTAGAGGAGCTGGAAAGCACTTTCGCAAAAGAGGCGACAAGTGAGCATTTAGCCAAACACAAAACCAAAGAGGCGGACGGTGATACGTTGTTCGTCCAAAAACATAAATCGGTTCTGGAGAAACTGTCCTCAATCGATGTCAATAATCTTACGCCGATAGAGGCGATTAATCTGCTGAATGAAATCAAGAAAGAAATTGATGAGTAGTAAGAAAAAGAAAAGAAAAAAGCAGATTAAGGAAACGAGGCTAACGAACGGTCAATTATGCGATATGGTTATAGCGAAAAGCGGTGTAAGAGAGGTTAAAATGATTCGGCCGGGCGATGTTGAAACGGCTGACTGGGTAAGGCTCAAATGCCGGTTCGGCTGTGACTGTTACGAAGGCTGTCTTGTGTGTCCGCCTTTTACGCCGACGCCGCAAGAGATGCGGGCCGTTTTAGACTGTTACAAGCGGGCGATATTGATACACTTTACGCCGGAAGCTGAGATAAAAGCTGTTGTAGCGGAGCTTGAGCGGGAGATTTTTCTTGCAGGTGCGTGGAAGGCGTTCGGATTGGGTGCGGGGCCCTGTTATTTTTGCAGGACCTGCCCTGTTGATAAGCTCTGCCGGTATCCCGAGCGAGCCCGGCCGGCAATGGAGGCCTGCGGGATAGATGTTTTTACGACGG
>CAYLMG010000030.1:15097-16521 GCA_964384565.1 uncultured Pirellulales bacterium | reverse complement strand
GGGTGACCTCAATAATGATTGCAAGGTAAACTTTGTTGATGTGGCAATTATGGCTGAAACCTGGCTTAAGGAATGCGGTGAAGGAGTTCCAGACGGTCAATCGTGTGAGTTTGATTGTCAGTGCGCTTCTCCACATTCGGTGTGTATTGACGGAGAATGCACTAAATTGCTGGATTATGTTTTCATCATTGACGCGACAGTTTCAATGTCCTATGAGGTAACAGCTTTTAAGAATGAATTGTATTCTTTTTTCAGCACTGCAGATATGAATTCGATTGATGCGGAATACTGTATAGTCCTTTACGGAAAGCATCCTGAACTTATTATGGAATTTACCGCTGACACAAACAGTGTAATTGCTGTAATGAATTCAATCAATTGCTCCGGCGCTGCTGCCGGTCTTCACGGAGACCACAACGACAATCCCAATGCTGCTCTTGAAGCTATAAGGATTGTTCTTGACGGTGCGATTGATAATACACTGGTCAATGGTCCTAATGTAGCTTGCGGCTACGCGTTTGCTTTTCGAGACCGGGCAAGGAAAAGTTTAATATTATTAACAGATGAGGATTCCGACAGACCTTATTTTGAGTTCAACCGGTTTACCGGCCAGGGTACCGAAGAACCGCCGGATATACTTACAGCCCAGTGGCAGGTAGAAGTTGATGCCACGGCAGATGCGGCGGTAAATAATGATGCATTTATCAGTATGATGGTTGACATAAGTGATAATCCTTCAAAATTTCAGTATAGTGACCCGGGTTTACAGGTTCAGGACCCGGATTTTTCAAATTTTGATCCTGCTATGACATTACAAAGCCTGATAAACGCCGGCCTTGGCGATTGTCTGCAGGCACAGCTTCTTGATGCCGACCTTACATCAAGATGTTTTGATATTTTTTACGTTGACACTCCCGGTGCTGTCTATAATCTTATGCTCACAACTATAGAGTAGGATGCATGCTAAGCGTAAAAGGCGTTATCAGGTTTTTGGATTGTCATAAACTAAGTGCCGACAGCAGCGTGTAGGGCTTACAGGCTGCTGTCGGCTGATGCTTTGAAAGAATTATTGCTCTTTTTCAGTTTAGGTCGATTTTTCCTCTTCTTTGGTTTCGGCTGGTTTTTCCTCTTTCGGTTTTGGGATAATCTTTTTGCCGGTAACCTTGGATTCACCTCTGTCGGTGAAGACCTGGCCTTCAAGCTTGTCGCCTGTTAATTTGAGGTCGTAATCCATTCCGAAGTCGCGGTCGCCAAACGACATATCGATGGAGAAGGTTACCTTGTCACTGTCGAGCTTTATCTTGCTTATATCAATTTCGCCGAAACCCATAGCGTATCTTCCTGTGAGGTCTTTATCGATGAGAAGAATACTTGTTCGCTCGCCGCGGTCAGAGGTGGTGGTAAGAGCCCATTTGCCGATGATT
>CAYLMG010000030.1:0-14997 GCA_964384565.1 uncultured Pirellulales bacterium | reverse complement strand
ACGGTGAGCTTCCAGATGCCGGCGATGGTTTTTTCCTGCGGGCTCTGTGCCTTTTCTGCTGCCGGGCAGAGGCAGGTTACAAGAATTAAAGCTGTCAGGGCTGTGCAGGTAATTATTGATTTTTTCATAATAATGGCCTCCATAAGAAAAGTTTTTTTGTGATTTTACTGTGACTGAACCTATAAGACAAGAGATTTTTCGTAATGAGTGTTCATTGTTAACGTTTAGACGTTTTTGATGCAGGGTTTATTTCGGTTTTTTGAATTTTTTTGTAAAAGGCGACGAAGGCACGGAGAAATATAACATATAAAAAATAAAATATACACAGTAAAAATAAAAAAGCAGAAAGAAGACCCCCAACATAAAATTGGGGGCTAAACATTCAATTTGAGTTAAAAAGTCGCTGTTCCGGCGACTGCTAAACGAAAAAGGAAATAGAGGGATTTTTTGTAAGGTCTTATTTGTAAGGCAGTTATCGATTTCTGTAGGAGTCCTATAATAAAATTTTAATAAAATTTTAATAAAATTGGTTTTATGGTTGACAAAGTGGGTGGAAGTGGTAGTATTTCCCTGTTAGTAATTCCTTAGTGGCGAATATGTGGTAGAGCGGTCATGCTTTTATTAACAGGTGAATATACTCATACGATAGACAAAAAGGGGAGAGTTCTAATAACAAATAAGCTGCGAAATCAAATCGACGTCGATGAGCATGGAAGCAGCTTTTATATCGTACTCGGCTCAAACGGCATTCTGTGTCTGTACCCTGAAAAATATTTCGAGCGTATAGTGCTTGCAGCGGCACCGCAAAGGACGGCTGCCGACGAAGCGGTCGCGTTTGAAAGAATAACCTTCGCTCTTGCAGGTAAGGTCGAGCTCGATAACCAGGGCAGGATACTTCTGAACGAGAAGCTTCGAACAAGGGCGGGGCTGAAAGATGAAATTACGCTGGTGGGAGTGAGGGACCATATCGAGTTGTGGAACAGCCAGAGCTGGGAGCAGTATCTGGGTGACCATATGTCGCAGTATCAAAGTCAGATGTCGCAGGCCAGACAGATTGTCCTGCAAAAATATGATGAACGGGAATGAATGTTGCAAGAACGGAGGCTCTATGCTCGAAGATAATGTTGACCATTACAGGATTGTGAAGGATGCCCTTGAGGGCAAACGAGAAATTGATGAGCAGATACTTGGCTCGCTGAGTGTCTTCGAAGAGAGGCTGGAGCGGCTGAAAAAGCTTGACCGACTGTTCAATGATGTGGATTTTTCGGCTGCAGTTAGAAAATTGATTTCTCAAGGGGACAGGATAGTGGTCTGCTGAGAAAAATGTGGAAAGTGCGCAGGTTAGACATATACCCGTTCTTTCAAAATCGCTGGCTGAACAGGTAATTTTGCCGCCGGATGGGGTGATGGTCGATGCGACCATAGGACAAGGAGGTCATAGTTATCTGTTCGGCCAATTTTTGAGGAAAAATGCGGTTTTAATAGGCTTTGATGTTGATAAAGAATCGCTTAGAGTCGCGGAATCGAGATTAAGGAGGTTAAGCTGTAAGGTAATTCTTGTTCATTCGAACTTCTCGCAAATCAGTGAGAAACTAGGCGAGCTGGGTATTGAAAAGGCGGATTTCATCTTAGCGGATTTGGGTGTCAGCAGCGTGCAATTAGCGGATGAACAAATGGGATTGAGCTTCGCCGCTGATATGGCACTGGATATGAGAATTGACAAAAGAATAAAGAGGAGCGCTGCCGATATAGTAAATAAGGCGAGAGAAGACGAGCTTGCTGATTTGATTTACAAATTCGGCGAAGAAAGGGCATCGAGAAGGATAGCGAGATTCATCGTAGAGCATCGAAAGAGAGAAGCGATTGCGACGACAGCCCAGCTTGCGGATATTGTCTGCAGGGCGCTGAGCAGAGGCGGCAAAAAGACAAAGAGAAGGATTCATCCTGCGACGAGGACGTTTCAGGCGTTGAGAATTGCAGTAAATGACGAGCTTGGGTGCCTGGCGAAGCTTCTTGATTCGGGGCCGGCGGTTCTTAAGAAAGATGGTAAGATTGCGGTTATCAGCTATCACAGCCTTGAAGACAGACTTGTGAAAAGAAGTTTCAAGAAAAATGAATCGGAAGGCATCTACAAAGTTTTAACAAAAAAACCGATAGTTCCGACGAAGGCTGAAATTGCTGAGAACAGGCGTTCGAGAAGCGCTAAATTGAGAATTGCACAAAAACTGTAATAGGATTTAGTATAAAGTTTTTTGAATTTAGTGTTTTGGTAAAATAAGAAAAAGGAGTTTCGATTATGACGTCGGATGCGAAAATCGGATTATTGCTGGGTCTGGTATTCATATTTATCATCGCTATTTTGGTCAATGGCATTCCCAAGTTTGGCAGAAGTGAGCCGACGAATGAGCTTACAACCGATACTAATATAATCCGTATGCGGAATGAGACACCGGCGATAGCGGCGAGGGAGCGGAAAATAAGCAGAGAGGTAATAGAGCCTGCGGTGCGATATAGCAGGCCATTGGACCTGAATATGGAGCGCCAGGTTCAGCCGGTAGAAAGAGCCGTCGAGCCGGTCGGGTATGAGAAGGGTGAAAAAGAGCAAAGTTTTGCCGGTGGTCAGCAGCTGCCGGACATTCAGGCTGCGCGGCCGAGGCCTGTAGAGGAGAAACAAAAAGTCAGGGTCGAGCGGATTGAGCCGCCAAAGGCGAAGACCTACGTGGTTGTGGAAGGTGACATTCTGGCAACTGTTGCTCAGAAGTTTTACGGGCCTGTCGAAGGGAACAGAAAGGTAAACGTTGACAAGATATTTGCGGCGAACAAAAACGTCTTGGAAAGCCCGGATTCGATTTACCCGGGCCAGAAGCTTGTTATACCGCCGCTTTCAGTTTCCACAGAGAATACAGTCTCAAAGACTTTGGACAGTCCGTTACTGGAGGAGGTGACTTCCATAGGGCGGAGGCATTTGGCGAATTTATCGGGAAGTAAAGAAAAGGTGAGTTCATATACCGTCGTTGAGGGTGATAGTCTATGGAAAATCGCGGCTGACAAGCTGGGCGATGGTAACAGGTATATGGAGATATACGAACTTAATAAGAGTATTATGCCAAATGAGCATACGGTTTTCGTGGGAATGCGGCTGAGACTGCCATCGAGGTGACATAAAGAGTAAAAGGGAATAATTTTAACAACAGAGGTGTTTGTCGTAACGGAGCGGATGTCAAAAGGGTATTTTGTTTTTGTGATATTTTGCGTGACGTCGATTCTGCTTTTTGCGGTTTACCTGCGAAGTGAGCGGAATCGAATTTTTTATAAGTTCAGTATCTGCAAATCAGAGCAGAGCCGGCTCAAGCAGCAGCTCGGCAAGAAACAGCTACAATTAGAAGGCATTATAAATCCCGCAGCTATATCAGGCACGTTTGAGGGGCAAAGCGATGAATAACGGTATTTGCGGGAAGGTGAGTTGAAATGATTGTTGGGGTAGCCGGCGAGATTTTTGCGATGGGAAATTGAGAAACCTGCGTTTTGCTATAATTTTGTTTGCCCTGTTAATCGTGACGTATGTGTCGCTGATTGGGCGATGTTTCTATCTGCAGTATGTGAAGAGAGATTATTTTTGCTCGGTGAGTGAGAAGCAGCGGCAAAAGCTGATTTCCGAGAAACCGCAGCGGGGCGTTGTCCTCGACAGTCGCGGCAGGGTGCTGGCGGCGAGCAATAAAGTACAAACTATTTTTGCCGAACCCCGCGCAGTAAAATCGTTCGATAAAACTGCGGCAGAGCTTGCGCCTGTTGTGAAGGTTGAGGCGATACAAATCTATGACCTTATTAAAAACAGCGGTAATCCTGGATATGTAAAAATCAAGGCCGACGCTAACAAAGAGGAGTGTGAAGCGGCAAGTAAGATTAACGGAGTTGGAGTAGAGTCCGAGTGGCGCAGATACTACCCGATGGGGTCTCTGGCGTCACATATCGTCGGCTTTACGAGCATTGATAATCTCGGCCTTGAGGGAATTGAGCTGAAATACGATAAGAAGCTGAGCGGCGATGCCGGTGGTAACGTCGTTTTTGCGGATGTGCTTCGAAGGCCGGTGCGATTGAAAGAGCAAAATTCTTTTGTTACCGACGGCTGCGGAATTATTCTTACAGTCGATGCTGCCATACAGCAGTTTGTACGCGAGGAGCTTTTGAAGGTGATGGAGGATTACCAGGCTGAGTCGGCTGCTGCTGTCGTTGTTGAACCGAACTCAGGAGCGATACTGGCGATGGTTTCTCTGCCCGATTTCGAGCCGAATCAAATCCGCTACGAGGACCCAAATAACTTTCGGAACCGTGCTATCAGCGACCAGTTCGAGCCGGGCAGTATTTTGAAGCCGATAGTTGCTGCAATCGCAATTGATGGGGGCATCGTCGATAAAGATGAAAAGATATTCTGTGAAAACGGTGACTATCGCGGTAAAGGTTTCGGCAGGATCGGTGAGTATGGTGAACACAGCTTCGGCGAGCTTAGCGTGAGTGAGATTATTATTCGTTCGAGTAACATAGGTATGGCGAAAATCGGTCAGAGGACCGGTGCGAAGAAACTTTGCGAGGGATTGCGGCTATTTGGGTTCGGCGAAAGAAGCGGTATCGATTTGCCGGGCGAGGCGGTTGGACTTTTGCGGCCGAGCGATGAATGGAATGGATACAGCGTGACGAGAATACCTTTCGGTCAGGAAATCTGCACAACGACTTTGCAGCTTGTTCAGGCCTTCTGCATTATTTCAAATGGTGGTCATTACGTACGGCCTTACCTTGTCAGGGCGATAGTTGATAACGAAGGTAATATCGTAAAGCTGAAGCGGCCGCCACCGCCGGTTGGTTTTGTAATTAAGCCTGAGGTGGCCAGGTGGATTGTCGGGGAGGCTATGACGGGCGTGGTAAACGAAGGGACAGGCAAGAAGGCGAAACTTAAGAAGTGGCAGGTCTTCGGGAAAACAGGAACTGCACAGCTATCACTGCTGGGGCAAAAAGGGTATTCGGAAAATGATTATATAGCATCCTTTGTAGCCGGGGCGCCGGCAGAGAATCCTGCTGTTATCGTACTGGTTACTGTGTGCAGGCCTAAAATAAGTCTGGGCAAGGGCTATACAGGCGGGACCGTTGCGGCCCCGGTTGCCGGCAGAATAATTGAGAAGACCTTGAATTACCTGGAAAGTCAGGGTAGAATTGCCCAGTATTAAATCGGCCGGTGGGAGAGGAGTATGGCTAAAATAATTTACGCTGTTGCGGGAGAGGGATTCGGACACAGCAGCCGGTCTCATCTTATCGGCCAGCGATTTATCGATGCAGGTCATGATGTGATGTTTGTCGGCTCAAAGAAATCGCTTGTTTATCTGACGCAATATTTCAAGGAGCGAGTCAAGCCGGTTTTCGGTCTGTCTTTCGCATACAGCAAAGCCGGTGTCGATACTTTTGAAACAGTTAAAAAAAACCTGAGCAAATTTTCCGAGGCGGACAAAATAAACGAGCAGCTTTTCAGGAAACATATCGAGCCGTTCGGTCCTGACCTTTTGATAACGGATTTCGAGCCGTTCTGTGCGTGGTGGGCAATTCGAAATAAGGTGCCTTTCATAAGTATCGACCATCAGCACTTTCTTACACTCTGTAAACTCAAACACAGGCTGGAAAAATGGTTTGAAAGACTGACGGCGAGCCTTGTTACTGAATCATATTACGTGGCGGCGGTCGCTTATATTATTATAAATTTTTTCAAGACGTCTTTGAATATCGATGCAGCCGTTCTCGCACCGCCGGTAGTAAGAAAAGGCCTGACTGAGATGTCTTCGCAGCAGGGAGATTATATACTTTTGTATTTAACGGCGGCGCATGAGAAGGAAAATATATTAGATGTTCTGCATAAGTTTGGGGACGAGAAGTTTTATATTTACGGCTTTGATGAAAACAGCCAGAGTGAAAACTGCATCTTCAAGAAGCGTTCAACAGAAGGCTTTTTGAATGATTTGGCCGGCTGCCGGGGAGTAGTGGCGAGTGCGGGTTTTTCACTTATAAGCGAATGTATGTATTTCAAAAAGAAGATGCTTCTGGTTGCACTTGCCGGCCAGTATGAGCAGATTGTCAACGCTGATTATGTCGAGCGGCTCGGTCTTGGTGTTAATGCAAAAACTTTCGATGAGCAGAGCCTGAGCCGATTTCTTGATGAGCTTCAGAAGCCTATGGGTACTGGTGCGGATATTCTCTGGCCGGACAATGAAAAATTTTTCGAAATTCTGCAGGATACGCTTAACAAACTTAAAGAACCGATAAGCATAGAGATAAAATAAAGATTTAAGATTTTTCGCTTTATTGTTCTGCGATAAGGGGTGTTCCGAGGTAGCCTTCATCGATGCAGAATTGGATGATTTGTTTTGCGAGAGGGGCTGCGTCGGATGAGCCTCGCTGGCCGCCCTCGACGACGACGGCAAGGGCAATTGCTTTTCCGGAATGGTCCTTCGCGAAGCCTGCGAACCAGGCATTGTCAGGCATTTCCGTCGAGCCGGTTTTGCCGTAAAGCTCAACGTTTTGTTCAGCGAAATTATTGTTTAAGAAGGCCTTGTAAGCAGTGCCGCTGACTTCGTTGACAACCGCATGCATACCATCAAAAATTGTATCGATTGTTTGCCGGCTGAGGCTGAGAGAAACCGGCTGATTGTCTGAGTCTTTGTCAATAAACAAGCGGGGGTCTTTATACAAACCGGCCCTTGCGACAGCGGCCATAGCATTTGTTACCTGCAGGGGTGTCGAGCGGAGATTTCCCTGGCCTATGCCGAAGAATTTTTTTTCGAAATTGTTCAGGGGAGTTATCTGTTCGAAGTTTTTGATGTTCTGTCTGGGGATGCTGCTCGAAATCGAGCCCGAAGCCTGAAGGAAATTTCTGCTGTTGTTACTATCGCTGACTTCGGCAGGCGGGGTTAGTATGTTCCGGCCATAACCGAATTTGAAGAGCCAGCCCTGCAGAACCTGTGAATCGATACGGTCTGCAAGCCGAGAGAAATAAATATTGCAGCTTCCCCTTATTGCGTTTCGAGCGGTATTACCGCCATCGGCGGCGAACTGGTCGTCGTGTCCGAGCCAGGTGTACTGCCTGTTTATCCAGCATTGAGGCCATCCGTCGGGCGGCTTTTGTGCGGGGCAGCTAATAGTCTCGAATGGAGTTATGTTACCTGCTTCAAGGCCTGCGATTAGTATCAGCGGTTTTACCGACGAGCCGGGCGGGTATGTTTTGTATGTAGCTCTATTTATCATCGGCTCATTGGTATCGTTAATGAGACGGTCATAATCATATCTTGCCCTATTCAAATCGAATGTTGGCAGAGAGACGAGAGCAAGTATGTCAGCTGAAGAGATGTCGATAACAACGGCAGAGATACCCGGTTTGCAGTTTGGGTCGTGCTCGTATTCGGCGAGGAATTTTTCTATTTCCTGCTGAAGTGCGATGTCAATTGTTAGCTGGACATCCCTGCCGAGCTCGTTTTCTGTACGTGTTTCATTACCGTCGATATCGTAAAATATCTCACCGCGTTTACCGCGAAGAATACTTTCACAAACGTACTCGACACCTCTGCGGCCGCAAAGCTCACCGACCAGATATCTTGAGAATTTGTCTTCAGCGAAGAGTTCTTTGTCCTGTTCGTGTGCGGGGCTGACCCATCCTATCGTCTGTGCTGCTACAGTTGTATAGGGATAAATCCTCTTTGCCCCGGATACAATTTCAATGCCTTCAATGTCCGAAAACTCTACCTGTGCGGCGAAGATATCGTCGTTAGTGATTAGCTCTAATAGCGGCAGGCTTTCTTTCATTTCCGCGATATTCTGCTTTTCGACGAGAATCAGCCGGTCATCGGCATCCGGAAAGAAACTTTCGAAATCCGCGGTGAAATCGGATAATTTGACGGCAAAGAGATTGTGCTTGTGTTTTTGAAAGAGTTCGGATTTGAAGCAGTTTTCTCGCCAGGCCTGAAATACCCGCAGATTCCAAACCTGGTCGTTTTTTGCTTTGATTTTTTGCTCGAGCCGGCTTCTTTCGAGGCCGAAATGTACACATTTGTCGATAATTTCCTGGAGCCTTCTTTGTCCGGCCTGGATTTGCTCAGCCGCTTCTGCCAGTGCTTTTTCGGGCTCTGTTCTTCGTTCGGCCTTTAGAAGCTTCGCTTTTATAAGCCTGGCGTCAAGGTAACTTATCAGCTCGTAGCTTATGTGAAGCTCAAACTGCGGCTCATCGTCGGCTAAAATCCGTCCTTTTCTGTCAAGGATTCTGCCCCTGACGGTTTTGAGCAGCTTACTTTGGCCACGCTGGCGTTTGAATTCTGCGATTTTATCCTGAATGGAGGAGTTCGGCATAAGCTGCATCTGCACGAGACGGAAAATACAGAAAGAAAAAAACAGTGTGGTTAGGATTATGAAGATTTTTAACCTTTTGTCGTACATTTTTTGTTTCTGAACTCTTATGCACCAATTGTGACGGTGCGATTTATCTTCTTGCAAAACGACGTGTTTTTATACCCATCCACCAGGCGATTGGCAAGAAGAAAAGCGGCCCGACAATTGCAGAGAAGAGCGAATCTGCAAAAACAATTTTAAATATGTCGGGATTGGGGTCACCTCCTTTGAGCAGGTTGAGATAATAAATCGATATTCCAGTCAAAAACCCGGTGATAAATATGGCCAAAGCCTGATAAGGAATTTTTCTGATAGAGATAAGCTGATGCAAGAAGGAGATGACAGTACCGATAATCCCAAAGCTGATGACGCCGGGCCCCATTGCTGTACCGATAATGTCCGATGCAAAACCTATCGTGAAAGAAGTTATGATTGCCACATTCATATCGCAGTAAATCGAAAAGAACACGACAAGTATGACGAGCAAATCCGGTTTGTATTCCAGATTTGACAATAGGCCGGCCTGCAGGAGGGTGATACCGACGATTAGGACTGCATACCGCAACCATCGCATATTAGCCCCCCGGTTTATCCGAGTTGATTAGTATTACGTCAACACTGGTTAGAGTCTCTATGTCGCAGGCGGGCTCAACGGTTATCTCCCAGAGAAGAAAATTTTTGTCGCTTTCTCGAAGTTCAGATACTGTTCCAATGATAATTGGGGAATACAAGAAGCCGGTCTTCGGTTTACAAAATACCTTCTGTGCGGTTTTGACTTTATAGCTTTTTGGAATGAGCTGTATTTTCATAGCTGTTTCATTGCCTTGAGCTATTGCATCCCTGTCACCGAGCCTGACAGCGATTTGTGAGCGTGGGCTGGTAATCAGCCTGACTTTTGAAGTATAAGCGGTGACCTCACAGACCGTACCTATGATGCTGTTGTCGCCGAGGACGAATTGACCTACTTTCAGGCCGTGATTTTCACCGCGATTTATTACGAGCTCATCGGCAGAGATTTTAGTAATGTTTGCAAAAACAAACTTGTCTCCGGGCCTGGGATATTCTCTCAGAAAATTTGTCAGCTCTTTATCCCTCTGGATAGCTTCTGCGAGCATAGCTTCGAGGTTTGCATTGCGGTTTTCGAGCTGGGTTTCAGTCCGATTTGCGCGTTTTATGGTCGGCTGGCTTGTTCTGGCGGAGAGCATAATGTCTCTGCTCATACGCAAAGGCCAGTGAAAGATATGAGCGAAAAACAGTTGAAGGCGACTTGTCATTTGTTGCGGTGCGATGAGCAGTATGAGAGCACCCAGCATAAACCAGGTGAATAACATCCGTCTGGAGATTCTCGAACGCTTCCTTGCCATAATGGTATTGCTTGCTTTCTGTCAGGTGTCGCAGAGCAGGGCTTATTCCCAGCCTCGCTCGTTATGATCCATCGTATCCTTCCATAACTCCAGATTTTCCAGATATACGCTTGTTCCTTTGGCTACCGCACTTAGGGGGTCGTCCACTCTTTCAACCCGCAGTCCAGTTGCATTTGAAAGTATGGTATCCACACCTCTGAGCAGTGAAGTTCCTCCGCAGATGTGTACGCCGTTATCTATTAAATCGGCTGCGAGCTCAGGCTCTGCTTTTTCGAGTGTTTTGGTGACCGCCTCGATAATGGCTGCTATTGGCTCGCGGAGCGATTCGCGTATCTCCTCACTTGTTATAATAATTTTTCTTGGGAGTCCTGATATCGTATCCCTTCCGGCTACCTCCATTGTCAATTCCTCTTCAAGGGGCGCGGCAGAGCCGATTTGTATTTTGACCTTCTCAGCCCTGGGCTCTCCTATTAGAAGATTATAAGTTTTTTTTAGGTGGTTGATAATGGACTCGTCCATATCGTCTCCGCCGACACGTATCGATTCGCAGGATGCTATGTCGGCAAGACTCATAATTGCAACCTCGGTGGTTCCTCCTCCCATATCGACAATCATCGAAGCAGTCGGGTCTGTTATTGGCAGGCCCGCACCTATACCAGCGGCCATCGGTTCGTCGACCAGATATACTTTTCTTGCACCGGCCCTCTCGGCACTGTCTATTACGGCCCGCCTCTCAACGGCAGTGATTCCGCTGGGTACAGCTATTACTACTCGTGGTCTAATTAACCCACCACGGCCGTGAACCTTGCGTATGAAGTAGCTGAGCATAGCCTCGGTAATTTCAAAGTCACTTATTACTCCGTCTTTTAATGGGCGGATTGCAGTTATTGAGCCGGGAGTTTTGCCGAGCATCTCCCTTGCGACCAGCCCGACAGCTTCGCCGTCGTTTAGAACAATATTGCTGCCTCTGCGCACGGCGACTACGGAAGGTTCATTCAGGACAATGCCTTTTCCGCGAACACAGACAAGGGTTGTACAGGTACCAAGGTCGATACCCATATCCATACTAAACCAGCCTAAAATTGTGTCGAGTAGCACTTTAGAATCCCTTCTTTATTAAATTGCCTGAGAGTTTAGGCTGTTTTTATATGATGCAAACAGAATTGTCAATAGGCAATTTGGCTACTTTAAGCTAAATAATGAGCCATACTGGCTGTAGCATTTAAAAGCGACGAAGATAGCGGTCGCAAGAACCACGCCGAAGGCTAAGGCAAGCATCGCCGTGTACACATTATTAGCCGTATTTGGCCTGGCGGGTCGAATTTGTCCAACGGGGCTCATATATCTACCTCATATAAAACAGCTTGTAAAAAAGCATTTTTTCCGTAGACGGAACTTTTAACAGCTACCAGTTTGTAGATACGTTATCTCCGGGCCTTGGGGGTTGCTGGACGAGCTCAAGGGTACCGACCGCTTCTTCAGCTGCAACATCTATTATAACTATGTCGCATATATACTCGTTTCCTCTGCTGACGTGAAATCTCATTGCCTTTTTGACTCCGTCCGAACTACCTATCGAGATCTTAGCCATCGACTTTTTGGTATCCACGCCGCTGACGAGACCTTTGAGCCCAATCTTTGTTGTAGTTGCGGTTGCGAGCTGAGCGAGGTCGTTTTGCTGTGTCACGGGTTGTTGTGCGGCGGCTTTTGTTCCGTAAGGTCGCAAAATATCGTTTAATTTATTTTCAAGCGCTATCTTTTCTTCAGTGAGCTGCTTTACGTCTTTTTCCAGCATATCTATTAAAGCCTCTTTGTCTATTAGTGTATTTGAGGTCTCGTCGAGCTTGGTTCTTTCACTGACCAGCTCGTCCTTTGTTTTGCTCAGCTCTGTAAGAGCCGTTGCGTACATCTCTCTGTTTTTGTCACTTAAATTTGTGAGCTGCTGAGTGGTAGTTATCCAGCTGTCCACCTTGTTTAGGAGGCTGGCATTTTGAAGTTTCATGTCGTTAATTTCTGTCTGCAGCTCGCTTATCTTTTTGTTCAGAGCCGCTATCTCTTTGTTCTTGCTGTCCTCGAGCTGGATGCGTTTGTTTCTTTCGTTCTTCAAATTTTCGTTGAGATTATCTATTTCACTTTGCCTTGCCGTTAATTCTCTTTGTTTTGTTTCATACTCGGCCTTGTAGTTGCTAACACTGGAAACATATTGCACAACATAGCCGCAAAGGAAAAGCGAGGATATCGTCAGCAAAATAATAAAACTTTTTGTGAGGGTACTCAAAATGGGCTCCTTTCACTTATAATAGATAAAATTATTGTATACCCCTTCTCAGATGAATTATAAATCATATACTGCAATTACCATAATTTTACCGTTTTAACCGAAAGAGGTCAAGCTATTTTTACTAAATTGCCTAAAACTAAGTCCTATAACTAAAAATTAGAGCAGTGTTTCAATCCTCAGGGCGTGATATCTGACATTGAAAAACGGCTTTCGCAGCAGCCAAACGAACTAATTTTGACCTGTCTTTCAATAATTTGGGCAGGTATTTTGTGATGTTTGGTGTCCTTATTTGTCCTATCGCGAGTGCAGTTAAAACGTTAACTCTTTCAGCATCTTTTTCATCCATATTTGCCGTTAAATTTTTCGTGAAAACTTCGAGCACCTCAGCCTCGCCGTCGGGGTAACCGAGCTGAGCGAGCTGCTCAGCAGCGACAAGTCGAACCTCCAGGACCTCATTTGGGTCAGAGAGCGCGGTGGTAAGCGCACCTCGAGCGAGTTCGGTTCCGAGTGCACCCATCGCTCGCAAGCCGAGAATCCTGTCGTCGGCATTTACATTTAATATCATTGTCCAAAGTTTTGGATATATCCTTTCATCCCCGAGCTTTGCGATGGCTTCTGCGGCCTGAAATCGAACCTTGTCATCAGAATCATCAGCATCCTTCGCCCAGTATAAAGGTGTTAAAGAACTTTTGTCGCCGCATTTGCCGAGCAGGAATACCGCGTTGGCTCTGACAGACATATCTTTGCTGGATATTGCCTGTCCAAATGCCGAGAGTTTGTTTTTATCTCCAAGCTTGTAAAGTGCATAAGCTGCGGCAAGGCGGCTGTTCTCGTCGGATGATTTATAAAGAGTATCCAATGTTCTTTTGGCATCGCGATATTTTGTATCACCAGCTGCCAGAGCTGCCGAGAACCGCACAGGTACTATCTCGTCTGCTAATAGTCTCTCTACTATGGGCATAAACTGTATCCGGGCGGTAGTTGCAACGACCTCGATGGCATTTGTTCTCACGCGGGGGTCTTCATCCAGTAATCCATCGTAGAGGATTTTGTCTGCCTGGGGCAAGAGCCTGCGCAGCGATGTTTCATTTGAATACTCGTCTGTTTGAACCATTTTATTGCAGCCGAGAACCACAAACGTCATAAAAACATATAAGAGAACTGAAAGGGATGTACGGCAATTTGAATTTTTGGTCTGCTTCATTTTCTTCACCTGTTTTTTGCTGGAAGCGACCTTGAGCTTCTCTTTATTATCGCTGCTGCCGTTAACACTGCGAAAAAAATTGCGCAGCAGAAGTCGAGCCAGCCTCCGTATTTACTATAAAAAGTTACTCTTTTATCTATCGGCATTTTATCGGCGAACCATCCAGTCATAGCGGTTCGATTCATAGCTTCCGGGGGCAGATTTCCGCCGGCAAATCCATTTTTTATCCTGCCGGCCGAGTCTATAAGGCAGCTAATGCCGGTATTGACGCTTCGGAGGACGGCAGTTCTGTTCTCGACGGCCCGGAAGACACAAACCGCAGCATGCTGTGCCAGCTCGGTACTCGGATATGCCTTATCGTTTTTGAATCTTACGAACCAGCCGTCATTACTTATATTGACGAGCCAGTCAATTTGCTTTTGACCCTGTTCATCGAGGGCAAATCTTCTCGCTATGGGGGGCACCGTATCCTCGTAACATATCATCACACTGAATTTATAGACTTTGCTGTCCTGGCCGGGATTTTCTATCTCAAAGACGGTGTACTCATCTCCGGCGTCCAGACTATAGTCGAAGTCGTAAGGAGTAAATTTCATCAGTAAGTCGTATAACCAGGGCATCTTTTTCTTGAACGGGACAAACTCGCCAAACGGCACGAGATGTATTTTATTGTACTGCTGATAGGCCTTGTTTCCGTGAGGTGTATATAAAAAGGCGCTGTTGTATCTGGCTGCCAGGCCCTGAATAGTGAGGTCGCCGATGAATTTGGGCTTGCCGCCGCTGGCACCTACAAGAAGGTATGCCTTGTCCTTTGCGTGCTCGCGAAGACGCAGGTCGAATTGCTTGTGAGTGCTCAAAGGGTCAATTACCCTTAATATCCTTTCGTCTAATAGTGCTGGTACGACGGTTTCAGGCCAGACAATCAGCAGCGGTGCTGCATTTAAGATTTTGTTACTTTCCTGCAAAAGCTTGATAAAAGTTTGCTCATTGATTTCGTCGGAGTCCGAGCTTTTAACCGATTGCGGTATGTTTGACTGTAAAGCGGCGACGAGGGGCCCGTACTCTATGATTTTATCGGACTGCTCGATTCGCCATCTGCCGTAAAAGAAAGTGGCCGCAAGGGCTGCGGTTACCAAAAGTGTTTTTGATAGAGCCTGGATTGTAAATAGCCTTTTGTGATAAGCAGCGATTAGCAAATCAGCGAAAAGTGCGTTGACCATCGCGATGAGCAGAGACAGGCCTGCGGCACCGAAGATATCTGCTATTTGAATGAGTATGATATTTGCATACTGGCTGTGTGAGAGATGCCGCCAGAGAAAACCGCCGAGAACAAATCCCTGAAGCCGTTCAGCACCTACAATGAGAATTGCGGCTGTCAGAAACAAAGGCAGCTTTAATGCCCTGCAGAATCTGATAGCGACGGCGAGAAGCGGCCAGAGCAGGGCGGTATAGGCGCAGAAGACAATCCAGCCGACGATGGTCACAGGATATATCCAGTACAGATTGATGAGCCAGTAACATAAGGAAACTATGTATGCCGATATTATTAACGTTTTAAATCTTACCCGCGGCGAGCAGGCGAGTATAAAAGGCACGTATGCGACCCACGCAAATCCCGAGAGTCCAATCGGCGGCTGAATAATGCTGAGAAGAACAGCAGTGACTGCGAAAGGAAACACGATGCTGAGATAATTTTTTAATTCCAATTCTTTCAATTTTCTAAAGCCTTTAAT
>CAYLMG010000029.1:0-16646 GCA_964384565.1 uncultured Pirellulales bacterium | reverse complement strand
CGCCGGTGACGGCGTCGGCAGGGCAAACCCCACCGCCTGCAAGACCAAATATGCTGATCGGAGTTCTTTCGGATTCCGTTACTCGGCCCGGGTAATATCAGCGGGTAGGTTGCTTGTCGAGAAATCGGCAGAGCCGGTCGGTGACGGCCGGTCAAGTTAAATGGCCGCCGCCCCGCACTTATTTTGAAGACTAAGCAGAAAGTTGCGGTAGAAATGTTAAGTGACATTTGGGAGGTTGGGTTTATTTCGGCTTGCTTTTCGAAATAGGTGCGGGGATACAAAACTCGGCTTACAGACCCACTCAATCTTTTTGAAAAAAACCGCCGGTCAACTGAGTTATCGGCGGTTTTCTATTTAACGGAGCTGCAAACGAAGACTATTTACCAGACGTCTGCCTCGACTTCTTCTATATCTTTCTCGAAATCGATTTTCCATTTTTTAATGTAAGAGCCTAATTTGATTTTGACGGTGACGATATCGTATTCGACTCCCATCTGTATTACGCCTTCGTCGAGACTGAGGTGGCTGAATTTGACGCCTGAGACCGTGTTTATTTTTGCGATCTCGGCGGGTGAGCTTTGTAATTTGGTGATGGCGCCTGCGAGTGCCTGATTGGCCATTCCGCCGCAGACCTGAATGATATGGTTGTCTTCGCTGACCTGGGCTAAATCTTTTTGTGTGTTTTCCTGGACCTTTTTTAATATTTCAAGAAGTCTCGTGCTCGGGTTACTGTAAGGTTTGTTAAGCATCTGTTTATCGATGACCATAGAGCATTCGAAGAATGCGTTTGCTCTCGGCTTTGCGAAGAGTGTTTTTGGCTTTTCATCTTCAATGAACAGGTATTTGCGTTGAGCCATAGTCTCGTTTTCATCGAAGGCTGCCATTTTCAGCCATAATTTGTAGTCTTTTTTCTTCTGTCCTGTAACTGCGATTACGGTTTTGCTCTGGCTGAGCAGTTCATATTCAGGCATATACATCTCGTCGAGGACGTCTGCGGAGTTACTGAGCCGCAGGCCCGTGCCGTAGTAGCCGCTGATGATGTCCGCATTGGTCGGGGCAGTATCTTTTTTTGCAAAGTAGATGATGTCGGCAGGGTTACCGCAGCCGACAAGGTTCAGAGCAATCAGGGTAAAGGCCAGGGGAAGAAGAGATTTTTTGAGTAGCCGTGTTTTTTGTTTAGTGATTTTGTTTTGCATTATTCCGCTCTCTAAATTTAGATTTCTTTTGAATCGATCCAATTCATCATATTACGTAATTTTCTGCCGACCATTTCGAGCAGGCAGTCATGGTCTTTTTTATAGAGCTGGTTAAATTTTTTCAGGCCGCCTTTGTATTCGGCTACCCATTCTTTTGCGAAACTGCCTGAGGTGATTTCAGCGAGAATCTTTTTCATTTCGGCCCTTGTTCGCTCATCAATTATTCTCGGGCCTCTTGTCAGGTCTCCGTATTCAGCAGTGTTTGATACGCTGTATCTCATATAGCTCATACCGCCCTGATACATAAGGTCTACTATTAGCTTTACCTCGTGCATGCACTCGAAGTATGCCAGTTCCGGCTGGTATCCGGCCTCTACGAGGGTTTCAAAGCCAGCTTTTATAAGCGAAGTAAGACCGCCGCAAAGGACGCATTGCTCGCCGAACAGGTCGGTTTCAGTTTCTTCTTTGAAGGTTGTTTTTATGATGCCAGCTCGTGCTCCGCCGATACCGTTCCCCCAGGCGAGGGCGGTCTTTAGTGCATCTGCTGTTGTATCTTGTTGAATAGCTACGAGGCAGGGTACGCCGCCTCCCTTTTCGAACTCGCTTCGGACCAGATGTCCCGGGCCTTTTGGTGCAATCATCACTACATTAACATCGGCAGGCGGGACGATATACTTGAAATGAATATTGAAGCCGTGGCAGAAGCCGAGGGTCTGGCCGGCTTTTAGGTTCGGAGCGATATGCTTTGCATAGACATCGGCCTGTATCTCATCCGGGATGGTAACTACAATAAGTGATGCGCCTTCCATAGCGGTTTTGATATCGCCGGGCTGAAAGCCGTGCTTAATAGCAAGTTTGTAATTGTCAGTATCTTTCAGTTCGGCGACGGCAACTTCGATACCGTTGTCCCGCAGGTTCAGGCTGTGTGCGTGTCCCTGGCTGCCATAACCCATGACTGCTACTTTTTTGTTCTTAAGTGCGTCCAGAGGAGCGTCTTTCTCGTAATAAATTGTCAGTGCCATAGTTCAGAATCTCCTTTATTTTAAATATTGAACCGTCATACTGCTCTCTTACAGCAGATACTCAATCGTTATTATTATATTTGGGATGTTTTGTTAAGCAAGAAATTTACAAATGTTGTCCGAGTTTGTACCGGCATCTCTATTGGAATGCTTAGGGTTCTCTTTTTTCCTGTCTGGGCATAGCGATGGTTCCTGTTCTGGCGACGCTTTTAATGCCGTACGGTCTGCAGACGTCGATGAAGGCCTCGATTTTTTCTTCGGGCCCGCTTATTTCTATCATAAGGAACTTCTGGCCGATATCGACCACTTTTCCTCTGAACATCTCTATCAGGGCGAGGATTTCGGGCCTTTTTGCAGGCGGCGCTGAAATGGCTATCAGCATCAGGTCACGGGCAACAAGAGGCTGACCGACGAAGTCCTGGACCTTTACGACGGGAACGACTTTTTCAAGCTGCTTTCTTACCTGCTCTACAACTCTGTCGTCGCCCACAACAACGATTGTCATACGTGAAAGGTCGGGCTCTTCTGTTCTTCCGACGACGAGCGAATCTATGTTAAAAGCTCTTGCGGCAAACATACCGGCGACGTGAGCAAGGACGCCGGGCTTATTTTCAACCAGTGCGCTTATTATGTGTTTCATAATTATTTCCTGCTATTGATATTTTTCATCATTTATTGGATTTTTTTGTTAGACCAGTCTTTCGAGAATGTCAAGGCCGTCCATTTCATCCAGGCTTTTGCCGGCTGGTACCATCGGCCAGACGTTTTCTTCGCCTTCGACCCTGAAGTCAACTACACAGGGCTTGTTCTTTACACTGAGCATTTTCTTTACGGCCTTGGGGACATCGGTTTTTTTATCAACTGTTATTCCCTCTGCACCAAGTGCCTTTGCGACGGTTGCGTAGTCGGGATTGGCAAGGCGGCTGCAGGAATAGCGTCTGTTGTAGAAAAGCTGCTGCCACTGCCTGACCATGCCCATATATCCGTTGTTTATAATACAGACTTTTATGGGCAGCTTGTGCTCGACGGCTGTTGCCAGCTCTGTCATTGTCATATTAAAGCTGTGGTCGCCGTCTATGTCGATAACTGTCTGGTCGGGTTTGGCGACCTGCGCGCCGATAGCGGCCGGCAGGCCGTAGCCCATGGTTCCCAGGCCGCCGGAGCTTATAAACTGTCTCGGCCGACTGAACTTGTAAAATTGGGCAGCCCACATCTGGTTCTGTCCGACGCCGGTTGTAATGATGGCGGTGCCTTTAGTCTGATTATAAATCTCTTCAATGACGTATTGCGGTTTAATCTTTGCAGAGTTGTTGTCATAACGAAGCGGGTATTTGTTCTTCCAGTCTGTGATTTTTTTAAGCCACTCTTTTCTTGGCCGGTGTTCGATTTTCTCTATCATCTCTTTAAGGATGAATTTTGCGTCGCCGACAACGGGGATATCCACGTGAACGTTTTTCGAGATGCTCGCTGGGTCGACGTCTATATGAATGATTTTAGCGTTCGGCGCGAATGTTTTTACGTTGCCGGTAACTCTGTCATCGAAGCGGGCGCCGATTGCAATCAGCAGGTCGCATTCTTGGACGGCGTAGTTGGCGTATGCGGTGCCGTGCATTCCGAGCATATCCAGTGATTCCGGTCTTTTCTGGTCGTAGCTTCCCAGCCCCATAAGCGTCATCGTTACGGGCAGATTTGCTTTTTTGGCCAATTGCCTCAGCTCATCGGATGCGTTTGCGCTGATGACGCCGCCGCCGACGTAGAGGACAGGTTTTTGCGATTCGTTTACAGCCTTTGCAGCGGCAGTTATCTGTCCGATGTGGCCTTGAGTTCTTACCTTGTATCCGGGCAGCTTGAGTTTTTCACCGTCGTCGGGTTTGTACTCTGCGAGCTCGACGTCGACGGGAATATCGATTAGTACCGGTCCGGGCCGGCCGGTCGATGCTAAATAAAATGCTTCTCTTATTGTTCTTGCCAGGTCTTTTATGTCTTTGACGATGCAGTTGTATTTTGTAACCGGCCTGGTAATACCGGTAGTATCGGCCTCCTGGAAGGCGTCGTTGCCTATGAGGTTGGTTCGGACCTGTCCGGTGAGCGCAACAATTGGAATCGAGTCCATCATTGCGGTGGCCAGGCCGGTGACAAGGTTGCAGGCGCCGGGACCGCTGGTGGCGATGACAACGCCGACTCTGCCGCTGGCGCGAGCGTATCCGTCGGCCATATGGCAGCCGCCCTGTTCGTGACGAGGTATGATGACCTTGATGGGGGCGTCATATAGTTTGTCAAAAAACGGCAGGACCACGCCGCCGAGATAGCCGAACATTTTGTCAACGCCCATCTCAATGAGGGTATCAACGATAATCTGCGAGCCTGGTTTGAGTGAGGATTTTTCGGCTGACTCAGCCGCTTTGCGAGATTTGCCACTCATCTTTTTTTACCTTTCCTGATAAACGTTAAAAGTTATTCCGGTTAACCCCGCAAGGCCGAATTTCTCACAGGGCGAATCATAGCTTAGCCGGGTAGTTTCGTAAAGCCAATTGCTTCTACCACCAAAGCAGCCGGTCTTTACGAGGATATAAACCCTGCTATAACCCCAAAACCATCCCAACCGGGATGTCTCAGGTTTGCATCTGTGTGTTTACACACGTCAGCTTTGACTATTAAACGATATCGGTGGCATTTTGTCAATAGTTTATTTTTTATAAGGTTTTTTGGGGATTATTTGTGTTTTTGGCCGGGGCGAAGGTTTTTGCAGTTGCATTTAAGGCAGGAGATTATTAGAATAATGGGGGTACAGCGTAGGTGCAGACATCTTTTGAGTTTTTTGCTAACACAATTCAGGAGAGTGAGTTATGAAATCCGGCTATACAAAGAAGTTGTCCTTGTTTTTTTGTGTTTTTATGGTTGTTTTTCAAGCGGCGGCAACGTTTGCCGATAAGGTGGTGCTTAAGAAAGGCCAGCTGCTGACCGGCGATATTCTGGCCGAAAAGCAGTCAGAGTTGGTAATGGACGTGGGTGTTGAAATTCTGATTATCCCCAAGGACAAAATCCTTGAGTACAAATACACTAATACGTATATGCTGGAGGAGGAGCCAAACAAAGTGGATATCGATGGGCAGAAGTTTGCAGGGCAGCTTTATACCGTCACCAGCAGGCAGAAAACTTCTATTGAGAGGTGCGCTGAGATGGTTTCAGAAGCGGTTGTAAAAGTTTCGACACCTGCAGGCCTTGGCTCTGGTTTTTTTATCAATAATGATGGTTATCTGATAACCAATTATCATGTCATAGAAAAAGAGACGAGGATTGAGGTTACTGTGTTTGTCAAGGCAAAGGACGGCTTTGAGAAGAAGAAATTCAAGAAGGTCAAGATTGAGGCCATTAATCCTTTTGTGGACCTGGCGTTATTGAAGGTTGAAGACCTCGAAGGATTGAAGCTGACTTACGTATCACTTGGTGACAGCGGGAAGATTAAGGTTGGAGAGGAGGTTTTTGCTGTTGGTAATCCGCTTGGTCTGGAGCGGACATTGACTAATGGCGTGATAAGCACGAAGAACAGGCCTTTTGAAGGTCTTTTGTATATTCAGACCAATGCTGATATAAATCCGGGCAACTCTGGCGGGCCGTTGTTCAATCTGGCTGGCGAGGTTGTCGGCGTGACAAATATGGGTTATATTTTTCTCGGCGGTCTTGGCTTCGCAATTCCTATTGATTACGTAAAACACTTTATAGACAACCGTGAGGCCTTTGCATACGACAAGGACAGCCCGAACACCGGATACAGGTATCTTCAGCCGGACGGGAGGCGAAACAAAGAAAAGCCAAAGTTTCTAAAAGGCGACAAATAATCAGCCTATAAGATAATTGCGGCGAACAATGATAAAGGCTACACATCTTTATTTTTTATGTTTGGTAAAAGGTTGTAGAAAAATGAAAAAGGTAAACAAGGCAGGAATTTGTTGTTTTTTGTCAGTCTGTTTTTTCTGTTTTTCTTCGGTTCAAGCTGCGGCGCCTAAGGAGACCTCCGAAATTCTGCCCCCTGAGGCTGTTCTGCTTATTGAGATTGAAGATTTTTGGCAGTTGAAGGCGCAGTTTGAAAAGACTTCTTTATATAAGCTTTATAAAGAGCCTGCGATGGCTGCTTTTGTTGAGAACGTCAAGGCCAAGCTTGATGAAGGTGTCGAGAAGCTGGATGACAACAATATCTATAAGGCATTTTATAAAGAGTCTATTTTGCCTGAGGGCGGATTGGCAGTTGCGTTGATTTTTAACGAGCAGACTAAAAACAACAAAGAGGCTCCGATTCTGTGTATCAGCAGTTGGGGCGATAATATTGAGAAGGTCAAGGCTATGATGAAAAAGCTCGTCGAGAAGAATAATGAGTTGGGCGGCCACTTCAAAAGCAGTGAGGAATATCGGGGCGTTTCGATTGATACTTTAATCGATGAGGATTCGGTGGAGTTTTGTTATTGTTTTATCGATGGTTGTTTAATAGCTTCTTTTGCGGGTGCGGATGTTATCAAATTCGTTGTTGCCCAGATTAAGGGAGCCGACAGTCCGACCCTTGCGGATGATTCTGATTATGTGTCTTCTCTTGCGGCTACCGAGCCTTACCGGGATATTGGTTTGTTTTTGAATATAAAAAAGATTGTCGATATGGAAACTGCCGACGATGACACCGGTCAGACAATGAATTATGTAAAAAATCTTGGCTTTGATAACGTAAAGACTCTCTGCTGTTCTTTCGGAATTGCGCGGCTGGGGGACAATTTTTCCTGCGGCAAGTTTTTTCTTAAGATAGATGGTGACAAAAGAGGCATTTGCAGGATGCTTGAGCTTGAGTCTGCTCCTGTCAGGGTTCCTCAATTTATTTCTTTTTCGAGCTATTCAGCTTTATTTGTTAACTTAGACATAAAAGCTGCTTATGACGAGCTTGTTAAAATAGTCAGCAGTTTTTCACCGCAGACCGCGGCGGTTTTTTATATGCCACTTTTGCCTGCGAGTGATGATGGTCAGCCCGGGATAGACTTTAAGCGTGATATTTTGGAGCATCTTGGTTCTCAGATTGTGTTTACCGAGGATATCGACAGGCCTGTCACGGACAAGACTGGCGAACCGAAGTGGCTGTTTGCGGTGGCTACGACTAATCCTCGTGCCCTTGAAAAGTCTCTTTCAACCCTCCATAGCAAGTTTATCGCCCCGAACAAGCCCGATGCCAGGCGTGAGCTTCTGGGCCATGTAATTTATATAGTTGATTTGCCGTCGCTTTTGAAACTTGGTCCTTATGCCGGTGAAAAGGTTCCGATGCAGGAGGCATCAATCCAGCCTGCCAGCCGGGCGCCTGTGTTCGCATTTACCGTAACCGAGACACATTTGGTTTTTGGCACCGTGGATGCTACTGAGCAAGCTATACGTACGTTAGACAGCAGCTCTGCGGAGTCTATGGTATCGGCAAACTGGTTTAACGTGGCGAGATCAGCAGTGCCGTCGGTTGTTGGTCTGGCTGCTCTCGAAGATGGGGTTACATCTGCAGAAATACTCTGGCAGGGACTTAAAAAGATGGCTGAAGAGAAAAGCAAATCCGGAGGCGGTCGCCCGGAAGTTTCGGTAGGACTTGAAATGGATCTTGGTTTGGTTCCTCGCCCGTTTGTGAAGCAAAGCGGGCTGGTTGATTTTGGACTTTTACCTCAGTTTGATGTTGTTCGCAAGTATTTTAGCCTATCTGCTTTTTATGGTGTCAGCAGGCCGGATGGCTTTTTCTTTGAGGCAAAAGAAATTGCTGCTCCCCGAGAATAAATAAGCCGGTCTTTGGATTGGCAGCAACGGCGGCTGTTTCGGTTCAGTGAATTACTTTGTTCAGCGGGTATGTGATAATGCCGGATGCACCTGCGCGTTTTAGTGCGGGCACGAGCGAGCGTTCGAGCTGCTCATCAATAATCACTTCGACTGCTACGTAATCCGAGTCGGCCAGGCTCGATACGGTAGGGCTTTTTTCCGCCGGCAGGATTTTTAATATTGCTTGCAGGTCATTTTTTTTGACGTTCATTTTCAGGCCGACCCTGGAGCGGGCGTCGATGGCAGCCTTCAGCAGGATTGCGATGTTTTCTATTTTTTCTCGTTTGAACTTGTCCGACCAGGCTTTTTTATTTGCGATAAGTCTTGTTGTAGAAGTTATGATGGTGTCGATCACCTTAAGGTTGTTTGCTCGAAGTGATGAGCCTGTTTCAGTAAGTTCGACAATGGCATCGACAAGGCGTGCTTTTATTTCTGTTGCCCCCCAGCTGAACTCTACCTTAACATTAACATTTTTATCGGCGAAATATTTTTTTGTGACATTAACCAGCTCGGTTGCAATTATTTTTCCCTGCAATTGTTCGGGCTTTTTTATTTTTGATTCATTGGGGACAGCCAGGACCCATCTTGCAGGTTTGCTTGTCGATTTACTGTAGGCGAGTTCTGCGACTTCGATTATATCTGAGCCGTTTTCCATTATCCAGTCGTATCCTGTGATTGCGGCGTCGAGGGCACCATCTTCGACGTATCTGCTTATCTCCTGTGCCCGCAGGCAGACCGGACGGATTTGCTCATCATTGATGCTCGGCATGTAGCTTCGCTCGGTGTCCGAAATGTTGAAACCTGCACGGTTGAAAAGCTCGATGGTCGCTTTTTGCAGGCTGCCCGCTGGAATGCCAAGTTTCAGTATCTTTTCTGACATTTGATTTTACCCTGTTATTTATTGAACTATTTTAAGTTGTATCATTTATTATAAGCAACAGAGGTTTTTATTTTCTTTTAGTTGTTTTCTTTGGTTTTGTTTTTTTCTTTTTTCTTTTTTTAGTTCTTTTTTTTGTTTTTTCTTTCTTTTTGCCGGATTCGCTTTCCTGTCGCAGCAGAATGTAGAAATAGTAGCCGTTTTTGGCGGCAATTTGCCTGGATAGAAAGCCTTCTATTTGCTGCTGGTCGGCCTGGGGATGGACAAGCTGCTCATTTCTGAGCAGCTCTATCATTTTTTCTGTCAGGGGTATGGCGTGTCCGTCCAAGGCAGTGAGCATGCAGAAATCGACCATGAAAGGGCTGGTGCCGTTTGTCTGGCTGAGTGCTTCCTTGGCTGGACGTTTACCGACTTTCCTGAGGTCCTGCAGGCTGACGGTATTATATTTTTCAAAGATGGCTCTCAGGGCGGTCTTCAGCCTCAGGGCAATCTCTCTTGTAGTTGGATTATCTTCACCCAGCATTTCTATAATTTCTTCCGGCCTTGAAACTCTCAGGTCGTTCAGGTCGACAAAGTACTCGTTGAATTTTTTAGCGGCTGTTTGTGCCTGCTTGTGCGTGATTTTTTCGCTTATGATTGCATATACAATTGCTTCTGCTGGTTCGTCATAGGCAGCCTTTTCTTGTTTTGGATATTTTCTTTTCAGAGAACGTAACAGTTTTTGTATTTTTTTGGAGTATTCTTTGCTGTTTTTCATGCTTGCTCCCGGTAGTATATCGCATTTAATAGTTTTTCATCGGCAGCTTTTTTAACATACGGCTTTTTATTGTTCTTTTTTCTCCAGCTCGCTTGCCGCTTCCTCGATGAGTCTCATAGTTTCGAGTGTTTTTTTGAATTTTTCGTCCTTGAAGAAGTGCAGGACAGGACAAAACCTGCTTTTCATATTGTCGGCAAGCAGCGACTGTATTTTGAATTTTGCGTGCTCTATTGCGGCAAAGGTTTTGTTTTGTTCCGCCACGTCGCCGCCGAAAATGCTTAAGTACACATTGGCAGACCTCAGGTCTGCTGTCATTTCTACCCTCGTGATGCTTACAAACCCGACAATACGCGGGTCGCCAAGGTGATTAGAGATAGCGTCGCTGACCACTTCTTTAACCACTCGAGAGACCTTTTCTTGTCTTCTTGTTGGCATAATAGTCTTTGCCCTGTAGCATCTTTTCTGATTATTAGTTAACCTCTCAAAGGGTTCTTGCCACTTCTACGATTTCATAGAACTCGAGCACGTCATCAATTTTAACGTCGTCGAATCTTGCAATTTTTATTCCGCAATCCATACCGGCCTTTACTTCCCTGACGTCATCTTTAAAGTGTTTGAGCGATTCGATGGTCAGCCCATCCCTTGTTATGACGTTGTTTCTTATGAGTCTTACTTTTGCATTTTTTCTGGCGAAGCCGTCATTGACGTGGCAACCGGCAATTGTTCCAAGCCTTGAGACCTTGAAGGTTTCTCTTATGGTAGCTCTGCCGATTGTTTTTTCTTTTTGGTCGGGTTCCAACATCCCTTCCATTGATTTTTTGAGGTCTTCGGTTATTCTGTAAATTATATTATATAGCCTGATTTCGACACCTTTTTCGTCTATGATTTTTTGTACTCTCTCATCTGCGGTGACGTTGAATCCTATGATAATGGCGTTCGAGGCTTCTGCGAGAACGACATCGCCTTCGGTTATACCACCTGGAGAGGCGTGTATGATTTTTATTTTTACTTCCTCTGTACTTAATTCCGTAAGGTACTTTATGAGGACATCGACCGAACCCTGGACATCGGCGCGGATGATAATGTTGAGCTCCTTGACGTTTCCGGCTTCAATCTGGCTGAACAGGTTGTCGAGAGTTATCTGTGTTCTTTTTGTGAGCATATCCAGTCTTGAGAGGCTTTGGTTTTCGTCAGCTGCCTCTTTAGCTTTTACCAGGTCGTTGCCGAGGCAGTAAAATTTATTGCCTGCCTGTGGCACGCCGTTGAGTCCTGTTATCTCGACCGGCATTGAGGGTATTGCAGTTTTAATGTTTTTGCCGAAGCTGTCTTTTATGTTTTTGACTTTTCCGTAAGTAGCACCTGCGAGGACGACATCGCCTTTGCTGAGCTGTCCTTCTTTTAGCAGCAGCGTGGCCACAGCACCGCGTGTGGGTGACATTTTCGCCTCGACGACCCATCCGGTTGCGGGTATTGTATCGTCGGCTTTGAGGTCGAGTACCTGGCGTAAATAATCGATATGCTCGAGCAGGTCGTTGATTCCCTGTCCTGTGACGGCGCTTGTTTTTACGATGTCGGTTTCGCCGCCCCATTCTACCGGCGTGAGGTCGTACTCGGCTAACTGGGCGTAAATCCGGTTTGTGTCGACGCCGGGCAGGTCTATTTTATTAAGGGCTACTATAACCGATACCTTCGCAGCCTTGCTGTGTGCGATTGCCTCAATTGTTTGGGGCATTACACCATCATCGGCAGCGATAACGAGGACCACGACGTCGGTCATATTGGCGCCTCTTGCGCGCATCTCGGTGAAGGCCTCGTGTCCGGGTGTGTCGAGAAAAGTTACTTTACTGTTGCCGATATCAACCTGGTATGCTCCGATATGCTGGGTGATTCCTCCGGCCTCGCTGGCTGTTACCGTTGTTGACCGTATTTTATCGAGGAGGCTTGTCTTGCCGTGGTCTACATGGCCGAGCATTGTTGCCACGACGGGTCGTGGTTTAAGACTTTTTCGTTCGTACTGTTCGAACTCCTGTTCGACTTGTTCTTCGGTGGTGCCTTTATGTTCAATCGTCAGTTCGCAACCAAAATCCATAGCTATTAATTCTGCAACCTCGTTGCTTAACACTTCATTGGTAGTTGCCATTATTCCTTGTTCTATCAGTTTGCTTATGATGTCAGCAGATTTGATACCGAGGGCTGCAGACAGGTCCTTGATTGCGACAGGTTCACTTACGATAGCTTTTATAGGTCTTACTACAGTAGGAGCCTGTAACTGGGCTCTGGTTTCGATTTTCCTTACAGGTCTGAGGCGTAATCTTTCACCGCCGGCGGCGTCAAGTCTTGCGCGTCTTTCTTCAATGTCTTTTTGCCGCCTGATTGTCAGATATTTGAGTTTTCTTACCTCTTCCGGAAAACTATCATCTTTACCGCGTCTGTGCACCCTGTCTTTTCTTCGGTGTGGGTATCTTCTTGCCTCTCTGGGCCTTTGACCGAGCCCAAGTCGCTCATCTTTATATTCGTCGGCTATAAGCGGTTCGGTCACCGGCTCATTGTATTTGATGCGTGATTTGGGCTTTGGGGCGACCGGAGACTCTGCCTGTTCGACACGTATAACAGTGGGGCCGGTCAGTTTTGCCGGCTTGGGTTTTTTAAGTTTTGGGCCTGCGGGTTTGACAGGTTTAGGTTTCGGTGGTTTTTTGGGTTTCGGAATTATTTTTTCTTTTGGTTTTGGTGGTTTTTCTTCGAGTATTGCAGCCGCTTCAGCGGTTTTGTCTCTTGGTTTTTCCTTTGGTTTGGGCTTTTTTGCTTTTGCCTTCTTTTTTGCGGCTGGTTTTTTCTTCTTTTTCTTTTTGATTCGTACTTTCTTTAGGTCTACCTTTTCAGTAGTTTCGACCGACGTGGTGCGTTCACCCTCGCTGAACCATTCACGTATAGTGGCCGCTAGCCCGGCTGAGATTGTTGACATATGGTTCTTGACATCGAGGCCTTCGTCCTGGCATTTTTTGACGATTGCTGTGCTTTTTACGCCAAGTTCTTTTGCCAAAATGTAGACTCTTGTAGTCGCCAGAAAAACTCCTTTATATTATTAGGTCCGCGCGATTACTTTTCATTTTCAGTTGACTCTGCCTGTTGTTTTAGCAGGTTTTCGGCCTTGTTTTGCCTTGATTCTGCCGCCAGTCGCCTGGCGTGCTCGGTTGCTGAGCCGACAAGCTGTTCAGCAAGAGTCGCTTCGATATTAAGCTCTTTAACCAAGGGCTCAGTCCCAACATCCTCAAGGTCCGGAACGGATATTATCCCGAGAGCAATGAGCTTATCAATTATCATGTCATCGGCATTCTTTACGTTTTTCACACATTCAGTCAATTGTTCGATACTCTGGTTATATTCTTCGGGTGTTAGTATATCGATATCCCATCCCGTCAGTCTTGCTGCCAGGCGGACGTTCTGGCCATGCTTTCCGATGGCAAGGCTGAGCTGGTCGTTATCCACTACCACGGTTGCTCTGCCCAGTTCAAAGCACAGGGCAATTTCGCTGACTCTTGCCGGCATAAGTCCATTTGTTATAAGGACCTGTGACGAGTCACTCCAGCGGACGATGTCTATTTTTTCACCCCCGAGCTCGTCGACTATGTTTTTGATTCTGCTGCCCCGAACTCCGACGCAGGCACCGACGGGGTCAACTCTGTCGTCATTTGAAGCAACTGCGACCTTTGTTCGATAGCCAGCTTCGCGTGCCAGAGCCCGGATTTCGATGATATTTTCGACAATCTCGGGCACCTCAAGCTCAAAGAGTCTTCTGATGAATTCCGGATGGGTTCGGGAGAGGATGATTTTTACCTGGTTGGAGACTTCTTTGACATCGAGAATCAGGCACTGGATTCTTTCACCCGGCCGATGAGTCTGGCCGGCTATCTGCTCGGTTTTTGGCAGAAAGCCTTCTGTGCGATGATTCAGGCTGACAATAAGCGTGCCGCTTTCGTAGCGGACGACAGTTCCGCTTATGATTTCATTTTTTCTCTGAACGAACTCGGCATAGATACTGTCTCTTTCATCGGCTCTTATTTTTTGTATCATAATTTGCTTGGCGGCCTGTGCGGGTATTCGCCCGAGCTGTTTAATATCTATCTGCTCTCCGTTTTTATAAGTAGTAATATCGCCTGATTCGCGGTCGATGTGGACGCCTATATCGCTGTCAGGCTCACCGAAGTGCTTTCTTGCGGCGGAGACCATCGCCTCCTCGAGGTCGATGAAAATCGATTCTTTGTCTATTTTTCTGTCACGAGCAATGTTATCGACTATTCTTATAAGCTCCGGATTCATATTTTTTTGTCGTCCTTAAACTAAACAAAAAAGTGGAAACTTAAACAGTTTCCACTTTAGCGGCAAGTTGACAGCGAGTTTGTAATTTATCCTTACACTACATCAAGCACCTCCATCAGAGGGTACCATTTTGCAATGCCTGGCAAAACAGTACCCCGGCAGCAATTCTCATTAGCTACTTGCCATAGCAGCGGAAACCTTTGTTTCCAGGCCACCGTCCCGATTTTTCGGGCAGTTCGGCCGGGCAGACAATTTAATCGCCTACCCCGCACGGTACGCCAATCCTGTTATTAACATTGTAAGACCTTTCCTTCAAAGTTCGGCTCTGGTAGCCTTTCACAAGTATTTTAACAGCCAAACCGTTTATACTAATCGTCTTTGTGGCTGTTAACAATGATTTTTTTCCAAAATTGCGCAATTTTTGGTATAAATGTGCTTTCGGCTCGAAAAGTTCTCAAAAGAGCCTGAAAACACTGTTTTTATGTAAAAGGGTACTTCAGGCTGTTAAAATGAGCAAGTTAGAGTAGCCGAAATTTGCTTTGGCAACTGTTTTTGGTAAAAAAAGGGCTAACAGGATTGTAATGGAAGCTGATTTAATCATATAGTTAATCGGGATACAGTCCGATAAATGATAAAGGCAGAGGAAATAATCCGGTTATTTGGAATGAAGCCGTTACCAAAAGAGGGGGGATTCTATGTCGAAACCTACAGGTCGGAAGAAAAAATCGGTCCTGAAGTGCTTGTCGAAAGATTCAAAGGCCAGCGTAATCTCGGCACGGCTATTCTTTATTTGTTGACTGCCGATACTGTCTCAAAGCTGCACCGTCTGAGAAGTGATGAGATATATCATTTTTATCTGGGCGATGAGGTTACAATGCTCCAGCTTTTTCCTGATGGTTCCAGCAGAGCCATAACGCTTGGCTGCGATATAGCTGATGGGCAATTGTTGCAGGTTGTTGTGCCGCAGGGAGTCTGGATGGGTGGTTTATTAAGAGCAGGCGGCAAATTCGCCCTGATGGGGACAACCGTTTGCCCGGGTTTTGAGCTTGAAGATTTCGAGTCTGCGGATAGAGAGCAATTGTTGAAGCTGTATCCTTCGCAGAGCGAATTGATTTTAAGGCTGACATAAGGGGATCTCGGCAGCTTCTTATATCACCTCGAGTCTGCGTAAGGTAGCACGGGTCCAGCGGCCACTTCTAATCTGGGCAAGTATGACAAGCAGAGTAACTATCAGCCAGTATACGCTGAATCGCAGGTAGTGCAGTATCTGGTTGAATACTCCTCCTTGTTTTATGGCCTGACAGGAATTTAACAGCTCCTGCGGCGTGAAGATGGCGCCGGCAGCTACACCACCGAAAATCTTCTGCCAAGGGACAAGCAATACGATGAAAACAAGCGACAGGAACAGTGCGCGGCAGATGTGTTTGATTCCGCCGAGCCTGCCGACAATTGAAATTTTTAGTATGAACAGCGTTGCCAGACAGTAAAGCATCGCTGCCAGAATGAGAACAAAGTTCAGGAATTTAATCATCCAGGCCAGGTGCTCAAATTCTATATCTTTAGGAAGCGACAGGCTGTGTTTGGCCTGAGGTGATGAGAGTAATATCGGCTGGTTCGGCTCTTCGAGTGATTGTTTTGCAGCTTTTGTGGTTTGTTCGGTTTTTTCATCAGCTATGATAATAGATTCGTCCTGTGTCCCATCTGAGGCTTTGACTGCGCCGGTGGTTACCAGCCAGAAAGCTGCCTGTAATAGCAAGAGGCAAAGGATGGTAATTACGAATAGGAAGTTTTTCCAGCCTCTCAGGACACTGACGGCTTCGAGGCAGTCGGTTGTATCAATGAGATTGGTTTGTATGTTCCGCTCCTGGTTCATTTTTGAATCTCCTGTTTTAAATTCCGGCCTTTCTTCGAAATTGAAATCCATAATTTTTTGCGTCTCTTATGTATCTGTCGTTTTTATTTTTATCAGATTTCAAAACGGCGAAAAAACTTATACAAGGTGCCCGTTATTATCTACGGCGATATGTGCAAGTGCAAGGATTTTGTTTGAGAACATCACTTCTGCCTTAAGGATTTATGCTATATGTTTTTTTAAGTGATTTGTAGATGTTTTCATAAATAGGTAGCAAGATAGGAGTGATTTTGCAGTTTTTACAGGCCCAGTGGAAAAGAATCTTTTGCTTTTCAGCAGCGAGGTCGTTTTTTGCATAAGGTTTTCGAATGTATTGGTCCACGCAGCAGGGTGGATAGCCAAACAGAAAACCTTCAAAGTGCATTGTCTGGGCCGATTTATCGATTGGCTTTCCGCCGAAACGCTTTTTGTAAAGCTCTATGTAGCCTACCGATTTACTGAAGATAGTTTCTGTTATAATCTTGCCCGTTTTGACTGTTCGTTTGATTCGTTTAGTAAAAAGGCCTATCTGCTGCAGCATTTTCAGGTCTTTGTCAGCTAAAGGTTTTTCCCATCTACTTAGCGGTTTTATTCCTCGGATGGTTAATAAGGCAAGATATGCCAGTTCGAAATCGATGTCTTTAAGTTTTGCAATGGCTGTCTTAACTTTCGGTTGTAACTGCATAACCAAAAGTGTCCCCTTCAGTTTTTATTCTTCAGCCGGGTCAGTGCTTTCGAGCCATTTGTTTGCGAAGTCGGC
>CAYLMG010000028.1:13341-16676 GCA_964384565.1 uncultured Pirellulales bacterium | reverse complement strand
TTGGGAGGGAACAAAATATTGCCGATAACGTCTTAATATTAGAGGCCAACATAATGTATGTGCGACTTGTAAGCTTCCTTTTTTTGATATGACTCTGCTCATTTGTTGATGAGATAAAAAAATGATAAAAACCGTGAGAATAGCAAGTATCCTGACAGCTCTGCTGGTTGTTATTATTGTCGCTCTGCCTGTAGTTTTGGGAGCAAATAACGGCGGTACAAAAACTAGAAAGTCTTTTGAGGTTCAAAGCGTCGTAGAGAGATTTAAAATGACACGAGGCGAGCGAGCAAAAAAAGATGCCGACCAGATACCACCGCTCGTAAAAGAGGCCGAAGACTTCGCCCTTTATCTTAATCCTCCAAAACCGCCAGTGAAGATAAAACAGCCGCCTGCAGTGATAACAAATATAGCCTTGCCTCCTGTTCAATCCATATCCAGAACTGCCAAGTTTAATCTTATTGCCACCTGTGTCCACGAATCGAATCCGGCCCTGTCGGTCGCTCTGATTGATGAACCCGGCCGGGACCGCAGATGGGTCAGGCAGTCTGACGTCGTCGGCCACCTGATTATAAAAGAAATAAAGGAAGGTTCTGTTATTATTAACGATGGCACAAGGACTTATCCACTTGATATGGCCGAAAGGCCTGTCGAAACTTCTCTTGTTGTTGGAAAGTCAGCTGCGGGTGAATCAAAACTCCCAACCGACCTCCCACCTGTTTTACTCAATAATATTGGACTTGATAAGACCGCTTTAATCAAAAAACAGACCCCTGCCGCAAAAAGGCCTGCAGAGTCCATTCGAAACCAGCAGAGGTCAGCGCCGATAAGAAGTCCTGAAGAACAGAAACTTTTTGATAAATTTATTGAGCAGCTTAGTGGTATTTCCGTCGAATCAGGCGATGAAGCCGTAAAAGAACAAGGCTTGGAAAAAACTGATGAGATGATTGAAAAGTTTTTCTCGGAAATCGAAAATATGAGGATAAGCGGAAAAGAAGCACAAAAGCTTGATGACCTCGGTAAGAAGCTGGACAGCGAGAAAAAGGACCCAAATCAGCCGAAGGTAGATAAGGCCCCCGCAAGCTCAAGAAGAAGACCACCTGTTCTGAGGTAATCAATATAAGAGCAAATCCTGCTTTTTTACCAAGAGCTCCAAACAAAATCCTCTCAAAACCTAAGTATTTATAATGCTTGTACTTTCGTTGTTTTTCGGTCGCTTTATCGGCCGTTTTTGACCGAAAAATTGGAACTTTTAGGCGTTTTTGATGTCTTATAAATAAGGTGATTTTATCCTTTATCGATGCTTTGGAGTACCGTATGAAAACGAGCTTGAAATATCCCGGAAATTGGTTCTGTAACAGTTACAGGCCAAGATGCCCGATAAAGGCAAACATAGAGCGGTACTTAATAGTTGTGCGCTCTGTATGTAGTTTATGGAGTCATCTATGATTTCGAATAAAAACGATAAAAGCAGCCTTCAAAGCTTGTTTTTAATAAAGATTGTGGTTGTTATCATTGCTTTCTTAACGCTTTTTTTCGATGGCGATAGAAGTATTGCAAACGAACGGACCTCAGCGGAAAAACCACTCCCGGAACCTCCGAGATACAGAGTTTTTAACCTGAAACATATATCCGCTGAGCAGACAAAAAAATATCTCGATTTAACCGGTATAAATGTCGAAGTCCAGATTCTTAGAGAAGATATGTTTTCTATAACCGGCCTGCGACCGGAACTCACAAAGGCAAGCCAAGTCATTAAGCTCGTCGACGCGAAAAGTAAGTTTATTATTAAATCAATCTCAATACCTCCGGATTTTAATGACATGCCCACGAATGAAGAAATAGCTTCCCAAATAGGTGGTATCCTGATGGGTAGTTTTTTTGAGCCTCCTGCCGGAGTTGGGCCCAAAGCCATTATTAACCAGCAAGACCAGAAGCTGCTGGTTATAGCTCCTGTTGGCAAATTTAGCCTTATAGAAAAAATCATAACCGAAGCCGTCCAGCCTGCACAAGAATCTCAAATCGACGCTAATCTGCCGGCTGATGCAAACCAGCCGGCAAAGCCGGAACATAGAACTTACGTTGATGCTAATGAGATGAAAAGACCTGATTCTAACGATTTAAAAATCCCTGATATAAATGACCTCAAAAAGATTGCTGATGCAAATAAAATAGAAAGAATTGACGTTAATGAGCTTCCAGAGACAGATGTAAATGAAAGCAACCTGGTCGATGTCTTCGACAGGCTTGTTACATCTCTCGGCGAAACGAAGGTTCCCGAAACCCGGATACCTACCCATTTGCAGCAGCAAACCTCTATCCCAGCCGATGTAAATGAGCCCAATAAACCGGCTATTGAAGAAAAAGAGCAAATAATCCAAAGGCTGGAAGAACCACAGCCGCCTGAAAAAACTGCAGCTGCTGTAGAACAAAAAATCCCGGACCAGAATGAGTCTCAGTTATTGGCTACCAAACGCATAGATAAAATTCGTTCCTACCAGCCGGAGCCTGTAGTCGACAGCAATGAGCAGCTCACTATAGAAGTGCCTGAAAAGCTGAAAATCGTCGACCTGCTGGGACTCGCCGGTGAGTACTTAAACATAAACTATATGTACGACCCGGCCCAGGTCCAGGGCGAAGTAACCCTCAAACTTCGTGGAAAAAACAGAGGCCAGATTCAGGTTAAAGAATTGTATCCCCTCGTCGAGGCCGTCCTTAAGTACAAAGGTCTTGTAATGACGAGAACCGAAAATGATCTTGTGATTATAGCTCCAAAGGCTCAGGCAAAAAGTATTGACCCTGCAATTATCGAAGCTGAAAAGGGACAGGTTCGTATCGGCGATGTTGTCGTAACGCGTATCTTTGAGCTCAAATACATTAAAGCCGAAAATGCTAAGAACCTCCTGGTTGGTATGAATCTCGGCGAAGATATCAACACCTCTGCTTCTGAAGCAGGATTCCTTATAGTTACTGGTTACGCTCACAGAATGCCTCGTATTGAGCAGCTGTTGAATTTGGTTGATATTCCCGGCCGGGCAAAAGAATTCCGATCCAGACAGCTAAAATACACGATGGCTGCCACGCTTAAAGACAAAATCAAGTCGCTCGCAGACCAGCTTGGTACTGTATCGATTACTGTATCGGCTGTCGCGACGCAGCCGGCTGCTCCTAGCCCGAGGAGGCAGGGAGAATCGGCAGCTGCCTACAGAGCACGACAAGCCCGTGAAGCCCGAGTGAGACGCCCCACTACCACACCTGCTGCCACGACCGCCGCCGAACCTGAATCTGTCTTTCTTGATGTTGACGAAAGAACAAACCGTATTCTTATGATTGGCCTC
>CAYLMG010000028.1:11014-13241 GCA_964384565.1 uncultured Pirellulales bacterium | reverse complement strand
CTCCCGGCGGCAGAATTACAGCACAGGTTCCTGGAGCCGCTCCTGAGCAGGAGCCGCTTATAGAAGAACCGCAGGTCGTCATTATAGAATCAACCAATTCGCTGCTTGTTAATGCCACCGCCGAGCAGCACGCACAGATTGCTATGATAATAGGCTTCGTCGATGCCCAGCCTGAAGAGGCTGCCATTAATTATGTGGTCTACCCTCTTGAGAACCAGGACCCTGAAGAGCTTGCTAACATCTTAAATCAGCTCATCCAGGAGACCATAGAGAGAACTGACACGACCGGTAAAGTTGTGGGCACGGAAACAACCAGAAAAACCGAGGAGGATATCACAATCCTCGCTGATAAAAACACCTTCTCGATAATTGTCTACGCAAGCAAAAAAAATCAGCAGTGGATTGAATCTCTTATAAATCAGCTCGACAAAAGAAGACCACAGGTTCTTATAGATGTGACTCTGGTGGAAATCAGCAAAAACGATGAATTCACACTTGACCTCGATTTGGTAACAAAGTACCCGACCATCACAAAAGTGCTTGAAACCGGAATCACAACTCCTGTAAACCTTCTTTCTACAGATCCCGGAAGGAGAATGTGGGAAGCCAGTTCAGTTAGTGGCGCAGGAGGAAAGGCCTTTTATGCCGATGATCATATTCAGGCGCTATTTGAAGCTATGGATAAAAAGAATTATGGGAGAATATTGGCAAAGCCGAAACTTCTTGTTAACGATAACGAAACCGGCACAATAAACACAACGGAGACCCAGACAATTGTTTCACCAAAGACGACCGTGATCCCTGGTTCAGGTACCACTAATCCTACTGCAACCGTGGACGTAAGTACGAGAGAATATACCGCCGAAATAAAACTTGATATTACGCCACATATCAGCGAGGGGGATTTACTCAGACTTGAAATTACAATGACCAGAACTGATTTCAGGGCCAGAGATGAATATAATCTCGATACCCCAGGTGGTGTGCTAAAGGGACCAACTCCCCCGGACCTGCTGACAAGTAATGTACAAACTGTTATAACCGTTCCGGATCAGAGAACAATAATTTTGGGCGGACTTGAAAAATTGAACCAGATTAAAGGTGGAACAAAGGTGCCTATCCTTGGGGATATTCCGCTTGTTGGTGGTCTGTTTAGAAATGTCTCTAATATCGATACGCAGAACCGTCTTTACGTTTTTGTTAAAGCTAACGTCTTAAGACCTGTCTCTGAAATAACTGAAGAATCGGATATAATTAAAATATCCAAACAAAACAGAGCTAAATTTGAAAGCTATGAGAAACAGATGCAGGAATATGAGGACTGGCCGGGTATAAAACCGAAACCGATGGACCCGGTTAAAATCCTCGAAGAGGACTGAACAAATAACTCTAAAACCGGTAAATTCTAACAGAAAAGCAAAATTGCAGCGTTTCTCATCTTGCAATAAAATGCAAAATGGGCTATTCTTTGGCTGGCTTGTTGGTAAAAATTGAACAGATATTAAAAAAAGAAGCTGTTGCCGGGGAAAAATTGATGGATTATGAAAAACCTGCTTATAAAAACAGCAAGAGAGACCGGCCTGCTCGATGCCGGAAAACTGGCCGACTTTCTCAAAAATAACCAGAGCGACCAGCCAATAGACCAGTTCCTACTTACCTGCCCTTATTTCACAGAAGAATCAATCTTAAAACTCTTTGCCGCAGCACTTGACCAGCAATATCTCGATGAGATTCCCTCAAAGGCTGTCCCGCCCGAATTTATAGAATCTGTCCCGGCTACTTATGCCCAGCACCATTATCTCATCGGTATAAAAACTGATGGCCCCGGCTATGACGCACAGAACGCCGATGAGCTTACCGTTGTCCTGTCGAGGCCGCTCGATACGGACGCTCTCGACAACGTTTCAAAGATGACGAATATGCCCGTCAGAGCCGCCGTCGCAACCCGTGCCGCAATCACCTCTGCAATCGACGTCGCATACGAGCAGAGAACAACCGTCATCGAAGAGGTTGCAGAAGAGCTCGATTCCCAGAATATAGACCAGCTCGCAGACGAGGTTGCCGCTTCCGATGACCTGCTTGATGTCGTCAATCGCCCGCCTGTTATCAGGCTCGTAAACGATATTCTCTTCAGGGCCTTGCAGCTGAGAGCCAGTGACATCCACGTCCATCCGTACGAGGCGAAAATCCAGATTCGTTATCGTATCGACGGCATTCTCTATGATAC
>CAYLMG010000028.1:0-10914 GCA_964384565.1 uncultured Pirellulales bacterium | reverse complement strand
GAAGACCCAATCGAATATCAGCTTGAAGGTATCAGCCAGATGCAGGTCTCAGCAAAAAAGGGTATGAATTTTGCAAACTCGTTAAGGCACGTTCTCCGGCAGGACCCCGATGTCATAATGGTTGGTGAAGTCCGTGACGTCGAAACCGCGCGTATGGCAATCCAGTCCTCGCTCACGGGCCATCTCGTATTCAGCACACTTCACACCAACGACTCCGCCGGTGCCATAACTCGATTGCTCGATTTGGGTGTTGAACCGTACCTCGTCAGCTCTTCGTTGATAGCTGTCCTGGCTCAGCGTCTTGTCAGAAAAGTCTGCCCGGACTGCACTCAGCACATTGAACCGACAGAGCACCAGCTCAGAGATCTCGGCCTTGGAGATATCCAGCCGGAGCAAAAAGCTGATTTTGTTACCGGAACCGGATGTGATAAATGTTTTCAGACCGGCTATCGCGGCAGAACCGGCGTTTATGAGCTGATGTTAATCAACGAAGAAATTCAGGAGCTAATCTATAAAAGGCAGAGTGCCGGAGTAATAAAGAGAACCGCACTCGATGCAGGACTGAACACCTTGAGAATGGATGGTACCAGAAAAGTCCTTGAGGGTATTACAACAGTATCGGAAGTCCTCAGAGTAACCCAGACTGATGTTATGTGACAGGTAAGAGCAAAAAAGCAGAAAATATTACGGAATATAAGTTATGCCGAGATACCACTATACAGCTATAGCAGCAGGTGGCAGAAAAAACAAAGGTACCATTACCGCCGAGACCTCTTACGCCGCAAGAAAACAGCTAAGAGTCAGGGGCATACACCCTACCAACATAACAGAGCTTGGCTCGAAGGATGAAGCCAAGGCGACGGTACTTTCTTTTTTGTCAAGAACAAGCAAAACTCAAATTATTGATTTCACAAAGCAGATGGCTACCCTGCTTAATTCCGGTATCAAGCTCACCGAGGCTCTATCTGTCCTTACTCTCCAGACCTCGGACCAGAGGTTCAAAAGCGCTCTTGTCGATATACGTGACCGGGTTGTTACCGGTGAGTCTTTTGCCGATGCCATCAAGGATTATACCGATTATTTTGACGTCATCTATGTAAGTATGGTTCATGTTGGCGAAGTTACCGGTACGCTGGCGGATAGCTTCTCTATCATCGGAAACTTTATGGAAAAAAGGCAGAAAGTCGAATCCAAAGTCATAACCGCAATGATTTATCCGATTGTCTTAATCATCTTTTGCACAGTCGCCGTTATTGTACTCACAACATTTGTCATCCCGAAAATAGGCAAGCAAATCCAACAAGCAGGTCAGCAGCTGCCCTGGATCACAAAGCAGTTAATGAATGTGGGATATGTCCTGACAAGTCCTTGGCTGATGCTTGTAATCGCCGTGATTGTAACAACCGTCTGGGCGGTAAGAAGATTCGTAAAAACGGAACGCGGAGCATTCTTAAAGGATAAATTCCTGTTATCTTTGCCTGTCTTTGGGCCGCTGGTAAAGCAGAGGGTCGTTGCGCGTTTCGCTTCCACACTTTCTACACTTCTAAGTTCAGGTTTGAGTATGGCCGAATCCCTTCGAGTCGTCGCAGAGGTTACTGGAAACAGCATTATGAAAAATGCCGTACAGAAGGCCCGGGAAAGAATCCTCGCAGGCGCCGATATCGCGACCCCTTTGCGAGACAGCGGCGTCATCGACCCGGCTATCGCTCATATGGTAACTGTCGGTGAGAAAAGCGGTGAGCTCGAAACTATGCTGAGAAATATCAGTGAAAACCTCGAGGCATCCACTGACGTTGTTATCGAAAGACTTAGCGCAGCCGTCGAGCCGCTTATAATTATAATTATGGCTGTGATAGTCGGTACTATCGCTTATGCGACGATATTGCCGATACTTAAAATTTCAGCAGTAAAGTTTTAAAATTATCTGTCAGACACTTTATTATGGAGTCTTGAAAATTATGAAAAGAAAAACAAACAAAAAAGCCTTTACATTGGTTGAGCTTATGGCCGTTCTTGTTATCATCGGTCTGCTTGCAACTCTCGCCGCAACTCATGTGATCGGTAGAATCAGAGAAGCGCAAAAAACAACCACAAGGGCAAACTTAAAAATTCTTCATAACGCTGTCATCCATTTCAGAATGAGCACAGGAAGACTTCCAACAGAGGAAGAAGGACTCTTTGCACTGCTTGAACAGCCTGCCGATGTCGAAGATTGGCCGGATGGCGGCTTTCTGGAAGAATCCGAAATCCCAGAAGATGGCTGGAAGCATGATTTTATCTATGAGCTGGGTCCCGAAAGCGGAAAACCATTTGTTATCAGAAGTGCCGGGCCTGACGGTGAAGAATACACCGAAGACGATATGCTCAGCACAGATGCAAGCTAAGAAAAAACAGTGCAGCTTTTCAATCCTGCTAAGGCAGGAGTACTAAAATGCTGAAAATAAAAAAACGCAAACTAAAGAACCTGACTTGCTGCAGCCTCGCTTTTACAATGACAGAGGTTGTTGTTGTTATTGTCATTGTCGCTCTGTCGGCGGTGGTTGTACAGCTAAATACTTTCAATATCTTCAGAAAAAACACGTTCAAAGCACAGGCTCAGGAATTTGTCGATGCTATGCAGCTCGCAGCAAATGCAGCCGCCCAAAGCGACAGAAGATACGAAGTTATAATCGATATCACTGAACAAAAATATATCCTCAGAGAAATTACCCTACCCGATTTGACTGAAGTTCTTGATGAGGAAATTGTCCTCGAGCAATACTTCAATAACAATTGCGCTTTTGAATACGTCATCTTTGATGACCTTGTCGCAACCGACCAGGAGCACCAGATTGCAAAGTTCCGGGCAGGACAAGCAGGCTGGCAAAACGGAGGTAAAATTGTCCTGCTTGATGAAAGTGATTATCCTTATTCTGTTATCGTTAACCGCTTGAATAGAATTGTTGTATTACAGGAAGGCGACGTTGAAATCTTATTGCCGAAAACAAAAGCTGAAGTACCGTTCTGAGAAAAAGGCACCGTTGCCTCTGAATGGCAAAGGCTTTACTCTTGCTGAAGCGGCAGCCGCTATAATAATATTGGCCTTTATCTGTTCCAGTGTGCTCGTTGTTATAAATCGCTCTATGGAATCTGCCGCCGATGTCACCCTTCAGATGCAGGCGTTTGAGATTGCACGCGAGAATATGGAACAGCTGATTTCAACAGATTCCGTAAAGGAATACACAGACTTCGGATACAGCGAAGAGCACCCCCAAATCCAGTGGCAGACCACTGTCGAATCATTTTTTGAGCCTATCACCGACCGCCTCTGGATACAGGCAGTCTGCGCTGCCGAGTATACAGACTCTAAAGGTGAATTAAAAAAAGTCGAATTAACACACTGGCTCACAGACCTGTCAACAAAGCAAATCCTTGAACTAATCAAGGAAAGAAAAAAACAACAGGATTATCTTGCACTAATCGGTCAGCTTATAGAAACTTTACTTGAGGCTGCAGAATATGCGGGCGTCGACGAAGAAACAGTCGAACAATGGGCCGACAATGGTATGCCTGTCACAGAAGATGGGTACTTCATAAAAGTCTACATCGATTTGTATAAGCGTACTAATGGTAATCCCTCTGAGGAGGAAATTGAGCAGGCAGAAGAGACTTTTGGCAGAATATTATTACCTGGAAGAGCTTCAGGAGGTGGAACTCAGCCGGGACCGGAGCGGCCGATAATAGAGCCTCCCGGCCCGGAGGAACAGGAAATCGGCTGCAATTGCGACGGACTGCCGTTCTGTGAGTACTTCATATGTGTGCTGACAAATTGCCCACATATAAAACCGCCCGGGAGTGAATTAGGCAGATTCTTCGCGGAATGTATGAATTAAAATAATATGCTGAGTATACATTATAAAAAAAGAAAACTGCTTCGAGCCTTCTCGCTCGCTGAGGTGCTCGCTGCTCTGGTCATAGGCTCGATGATTCTAATCGCCGTGCTTGCTGTTTACAGCCGGCTCGAAAGCTCCGCAAATGCCGTCATAGGCAAGCTTGATGATTCTCGCCTGCCGCGAGAAGTCCTCCAGCTCATCGCCGAAGACCTCGATAGGATAATAACCGACAGCAAGGACGTAAAAATCACTTTCCAGAATAAAAAGCTAAGGGACGGCTACAATTCCGCACAGCTTGTAATAAGCAGAACCTATAATGATAAAAATAATAACGTACAGGACTTTGAAGAAATCGTCTGGCAAACTGCCTACGACTATGAATCGTTTACCGACGGACTTGTCCTTTACAGAAGCCACTCCGGCTTGGTTCTCGAAGATAAATTGCTCGATGAATTGAGGGAAGATTGGCAAAGAGGGCTTTTCATACCGGTTTGTTCCGGCGTAACTTTCTTTCAGCTCCAGGCTGCAACAAAAACAAGTCCTACGGACAGGTGGTCAGGCTCTAACCTGCCGCGAAACCTAATTGTCACTGTTTCTTTCGCTCAGCCGGTAGAAACCTTCGCAGGACAGTGGGAAGTCCCGGATTCGGAAAAAATTACCAGAACTATCACCGTCGACAGAACCAGAAAAATGAAATTCGAAATAGTAAAACAAGAGTATGATGTAGACATTGATTTATTTCGTGCGGTTGAATCGGACGCAAATGAATCGCAAGACCTATCAGATATGAATGACTTCAATGATGTGGACTGAGAAGATTATGAAGGCAGAGAAATTAAATAAAAGCAAAACAGAAAACTGTAGAGGTTTCGTTCTGTTATTAACTCTTGTTTTGCTTATCGTGTTTTCGACATTGGCTTATATCTTAAGTTCTCGTCTGCAGTCTCGACGTAGCCGAAATGTCTATATTATCGATTACGCAAAAGCCCGTTATGCCTGTGATTCCGCAGTAAAATACGCAATCGCAACGCTCGATGAGATAGAGCCTCGTTTGATAGAAAGACCGAATGAGCCTGATTTTTCCGACCTCTTCCAGCTCACCGAGCCGCAGTACGAACAGTTCCTCACCGAATGGGCAGAGCAAAACCAACTCCAGATAAAGGACAGCTTCCAGCCGATAACTGATGTAGCTGATTTCAACGATATCAATGACTTCAATAGCCTCGCCGATTTTAGATTTGTTTTTGAAGAGTCTAACGAGCCGGATGCACTGACTGTCCGAGGTCCATATGGGCCGCCCTGGCCTCTTGTGGCTGCGCCGATAAAATTTGAAATGGGCGAGGCAAAGGTCAGAATCGAAATCGAGGATGAAAACGCTAAATACCCCATCGGATGGGCGCTGCTCAATGACGAAAATATTGAGCGGGAAGCCGTGGCTGGTTTCGAAAATTTCTTCGAATGGTTGTGGAGTGACGTAAATAATATCGACAACGTCGCAGAAGACATCGAAAAAGTAAAAAAGCAGCTCGAAGAAATTGGCGAAGTAAAACCCTTTAAAATCAAATTCTCCTCTACTACGAAACTCGAAAGAACAGCTGTTGCAACTCCTCGCGCAAGAACAACGGGAACAACAAGAACAACAAGAACCAGAACTGTCAGAAAAACAATCTCTGCTTCTCAGCAGGAAAACGCACAAAGCGTGGACTTCGCAAAACTCTTCCACAGCTCTATGCTCGATAGCGAACTGCTCGCAAGACCTACTGTCGAAAGCGAGAAAAGAAATGAATCGGCTCTGAAATATATCGCAACCTGGGCATCAACTAATGTTAATATTAACACCGCACCCAGACACGTCCTCGAGGCTGCCTTCATTTTCGGCGGAAATGAAGTTAAAATCGCTGACGAAGTTATACTGAGAAGACGCATAAAGCCATTTAAAAATATAGACGACTTAAAAAAACAGCTCTTTGCATATTCTGACTCAGTTGAAAAGTGCGAAAGGTTTATTACTACCGAAAGTACCCTTTTCACAATAAAAATAACCGCTGTATGCGGTACAGCCGAAACTTCAACTGTTATTGCCATAAAAAAACAGGGAGATAAAACAACGCGTATTGCTGTTATTTCAACCTGATTACGATAAAACTTGAAGGTGAAAGCATAGTGGATGGTAAAAAATATTTGGGAGTTTATATAGAACGGTACTCGGCGTCCGTTGTATCTCTTGCTCAAACGGCAAAAGAGTATCAAGTGGTTGACTGCTTTTCTGTCACCGTCGATGAAAAGAGCGACCGGGCGGACGATAATACCGCTCTCACAGCCGAACTGGTGAACCTTGTAGCAGGCCAATGTGCTAAAAAAGCGCTTGTATATCAGGATTGCCAGATCGCCGTCGCCCTCGATTGTGCAATGTATATGCAGCATAAGATTCATAGCGAATTCACTGATCCCCGACAAATCGCGCAGACCGTCCGATTTGACACCGAGGAATCCGCTGCTACTGATATAAGCAATGACGCTCTTGCTTTCGAAGTCTGTTCAAAAAGCCGGTCCGAAACGGACTTGAACGTCTTTACCGCACAGAAAAAAATTCTCCTCGATATCCTCGCAGCTTTTAATAAACACAACATTGACCCCGTAACCATTGAGCCCGATATTAACTGTCTGTCAAGATTTATTACCAGGTATTTACCATCAGCCCAAAACCAGACTATTGTCTGTGCTATTCTTTCTGGTAGAAACGGCTATTTCGTTGTCCCGTCTTCGGTCCCTGATAGCTCTGCCGTTAAAAGGGCATTTCTGATTAGCCCTACACAGGATAGAAACAACTTGCTTACAAGGCAAATCGCTCTTACGACCGCCGCAATGGACGATGAAAATCAGACCCTCTTTTTGAAAGTCTTTGATGCCGCCGGTAAAGTGGACACACAGAATCTTTCTCAAAAGCTCCGCTGTCAGGTCGAGAACATAGATTTAACCGCACTTATCCCTGCCGAACCGGGTGTACTGTCCGATTCTACTGATAAAGTCGCCTTTGCAGCAGCAGCCGGTGCCGCAGTCTCGTTAACTGATAAAACCTCTGTCGCCGATTTCAGAGCTGATTTTAGCCCTTTTCAGGGGAAAAAGCTGAGAATAAAACAAAACGTCAAAATAGCTGGTATTTGTGCAGTCATCTGCATGCTCGCTCTCGGAGTCTTTTTTCAGAAGAAACTGTTCGATGCAAATAAACCTCGAAAAGAAAAACGCGCCGTTTTCGAATACGATTATATCACCGTGCTGCCAGGCTCAAAACGGTTGCCCGCTAAATTCTCAGAGGCAATCAGACAACTTAAAAAGGAAAGAGACCGGCTGGAAAGATATGAAAAGGGCAGGGTCAACGCCGAAGGTGAAAAAACAGCATCCGCCAAGCTTACAATGACACTTGAAGCGTTTAATAAATGTGCTAAAAAAACTGACCTGCAGATAGACTCGATTAACATAACAAGTAAGTACATACGTCTTACAGGAAGTACTTCGAGCTATAATAGTTCTATGGAATTAAGAAAGGCCCTCAACGAGTCTAACCTTGAAATCTTAAACGAGGAACTCTTTTCAAAGGGCGGAAGACATAACTTTAGTATAACTTTGGTTGCTAATTAGCTTAGAAAAAATTATGAAAGACTTTTATAGAAATCCTGTTCTTTATTACATACTCGTACCATCCTTGGCCGCCTTATGGCCGCTTGTAATAGCTCTCGTTTATTTACCGAATACCAGAACCATCGCTGCAGCAGAAGCCCAGCAGCATGAAGAAGCGAACGTTTATATGGAACAGATTCTCGAGCTTGACCCCGGCAGGCTCGACGCTAATAGTAACAAAGCCGAAGCTAAAGAATTTGATTATGCGACGGCTGTCGGACAAATCGCAAGCTCAATCGGTATCTCTTCAACAAGCTATACTATCGATTCGCAGCAGCCGAGACCCAGCGGCGATAGAAAAACGAGGACTGCAACTATAATCTTACAGAGAGTCGACATCACGAAGTTTGCAGACTTTCTCTCATCTATCCAGCGCAGATGGGCGAATCTCGAATGCGAATCGATTGATATAGATAGACAAAAAGGCCTTGTTGACGCCTGGAAAGTCACCCTCAAATTCAAATATTACTATTAAAAAAGTATCTGACCTGAAGTCTGATAATTATTGGCAATCCGCTGCACAAACCCGTTTTTTTAGTCAGTAAAGATTTCCCCCCCTTTATACTATATATTGTGTATTACCCATTTTACCCAGATAAGCTTAAGTTGCTTTGCTTGTCGAAAAGAGCGATTGACTAAAATAATGGTTTTCAATAGTGAAAAAAGAGACCTCTGATTGTGAATTATTGTAAGCCTTTGCTATTACTGTAGTTAAGTAAAAACTAAACTTTTCTAAAGTTTTCTTTACTGCTCTGTCGATATCAACGTTATAAAGCTATTTTGGACTCCGAAGGGATTCAGGAGACACACAATATATAGTGGTTATCGGCCCTAAAGGCAATGATGGACGACGGCAGCTAATATACGCCCTGAAAAACAAGGTAATGAAAATGGCGGATTGCAGCTATAATAACTTTGAGCAACAAGAAAGGCCCCAAGATTCAGCAGATGAAGAACTGCCGGAAGATGAAGATTTGATTATGGAAAAAATCCTTGAAAACATTAATAACACTCCTATTGGTCAGGTACTAAAAAAGATTGCTTCCCTGCCGGAAGTGAGAAAAGAAAAAGTTCTTAGCGTTAGACATCAGCTCACAGAGGGAGAGTATGATATTAATAAACGTCTCGATATCGCTCTTGATAAGGTACTTGAAGACCTCGTAATGTAAGCACGACGGAATGCAATCGCCGCGCTCCTTATCTGCATATCAATTTTTCATTTAAACTATTTCGGGTACGTCATCATCCGGCTCATCCATCTCAACTGGTTTATAGCCGGGCTCCTTCGATTTTCCCACCTCTTCTTTGAAGGCGGCCGTAACTTTCTCCTGAATCTTACGCCTGCAATCGGCGTTAATCGGGTGGGCAATATCTGCATGAAGTTTCATCCTGCCCTGGGCATCTTTCCTCGCCCGATTCTCAACGAGTGCTGTGCCGCAATTGTTACAAAACCTGGCTCGAAGATGATTCTTACCACCGCACTTCTCACAATGGTCGCTCATCTTACGCGAAGGCATCGCAACAAATATCCCCTTCGCACCTTCGATGATTTTGATGTCACGAACAACAAACTCATTATCAAAAGTCACCGAACAAAAAGCCTTCAGTCTTTCATCTTTGTTATTAATCAGTTTGATTCTTACTTCAGTGATTTCCATTTTTTTGCCTCGCTAAAAAGTCTACCATCTATTGTTATTTACGATGATACTCTCGCATCCGATTCTTTCGGAAATTTGACTTCTGCATTCTGATGCTTCGTTATTATCCCCATGTTCGAAAATACAATACATACTTGAACCGGTACCGCTAAGGCACCAAGGCCTGGTAAAATGTCTTTCTAATCTTCTCTTCAGCTCTGAAAGCCCTTTATTTATTGAAAAACAACTTTTCTCCAGCATATTTGTGCACATTTTGGCAACGAAATCAATCTTGTTTTTTTCGACACACTTATTTATTTCTCTTCTAAGTTGCTCAAAATGTTCCTCATCGGCCTCGTAGCTTTCGTAAGCCATTTTAGTACAGATGCTTACGTCAGGCAACACTAAAACAGCCGAAAAATTAAAAATTTCACTAATTTTTTTTACTTTTTCTCCACGACCCGTGCAGAGCGATAAAGGCCCGCCCAGAAAGAAGGCAACGTCACTGCCTAATCGTCTGCCTATCGCGCTGAGTTCCTGAACTTTCAAACCGAGGCCCAGCAGTAGATTTACTCCTGTAAGTGTCGCTGCAGCATCGCTGCTCGCTGAGCCGAGCCCGCTGCCCGCAGGTATATTTTTGCAAAGTGTTATCTTTATATCTGCCTTGGTACCGCAGTGTTCAAAAAGCCCTTCACAAGCCCGGTATACCAGATTATCTTTACCCTCCGGTGCCCACCGCGGGCCTTCGCATATAAGTTCAATTCCACTTTTTGTCCCGTGCTCGATTAAAAGCTCATCGTAAAAGTTAACCTTACAGATTACTGTATGTATCTCGTGAAAGCCGTCATCACGCACCCCATCCACGAGAAGGCTCAGATTAATCTTCGCTGGTGCCAGAACTAAAAATCCATTCTCTACTTTGGTAATTTGCTCTCTTTGTTCCATAACCTCTTTTAATGAGCTCCGAAAGCCGTAATTTACTCATTGACATTATAATCTCCTGTACGTATTCTTTGAACAAAAATTACAGACTCAAGAATATGAACGACCGGAATAAAAACAACGAGATACAAGGTACGAGCGAAGAGCAGCGAATAAAATCCTGGCACCTTCATCGTCGGCTTTATAACTGGGTCATCCACTGGGCTGATACAAAGTTTGGTTTTTTAGCGCTTATTATCCTCGCTGTAACAGAACCAATTTGTGTCCCCATACCAGCCGACTGTCTGGTCATCGGCCTTAGCCTCGGCAAGCCCAAAAAATCAATACGTTACGGCTTGACCTGCGCATTCTTTTCGGTTCTCGGAGGTACTATTGCATTTTGTCTCGGAATTGCGATTGGGCAGACAAGCGTTGTGAATGCTTTCAATTTCTTTCACCTCGGTCATAAGGTCGAACAGGCATTCAGATTATATGCAGATTATAAGTTCTGGGCAATCGCTATATCAGCTCTCACTCCCGTACCATATATGATGTTCAGTTGGCTCGGGGGAATGGCCGAAGGTGTTAATCTGAAGGAGTTCATTGTAATTAGTGCTGTTTTTCGTACAATGCGTTTCGGCGGCGAAGCACTAATCTTTTATTTTCTTGGCCAAAAGGCTCGCCGTATAATAGAAAAATATTTCAACATTGCTACCGTTGTTGTTATCATATTATTAATGATTCTCGTTTATTTAATGAAACTGTTAAGCAGGCTCTTTTAAACGCAATACGCAATACGCAATACG
>CAYLMG010000027.1:15744-17174 GCA_964384565.1 uncultured Pirellulales bacterium | reverse complement strand
AAGGCCTTGATGAGGAAAGTATCATCGCCGTCCTCGCCGAAAAGCGAGAGAACAGCTTTGTTATGAAATACGGTGAAGTAATCGTTGCCGGTACCTCCGTAAACCGTCATCGGTTGGTTGATGCCATCACTCAACCAGCCGACCGTGGTCTCGATAGTAGCGAAAACATCTTCTGGTTGGACATGGTTGTAATCATAGGCACAGACATCCCGGGGCGAGTGATAGAGCTGGCCGACCTGGAAGGTATCCTCTCCTTCGTTGCCTTCCAGCGTAGTGTCAGTGCCGACATCGTCCGACGCAAAGTGGTCGTCGCCGAAGAGACCGGATATCAGCATCCGCTCGAGCCCTATTCCACTTGTAACGGTCCAGTAGTTGATGCGTTCGGTGTTCGGCTCCACGTTAAGTAAAGCAACAAATGACAAGCCCGAAAGCGACGAGCTTTTACGCAGAAGGAACGTGTCGTCATACATCGTGCCCTTCACATGCATGAAATCGGTATCGTAGGAGCTGCCTCCGGAATCGTAAATGTTAATGAAGCCGTTGTTGTCGGCACCCTGCAGGCGGATTCTGTAGGTATCGTTGCCCCACTGGCCGTCGAGGAAATCGGAGCCATTTCCACCAATCAGAATGTCTTCGTAAGAGCTGCCGCTGGCAGGCTTAGCCGAGTACGTTGTGCCGAAGTCGTAATCTTCCGGCGTATTGGCACCGTATACCACAGGATTCCAAGCAATAGGGCCTGCAGCCTTGGCCTGCAGATTGACCGGCCCTTCGTCGCCCCAGACAACGTCGTTACCGGCGCCGCCGTCAAGGGTGTCATCGCCGGTGCCGCCGTAGATTATATCCGGTTCGCCCTGGCCGTAAATCGTATCTCCATCATCATCTCCATAAAGTGTATCAGCACCGCTGCCGCCAAAGATAGTGTCGTCGCCACCGCCGCCATGAACCTCGTCGTTGCCGGCACTGGCGAAGATGATATCATCACCGGAATCACCGTATATGATATCCGCTTCGCCATCGCCGCCGGGCTTCATCTCATAGAATAAATCAAGACGTTCGAATTCGTCGTAAAGGTCGAAGTGGGCAGTAACAAAATTCGTAGCTTCATCAGTGTCTACCGGTTTGCCGCCGTCACCGTAAATAAGGTCATTGTTAGCTCCTCCATGAATTTCATCGAATCCGCTCTGGCCGAAAATACGGTCGTCCCCTGCGCCACCTTCGATGTAATCATCACCGAGACCGCCATAGATAATATCCATCTGGCCGTCGCCTCGCAGGGTATCGCCGAAACTCTCCGGCGCCTGCTCGGTGTTTCTAATTTCCTCGATGTTTTCTATAGCCTTAGAACTATCGTCATTAAACGTAATTCTGGCTGCATCACCAATGATAAGGTCAATGCCGTCACCGCCATCGATAGTATCGGCGCCGCCTGC
>CAYLMG010000027.1:13035-15644 GCA_964384565.1 uncultured Pirellulales bacterium | reverse complement strand
GCCCTGGTAAAGGGTATATCGAACTCGACAAGAGTGATTTCCGGTGTGATGTTCCATTCCTTATCAATTTCAAAGAAGAAGAGATCTATCTTCAGGAAGGCAAACAGTCTCGCGGTTATTTTTCCGTAAACGTCGAAGATGGCCAGCGGAGCCAATGCCGGACAGCCGTAACGCCACTCGTTTTCGAAATTACCTATCAGCTCTGTGATACGAACCCTGCCGTCATGGTTCGGGTCAAACAGGTCGAAATTGATTTCCGCAAAGATACCGCCGCCAACTCCTGCCCGTGCCACAACCAGATTGAGTTCCGCCGCCGCCCAGAGGCCGCCGGTAAGAATCAGCTCGGGCACGTCGTTACCTTCTCCGGTGGGAGTATCGGTGTCACTGATATAAAATCCCTCCAAAAGCAGCAGTGGATTACGGAAGTCGCTTCTGACAAACTCCTGTATGCCAAAAGTGTCGTAACCGAAGGCAAAGTCGATGACAATGCCGAATTCGGCATTGATGGAAACGCCGAGCGGTCCGAAAATCGAGAAAAACGCAGAATACTCGAATTCAAACGTCAAAGGCGCCATGTCATAGGCTACCAGAACTGCAGGTGTACCCATCAGCAGGCCAAAGACCTGCGAGGGATCTTCAATAATCGGGAAGGAAAAGCCGCCCACCTCTCCTCCAGTCATCTTGGACATGGTTGACTTCGTGCCCTCATCCCCGGTGAGTGAACCCAGGGCACCATTTAAATCGAAGTCACTGAACAGACTCTTCTTTTCACCGAGCAGCGTATCACTTACTCCGGAAATGTCGAAACCTTCATCCCAGATGCTTGGCTGGTCCCCGCCTCCGTTCCCGTCGTAAATGGTAAAGTCGCCGAAGTTAATCATCAATTCGCCTGCCTGGGCAGGATCCGGGATGGAATTTATTAGGGTTATAATGTCGGCAATAGCGTAAATCATCCTCGGGTCGACGCTGCCAAAGGCCGCTGCTATATCGAGCAGGGTAATGTCAGGACCTAAATCTGAGATAACCGGAATGGGTGTTGTCAGTATATCAATGATTGGCTGTACGGGTTCTGTAATCTCCTGCACCTTTGATACAATCGGGCCGAGAACATCGGAGAGGAATGAACCCAGATTCAGCGATACATCCTGGAATTCGACCAGATGCAAACCCTCTTGCAGGGCATTGGTGAAGTTCGGGTCGGTTATCGATTCATCCATGCTCCAATCAAAAACGAAACCACTGACAATGCTCGGAAAACCAGCTGCCGAGACATTGGATGGAATGAGGTCCTCATTTATCTCCAGAGCCAGTTCAAGATCAACATATGCGGTGGCTGCAAGACTGGCATCGAGTCCGATTCGGCCAAGCTCGGTAAAACCGAGTTTTTCGTCGGATTCATCCGTCTTGTTTTGGATGTCGAGGCTGAAGGCCGCACTGAAATCATCTTCAATCACTTCGGCACTAAGCTGCAGAAAAGCCAGCTTACCGGTGATTTCGGTGCCCGTGAGATCGACATCGAGCTCCAGGCCCAGTTCGCTGTCGCTGCCTATAAGCAGGTAGAAACCCTCGGTGAAGTCGATACCGAAGCCAAAATCCAGCCACCACTCCAGGGTGATGTCGATATCTCCTTCGGTTTCCAGACCAAGGCCGGGAATGCCAAGGTCAAAACCGAAGCCTGAGCCCAGGCTGTAGGTATCACCAAGCCGCATATCCCATTCGATATATATATCCTCTATATCGAACGAATCCGGGTCATCGAGGTATTGGTCGAGATTGGTATCCAGGCCGATATCGGTTACTGCATCGGCTGGGTCACCGTTGGCTTTTTGAAGTATTCCAAGACCCTCTCCCAGCAGGTCATAGAGTATGTTAGAGAGGATGTTCTTCATCGGGTCGGCGAAGTCGCGAGCTGTATCTTCTGCCGTTTCAATCGCCTGACGTAATGGGTCGATGAAATCCTCGCGGAAGTCCCCTATGAAACTGGCGCCGTCCCTCAAAGCGTCGCCTATGAGAGGCAGAGTAAAGCCCATGATTTCACCGTCCAGCAAATCCTGAAGCCCTTCGAGGAAGAAATCAATGCCGTCAATGGCCAGCAGAATGTTGTCGAACAGGTTCAAATCGCTGAGGTCAAAGCCCGTGAAAAAGTCGATAATCTCCGAGATGTCGATATAGTTGGATCCCGATGGTGTGCCGGAAGTGACCAGCTCGAAATCACCAAGATTTGTCAGGTCGACACTCGCTGTAATGTCGCCTATCTTTATCGAATCATCAGGGAAGAACACCGGTAGCGTGGCAGTAATATCGCCGGACAGACCCGTGTTTATATCAGAACCGAAGTCAAGCGCACTGATGACTTTCTTACCGCCGGCAAACGTTGCTGTCTCAGCATAGAAACCTCCGCTGATGGCTGCCTCACCATTGACTATGGTCAGGGCAAACGGGCCGAGACCGGCACGGAAGGATAGATTATCCGCACTGCCGGTGAGCGAGCCCGCGATGCTGGTGGTATCGTAGAGATAGATATTGAGCGGATCGAGCAGATCAACTCCGAAATCAAGGTTGAGGTCCAGGCTGCCGGAAACACCGAGACTGGCGCCGCCGGAAAGCTC
>CAYLMG010000027.1:10086-12935 GCA_964384565.1 uncultured Pirellulales bacterium | reverse complement strand
ATTGCCAGCAGGAAGGTGACTTGTCTGGTCAGTTCGGCTACGTCAGCGTTGGTCAGAGCTACATCGGCAATTAACTCTCCGGTACCTGCAGGAGAGCTCTGGTTATCCATAAAGCCGATGGCCTGGCCGCTCGCGGAAGCAAGCCCCAGCACATCAAGCAGAGCCGCTTCAAGCTTCTGTAGTGTAATTCCGGCGGCGTCGGCCAGTCCCTCCAAAGCCGAGTCGAACATCTCCTGGACCATAACGGTGACCTGGGAAAGTGTGGCATCCAGAATTTCTTCGTCAAGGTGTATCGTAGTCCAGTCGTTCATCTCATCATATTCCAGACTCGCGATCTTGGCGGTAACCGGCCCGCCGATAAGTTGCAGAGTCGCTTCGGCGCCGGCTTTGAGTTGCTCAGTAACATTACCATTAAGCCTGAAGGTGTCAGCATCAATAAAAGATAGACCGGTATCAAAGGCTTTTTCATACATCCCCTCGGCAAAACTGAGCAGGTCGTTGACGCTCTTGTTAATTAGTGGAATCGGCTCGTCAAGAAAGTCAAATGCCTCAAATTGACGCAGAAAATCGAATACCAGCCGGAGCCCGGCTATAATGTTGTCGAGGCTGAAATCCTGGAAGTTGCGGATAGCTTCGGGCAGGGTGTCAAAGTCATCTACGATAACAGGCGCGATAGGTGTATCAATGGTAACACTGCCTGGAGTGCTGCTGAATGACTGGCTCAGGGTTACCGTAGCCGTTGACGTGCCCTCATCGTAACTTACATCAGCCACCTGGACAGTTTCGGTATCGGGGCCGATAGTAGCGCTCACTTCGCCGCCAACGGCGATTAGTGCGGCATCCGGACCGGTCACCGTGAATTCAGTATCGTTATTAAAGCTGGGCGTAAATGTGGTCTCATGGAAAGGATTACCAAAACTGTTTATAACCAGCGAGAAGGATGGAGTTCCCACGCCAATAAGCTCATTTATCGGAGGATCAATAGAAAGCGTTAAATTCAGGCCGCCGAAGTCAGCAGCTGGGGCCTTAGTCACCGGATCGATCGGTGTAAGAAACGCACTCAGGTCCGTGGCTGAATTGATTGTATTTAATCCACTGATAAGGCTGGCGGGGTCACCATCGCCCTTGAAGACATCAAGCAACTCGGTCAAGGTGAGTTTGTTATCCGCAGCCTGCGTGCCGGGATCACTGAGACTAAAGCCTATGCGGCCGCCAATACCGCCGTTGCCTGTGAGGCTAACGTCAAGGAAACCGAAATCGGCCGAAGCGCTGATGCCGCTCGCATCAACCGTCACGTCGGCACCAACACTGGCAGAGTTATCAAGGTCAATAAAGAAACGGTCTGTCAGTTTCGCACCGACCAGCGGAGCACCGATAATGATGCCGTCTGCACCATCGGCATTGGTTATTTGCCCATCATCGTTGACATCCGATGACACATCAGGGCGGATAATGCCGAGCTGGATGGCGGCACCCGAGCCATTGATGGGGGTGACCGTGAAGATTTCCGGATCGCTTTCATCAAAACCCGAGTAGATAATCTTCAAAGCCTTAGCGTCTGCCGGGTCGTCAAATTCTACGGTAACCGATGCATCACGCTCGATGGCGGTTATAACCTCGCCGATTGTGGTTACTGGAATCCAGACGTCTGGTGCTGTTTCGATTGCCAGACGAACCTCTTGTTCGGTACCGTCGCTCAGGTGAACGACTATATCATAATCATTACCCTCCTGTGATATGCCAAGACGTGCTGATGGTTCCATGTGAAATGTTCCAAGACCCATTTCGGTCACTGCAGGATCCCCGGTATCGGTGGAAACGGTAAAGCCGGAGCCGTCAACAGAGGTCAAAACAAGTCTGATGCCCTGAGCGCTTGCTTCAATGCGGGAAACGGTCTGGCTGGCAGGAAAATTCAGTGTGTCACGAGCAGAACCCGCATCGGCAGTGAGGGTAAAGGTTTCAATATCGGAATCAGTGGCCTTCAAAACAAGGCCTCCTGCATCGCCTTCTTCAAAAACAAATTGGCTGTCAAGAACCGCTGTCGCAAGGGCATTATTGAGGTCGTCGACCAGATCAGCCAGTTCTGTATTGACCGGGTCTGTCAGCCGGTGATTGCTGCCTGAACCAGCGGCTCCGTCAAAATCAATAGCCTTTTCGACAAGGGCGTTGTTCATGTTCTCGGCAAGTTTTACCGTATCCGCGTCCACCTCGATGATATAATAAGTCTCACCATCCGTGAGGTCGGGAACGGATGTTTCGCTGCCATTGGTGTAAACGACTTCCTTACCGGTTTCAAATCCATGACCTGTTACAGTGATTGTATTGGCAACCAAATCGACGTCGGTATCGCCGTCAAAAGAGGCGTAAACAGAGCCGTCAGTGGCATTCGCTGACAGAGTAACATCAACAGCAGCGTTGCCATTGACAGCTATATGGAATGTGGCATCGGTGCTCAGAACATAGGAAATCAGTGCAGCGGTCTCGAGGAAGGGGGCCAACTGTTTGTTAATATCATTGATCAGGTCGATGATTGTCTTGTTGCTAAAGGTTTCATCGGCATCGATTATCACCGACACCGGTGTCTGGCCGTCAATAGTGACGGTAAAATGGGCGTCGTCTGTCAACCGGCCTGCGAGCTTGGGAACATCTTTGGTCCCTATGACCCGCAGCGCGCTTGGTGTTCCGCTTTCCACCGCCTCCTGAAGCTTGGTAAAGCCGAGCTCGCGGACGGCTGCATCCGTAGAAGACGCATATAGGGTAAAACCTGTAACACCACCAATGCCCTTCAGTGCTATTCTTGCTGCATTGGTGGCGCTTTCAGCCTCAATTTTAGAATCTAATCCTGCTGC
>CAYLMG010000027.1:0-9986 GCA_964384565.1 uncultured Pirellulales bacterium | reverse complement strand
ACTGCCTTCAGCAGGAACTGGTCGGTCCCTGTTCCGGCTGCGGTCAAATCAATGGCAACCGGTGAGACTGCCGTAGCATTATCCCAGCTGGTCGCTAACTTAATGGTATTAGGGTCTACCTCAATTACGAAATAGGTTCCATTCTCGGAAAGCCCTCCGATAGCATTGTTGGCGGAGTCGCCCTTGCTGTAGACAACTACATCACCATCTGATAATCCGTGTCCGGGGAGGGTAAGTGTGTCATTATCCTTATCGACGGCAGTGGCGCCATTGAAGGTAATCTTATTGGCTGTGTAGCCATTGATAAGCAGGCCGAAATGGGCATCCGAACCGAGCTGGCCATAGATGATTCGCACTTCATTCTCTGCCGTGATAGCAGGGTCGGTCTTGACTTCAATCCCAAGGTCGTCGAGGAGCGTTCCTTCTTCCAGCGGGCCGCTACTGCCGCCCAGGGCGCCAAGATCAAGCCCGAAGGTGAAATTGAGATCGGCGGTGGCTTCAAGGATGATTTTCGTATCGCTGCTGATGTCGACAAGGGGGCTGAGGTCAAGGTCGAAATCAAGTGGAATCTCGAGTGATGCCAGCTCATGCGAAAGAGACAGGTTATATGTCAGCTCACCCGTACCAACGTCAAAGTGCGGTGCCAGGGTAGTAATCATCCCGCTGATATCGCCAGGTGATAATATTTTTGCCAGCTCCAGAGCCAATTCCTGGGCTGTGAAGAAAACGGGCAGATTGTCATCATCGGTGGGCGGGTCGTTAACTTTCTCGAGAAGCTTCGAGACATCATCGCTGGTGTCAGATGTGTCTTTATCATCCAGAATAAGCGTATCGGAGATCATATCGGCAAAATCCAGAATTCTGCCGATGGTCGCTTCGGCAAATGGAATACTTAAATCTTCCAAAAAGTAGCTGTTATTAATCTCGGCAAGGCCATTGCCAAGCTGCCGCAGCAGGCTGACAACGTCGGATGAATTGATATTGCCGAAGTTTTTGAAGATTTCCTCTTGGTCCGGATCAGGTTGGATACCTCCACTATTTGTGTCAAAATCAAAGTCAAAATCAAGGTCAAAGCGAATATCACCTGTATCGTGGTCTTCGGTCGGCGCGGCCAGGGCAAAGGGATCAGACGAGGAAAACAGAATTGCCACATTAGTAAGGGTATATCCTAAATCGATGGTATAACCACCAATATTTGTTTTCACAGTTATAGGAAGCTCGTAGAGAACTTCAGAGCCCGTGGTGGCCGAACTCGGGAAAATCCTGGTTATATTGCCGGCTGCATCAACCAAATCTGAATAAGAAATCTTGTCCGCATATACCGCTATGCTGTCAACAACCTGCATCTCACCGACGTAAGCAAACTGCACCTTTCCGCCGACATTTGAGGCAGTCACCCCACCGGGCAGGACGGCATTCAGCTTTATTATCAGGGAACCGATATCGCCTGCCCCGGTGACCGAATATTTTACCGGCTTCGCCCCGTCAATCGAAAGCAGAAAGTCGAAATTTCCATCAGTGAAGTTAGGCGCAGCGTCAGCTATAAGAGTACCCGTCCCGGTTTTATTGGAGGTTGTAAACCCGAGCTCTTCGGGGTCGTGGTTCAAGGTAAGGATAATATTGTTGCCCGGAGCACTTGCTGTGATGTAATTAAAGCCGGCAGCAGTTAGCCCGGCGTTAATGTTGGCTAACAGAGTTGCTTTACTACCGGCTGCGGCAACGCTTATCTCCCTGGTATCGGCGTTGCCCACTCGCAGGAAAAAGCGAACCTCATGGTCCAGGCTAAAATCGCTGGGGTCTTTGGGGGTCGCAGCCGTCAGGCTGTCGTATCCTGTCTGGCTCGAACTGAAGCCCAGATTGGAACTGCCGGTCGAGTCTGTGGGATCACTTAAGGTTGCCTCGATCTTTGCCAGCAGTTTTATCTTACCGCCATCTACCTCAAGACCGAGGAAGCCGAGATTCATATCCGCATTAAATGGATTTATCTCAGCTTCGGCTTTCAAGGTAAGGGTAGAGGGATCAAGGAAGAAATCATACTCGTTTGCAACCTCTCCCGATGTGAACACACCGAAATTGAGCGTGAAACCGAGCGATGCTTCCACCATCAGAGTGGCGCTCGGCAGGGAGATACCGAACTCATCGATGCCGATGCCGAGATCCACGGGCATTTCGTTGGTGAAGGTAAGAGTGAACGGTAGAGTAAAATTGATTTGATTACCGGGGGCAGAGGGAGTAGCGTTTCCGAAAGTAAGGTCAATTTGGCCCGCCAGTATACCGTTTCCTTGGGCAAGCCCTTCCGAAATATCTCGATCACCATTGTTCAACCAGGCAATAAGTTCGTTGGCGGTAGCTACAGGATTGGTGACGTCTAAATAATTCGTGATTTCATCAAAGAAATTATCTTGCAGTAATTTATAACTACTTGCAAACAAATCAACTTTATCGCCAACTGCGTAAGGCTGAAGGGCGAGCTCAGCAGCAGCAATCGCTGTGTCTTTGCCATCTACAACATCGTCACCGTTGAGATCTCCACTACCTCCAATTTCGCCATCACCGTTGAGGTCGACTTTTACAGAAAACAGATCTCTGAGTTCTGGCGCCTCACTGTGATAATCAAGGATGCTTTCCCCGATGTTGCGAACGATCAGAGGCATTTTTGTGTTCAGGTTGTCCTGGATGCTTGCGCTGTCGATGAAGGTTGTAAGGTCAGTGCTGAATTGGCTTATGCCGTCCGAAATGGCACCGGCCAATATCCCGGGTGTGCCCAAATCAGCAGAGAGCATTAACCGGGGTTCGAGCGGTTCGAAACTTATTGGGTAACTCTCTACGGAAAGTGTTTTCCGATATGCTTTTCGTCCATTGCTGCGTCTAAATATTCCCAACGCTGCCTCTCCTCGCGTTGTACATTTAACGGCAGTTGTTACTCTGAGCGTGCAAAGTCTTCCTTAAAAAAACAAATACAGGAAAACTCCTCACTTTTCCAGAACACACCTCATTCCTACTAATACATCCGTCTACAGAAACGAAACTCATGATTCAGTTTCGTACGCTTATTTTTCAAATATGCTCACACTTTTTCTGATTTTTGTCAAGAAAAAAAATTTTTTTTATTGTCGTCCTAACAGAACACCGGCCGTTAGGAAAGGGGTAATAGAAATTATTTGTCTAAGAATAGAATAATGATAAGATTTTAGATACAACTCTTAGATACCTTTACCCTGCAGGATAATTCTCGTTTTAATAAGTTAGTAGCCGTAAAATAACTTGTTTATGATAATATTATTATAAGTTTATCAAAAAGCCGTTCTCAAAGAAAAATAACACGATATTATAAAGGTATCCGCCATAACTCTAACAAATCGCAATCCGTAAAAAAACTTATTTTCTTAGAAGTTTTACTTGCAAAATTATCTGTATTAGCTTATATTATTATAAGTTTAATTAAAACATTTGTAATAGGAGGAGTAAAAAGTGAAAGAGCTAAAAACACAAAGAAACAAGTCAACAACGGGCAAATACCTGCCGCAAGCCCAGCTAAAAAAATTGTTACAATTTGTGAAAAAAAAGTCTGACCTGGCCAGAGAAAGGGGAACAACCAGAGCAGTTATTGATGAACTCATAGTTCTGCTGCTGGTAAACACTGGATTACGGCCTCGCGAATTATGCAATCTGAATATTCGAGACTTACCAGTACATCACGGAAAAAATATTTTGAACGTGCGTGATGACAACGGCAACATTGTCAGGCACATTGATATTAGCACAACAATAGCCAATTTCCTACAAAGGTTTGTAAGGCTCTACAGAAAAGCAGCTAAGCCGTACGATCCTCTGCTTATCAACGAACGCGGTAATCGCTTCACTTACATCAGTGTCTACAGCAAAATTAAGAGCATTGGTGAAAAAGCCCTCATAGGTAAGCTGCATCCGTACATGCTTCGACGTACCTTTATGGTTAACCTTTACAATGCTCAACGAGACCTGCGATTCGTCCAGGAACAAGCTGGTCACGCAAGCTACAGGACTACTGCTATGTATGCCAGGAGCAACAGTGATTGTAAACAAGAGTTTGAAGCAGCAAACCAGGCCGATTGCAGAGCCATAAACCTAACGGATGATTTTCTTAAAGCCTGCAAGCAAAAAACAATATGTGAAGGTTGTGATAAACCTCTCTTAAATGAGACAGGTTCAAGAATTGATTCCGGCCAAATTATCTGCAACGAATGTCTCAGATATTTTCGCAACACATGAATTCGATAAAATTCAATGCAGAATCGTCAGATGGTTTGGAAATGATGGAAAAATGTACAGTAGAAAACACTGCCGATAATATTTGGTAGAGAGCGATTATCTCAGTTGCCTACAAAAGCAGCCTTAGGCGAGACGAAATCCTGAATCTGACCTATGCGGATATTGATTTTGAAAATCAGCAAATATACATCGCAGCTAAATCATCAACTGAAAGCATATCTGAATGCTCAGAAACCTGCTGTGCATAGTGACATCAAAACAACTCAAAAGTATTACTTGGCAGTTGAAAAAAACTATTTGGAAAAAGCCAGAGGAGCGCAGTCAGAAATCCTGAGAAACGAACTGACTGACCCAAAAACGACCCACTTCGGCAAAAATGGTAAATCTTTTAAGGAAAGTAAAAAAATCTGAAAACCGTAACTCTTTGAAAATTAAAAGATTACGAAAATACGCCCGACAGGATTCGAACCTGTGACCTACGGATTAGAAATCCGTTGCTCTGTCCTGCTGAGCTACGGGCGCATTTTATGACTGTAATTTAACAATTTCCCTGTTTACCTGTCAATTCTTTTCACATCACAAGATATTTGCAGCCTAATTCTTTTAACTGAAATTTTAATAAAAAAGATGTGAGCAAACTGAAAATACCGATATAAACGAAGACATCTACCCCTCTGAAAACAGAGAATAACCTATGTCGTGGTATTACCGAGACCGGCTACTGCTGCTGGTCATCTGAAAGAGACTTCTCAAGATTTCCAATAGCATCTTTGATATCCCGACCCCGCATGCCACGCATATGCTCCTCAAAAATACCAGGACCTACTGCATTCGGAACTAATTGACTTTCCGATTGCACCGATTCAGACATTTGCTGTAATTCTTCAGGCCTTGTCACAACGTACGGCGTTAGGAATATCAAAAGTTCGGTTTTTTCTTTGTCTTTTTCAGTATTCCGGAACGCAGCTCCCACCAGAGGGATATCTCCGAGCAACGGTACCTTCTCCACGCTTTCAGTTAACTGGTCCTTAACCAGCCCGCCTATGACAATGGTTTGGCCGTCATGTACAGAAACACGGCTTACAGAGGAACGCTTGGCAAAAACAGATGCGTTAACCGTTTCCGATATTGGTACGGTTTTAGCAGTGGTTGCAGATATTTCCGGGCTCACATCCATAATAACCAAACCATCCGGATTTATATGCGGAGTAACTTCAAGAATAATTCCAATATCCTCATACTCGATTGTGTTTATTGTCTGGCCGGTCTCTGTTAATCGTGTGTCCCGGATAAAAGGCACTTCTTCGCCCACGGTAATGGTCGCAGTCTGGTTGTTACTGGTTAGTATATACGGCCTCGAGAGTATGTCCAGCTTTCCGACCTCTTCCAATGCACGCAACGCTATGTCAACTTCTCCTTCGATGATATTTAAGATAAGTCCCTTCGTCACATTTTCCAGACCGAAATCCGTCGAAGTAAGATAGTTGTCCCCGCTGCTTCGCATATTCAGCATCGAAAATTCGATGCCCAGGTCAAGCGAATCGCTGTGTGTAACCTCCGCCAGCAGAACTTTTATAAGAACCTGCGGAACAGGTTTGTCCAAATCATCCAGTATCTTTTTGACTCGAGCCCAATTCTTCGGTGTAGCCATAACAAGCAAAGCATTCGTATCCGTATCAGCTTCGAAATACACCTGCTCTAACAGGTCGCTGATAGATTGTGCACCGGTTCCTATTCCCATTCCCATAAAACCTCCCCGGCCGCCAGTCCCCCCTGTCCGTGTACCAGTCTGACCGGTAGTAAGAGAGCTCATTTCAGTGTAAAGATTATTGAGCACTTCCTGGAGATTTTCGGCCTGTGCGTTCTTCAAATGATAGGTAAATACTGTAAGCTCTTCCCCCGGCTTGGAATCCAAATCCTTGATTACGCCATCAATCACTGTCAGGACATCAGAAGGTCCACTGACAACCACGGTATTGGTACGCTCATCAGCTGCCGCGCTTACGCTTGTGCGAGGACCAGTTGTTTCTTGAGAACTCGAATCCTGCCCGCCCCCCCGGCCGCCTCGTCTCATAAACTCCCTTATTCTTCCAAACGGACCTTCATCCTGAGAGCTTGAACCACCCTGCTGTTGCTGTTCAAATATCGTATTAATCAGCTCTGCCACATTTGTGGCATTAGCATAATTCAAACGATAAACCCTGACCTCAGCAACTGCCGACAAATGAGTGTCGAGAGCACTGACTATTTCCACAAACCGTTTTATATCAGCAGTAGTAGCAGTAAGAATCAATACATTACTGTCTTCATTAGCTGTCAGGTCCGCATAAGTAGGAATTAGTGAAGCGAGGTCCTCTCGCAATCTGACAGCATTCGCATATCGTATGGGAATGACATGAGTAACCAAATCATCGCTTGCAATGATCTTCTCAGGGTCTGTTCCCGAGCGTACGGGGATATTCATTTTTTTCGCTTCATCCAGTGTGACAATTTTCAGTGTTCTGCCCATCCGGACTGCAGCGTAGCCTTTTTCCTTAAGTATCGTGTTGATAAGAGAAACAGCTTCGTCTATATTCAGGCTTTGCCTGCTGATAACAGTTAAACGGTCGCCCAGACTTTCATCCGCTACCACAACAAGGCCGGCAACTTCGGAAAGATATTCGAGTATCGTCTCCAGGGAAGCATCTTTGAAATTAAGCAATATCTTTGTATCAGCCATAGACGTGTTGTTGGAATCCTCCTGCTCAGCGGGTGTAGCACCGTTTGTTAGTAAAATGAACAAAAGCATAAAAGCCACAAGTAAAATTCTTTTTAAGTTACACATTTGTTTTAAGTTCCTTTATCAAACCAAAATTAAATTGGTTAGTAGTATCAATAATCAGTTATCCTCCGATTTCCCTTCTCCGTCTTTCCATTAATCTTCTCAAGATCTCCTCATCTTCACTGCTCTGGCCTTTCTCTTGTCCTGAAGGCTCATTTTCAGAGCTTTTGGAAGAAGATTGCGACCATTCGATTAGTTCATTATATGTCACTGAAAGTGTCGGGGCTTTTCCCTGAAGATTATCGCCTATTCTGACCTCTATCGTATCGGTGCCCATTTCGAATTCAATATTATCAAGCGTAAGGCTTTTCAACCGGCCTGTCGCAATGCTATCCCCGGCTCGGGCCCTTATTGTTTCGCCCATCCTTGTGTCTTCCAAAAATGCGACATACTCTTCATTTTGCCGAACAATACCTTTGAGCACAAAGTAACTTTCCGGAGCGGGAGCCGGGGGCTCTTTCGGCTTGCTGTCATCTCTTCTCAAGGCTTGGCCGCGCTGACGGGAAAAAATATTTTGTTCCACCAACACTCTGTAATTATCCCAAAACTGAGCATCATCTCCCCGTTCGGCACTTAGGGCAAAACTAACACCGGCCAAAAGCAACAGCATAAAAACAAAGATTTTATAATTGCTTATAATTTTTCTGAGCTTGTTTTCGATATACATTGTCAAATCTCCATTTTTTCATCATTCACTTCGATATACAGGTAAATCGACGACAATTTCAATTGAAGGGACATATCATCAACACCCTCGGTACGGGAACCGAGCTGGATGTCCTTAATCCTGATTGGAAGCTGAGCGTTTTCGATTCGCCAGATGAGCCCGCTGACTGATTGCATAGTCCCGGTACCGGCAACCTGAAAGGTAATCTCCTGCAGAGTTTCCCGCCCGGTCAGACGCTCCGGCTTCACGGAAGAGAGCACAAAATCGCATTCCTGCGACCATTGTCGTACCGCATTCAATACTTTGCTTTCGGTTTTCGAAACATCACGTTCCAGGCCGCTGGAAATCATATCCTGCCATTTTCGTTCCATCAAAGCTTTGCGTTCGAACAGGCTTTGGGCATAATTCATTTGGTCAAGTAAAGCCTGTTTTTCAGTCTTTACCTGTGCCCACACAGACATCAGAGGCGTCACAACATATCTGTCAGCGACGAGTATCGTCACTACCGTCAATGTAACAAGCAGAATGTATTTTTCGCGTTTCGAAATAATCATCTGCTTACCTTCCATCAATAAAAGTGAAACTTATTGCAAAAGAGATTTCTTTGGTCGATCTTCCGATATTACGCATATAGAGCATCTCTACGTCAGAAAAAGAAACATTTGATTTCAACGCATCCAGTAATTGCAGAACACTTTTTTCGTCCAAACTCTTGCCGGTAACATTTGCCTGCATATCTTCTCGTATAGCCAGACTTGTAACCCATATGTCTGTCTGCGTAGGGAAAGCCAGTGTTAATTGCTTTAAACAATCAAGAAACGGGGGCCTTGCTGAGTACCAGCCTCTGGAAAAAGAGACCTTATCAATAACCGCTTCAGCTTCGGTGATGTCCTGCTTCATACCCTCCAGACGCGTTCTTAATTCGGCAACTTCTGCCTTCCGACTGTACCAGCCTAAAATTATAAACAGGCCGCACAAAACAACCGCCAGGCCAACCAATACTGCACGCAGAATCCGCCTGCCATCTGCCGCTTTCCTTTCCGGATGGATATGAGAATTCAGAAAATCGATACCCAGTAATTTAGGCTTGCCTGCTGCCGATGCAAGAGATATGGCAGCAGCGAAACGACCAATTCCGGATTCACCTGACCTTATAGATTTTTTAACCGCCAAATTAGCAGTACCATTTACAATTTCCACCTGCAGCGAAATGTTTTGTTCGAAAACCTGTAAGTCCTCGGGGCTGATATTCGCTGCATTCCATATGAATAACTTTCCAGTACCAGTATCACTGCCGGAATTTGGCAAAACAGAAATCAAACGCCGCAGCTCCCTGTCAAGGGTACTTACATCGGTCTTCGCATCCTGCCGTGCTCCAACAGACAGCGGTATATGTCTTAACAGAGTGACACTTTTATTTTGTTGAACTAAAAACTCAGCATAGTTCGGCCTTATATATAATGCGTAACCGTTTTCGAAGCCTGTCTGTCTGAAAGCCGAAGCAACCACCAAAAATGACGAGGTAATCGAAAGGACGGTCAGGCCGGCAGCATGCGATGTTTCAACAAGCTGCTCTATCCTTTGACGCAGAGTCGCGACAAGAAGCAAAGAGCTTTTTTCCGTCGCACGACCCCGGCCTATATAGTCGAAGACAAGGTCATTATAGTCCAGTGAAAAATCCCGCTCAGCCTTTATCCTGAGAATCGAGGCCAAAGAATCCGCACCGGCAGGCGGAATTTCTTCCCGTCGCATAATCAGCCACTTAACTGGAATACCAATGACAGCGTTCTTGGCAGAGAAGTGATTACTGCTGAGAAACTCATGGAGGTGCTGACCCAATTCAGCGGGTTTGTCGAAAGAAACGTTTTCCGGAAAAACAAATTCCGCAACACTTCTAACCTCGCAGTGCTTTCCGTTTGCGCGAAGCTCGGCTGCAAGTATCGAATGCTCTTCAATATCAAGTCCTAATATTTTATGATTTATCAGCATAACCTGTGCTCACCAAAACAGAGCAAATTAACTTTCTTACAATTACAAACCTGAACGCAACATTGAAATTATCTCCGTATCAAGCGGCCAGCCCAGATGAGTCAGCTCCTTCCAATAAATAATAGAGGGCGGCTCACTCTGCATATCAAGAACAACCCTGTATCTGCGATAGGCCCTTCCGTTACCGCTGGTACTGATAATATCAGCCGAGAAACGCGTTGATTGGGCTGTAGTAATATAATCGCCGACATCTACAGC